>NZ_JBTWEN010000009.1:0-174558 GCF_056958115.1 Agarivorans sp. D1326 | reverse complement strand
TGACCACCGCCAGGCTCTCATACTAAGCCCTCGTCTAATCACGAGCGCTTTTTTATTGCCTGCGGTTTACTTCTAAACTCAATTCTCATATAGCTCTCCTTTCAGGTAAATCTCTTCATTAAACCGATTTCCTTAATTCTATATTTGATTAATAAATCGGCACTCGGTTGGTTAATGGTGTGGAAAAGTTTGTAAAGCCGATCTGGATGAATTAGCCTGAGATTGAACGTTTGCAATACTTCTCACATCGCCTGTTGGCCTATGGAGGGCAAATATGGAAAATAACGCTCCAAGTAAACTGTTCATTCTCGACACTAACGTGCTGCTGCACGAACCCCTCGCAATATACTCTTTCCAAGAACATGACGTCGTTATTCCAATGACTGTCCTAGAAGAATTAGACCGAATTAAAGATAGGCAAAAAGACGTTAGCAGAGATGCACGAGTGGCTATTCGCTCATTAGAAGATGTATTTGCATCCGCCTCACCAGAGCAGATTGTAAATGGTGTAGAGCTTAAGAATGATGCTGATAACCAAGTGAGTGGTAAGTTATCGATTTTTGCAGATCATACACTTGAAAAGAACCAGCAAAACTTTACTGCCGATGAGCCCGATAATCGTATCATCAACGCAGCTATTTATTTGCAAGACAAACACGCTCCTCGTCAGGTGGTGTTGGTAACTAAAGACATTAATATGCGCCTGAAAGCAAAAGGTGCAGGCTTAGAGCGTGTAGAAGACTATCGAACCGACCAGCTAATCGATGATATTCGTTTGCTAGCAAAAGGCTTCACTGAGTTAGAAGGTAGCTTTTGGGGGCGAGTTAAAGATTGTGAAAGTAGTTCAGAAGGGCGAGATACCCACCATGTGATTGATGCCGAAATTCTTGGCCCTTGTTATGTAAACCAATACATCATCGATGACACCGAAAGCTTTGCGGCGCGAGTGGTAAAAAAAGACGAGCAAAATGTCGAATTGCTCGACTTGGGTTATGAGCGCTTGATGGCCAAACATGCTTGGGGAGTTCATCCCAAAAACATCTACCAAGGTATGGCGTTTGATGCCTTGCTCGATCCTAATATTGACTTGGTGATTCTCACTGGCCCAGCGGGTTGTGGTAAAACCTTATTAGCGATGGCTGCTGCGCTTGAAATGGTGGTGGAAAAAGGTATCTACGACAAAATTATTGTTACCAGAAACACCCCGGAAATTGCTGAATCTATTGGTTTTTTGCCGGGTACTGAAGAGGAGAAAATGGCTCCGTGGTTGGCCGCAATTACCGATACTTTAGAAGTGTTGCATAAACACGATGAATCTATGTCTAGCTCTATGAATTACATTATGGAAAAGGCTAACATTCAGTTTAAATCGGTAAACTTTATGCGTGGGCGCAGTATTCAGAACGCATTTGTATTTTTAGATGAATGTCAAAATTTAACAGCTTCCCAGCTTAAAACCATTATTACCCGCTGCGGCGAAGGAACCAAATTGGTATGCTGTGGTAACTTAGCGCAAATCGACAGCAACTATTTGTCGGCCGTTACCTCGGGATTAACCTACATTGTAGAGCGTTTTAAAGATTTTGATGGTAGTGCAAATGTGTATTTAAATGGGGTGGTAAGGAGCCGTTTAGCCTCGTTTGCAGAAGAAAAACTATAGAAGGTAGAACATGATTGGAGAAGCAAACAAGCGTGCATTTCACCGTATGCTAATTAACGCAGAGTTGCGAATTGTGGTTGGTCAACAGCGTTATGCTGGTTTATGTAAAGACCTAAGTGCAACTGGGATGGGCATTAGTGTTAAAGACGTAAAGCTCGCTATTGGCGACGAAGTTGAAGTGGCTTTGAGTGGTGAAGGTGTTGCGCCTTTTAGCGCCAAAGGTAAAGTAGTTCGTTGCGCCGGAGATGGTGATATTGACTACGCGGTGGAGTTTACTTCTCTCTCTTAAATTCTGGTGGAACCCAGTCCATTTGTTGATAGGTATACAAACCTGAATGAATGTACTGGGCACTTTCTTTTGCCACCTTTCCTAGCTCGAACAAGGCCGGCCCGGTTGGTTCTAGCAATACATACTGCTTCCCTTCTATTCTTACAGTTTCATCACCAGCTTGTGGTGCCATGTTTAATGCAAGTAGAGCATGATTAGGCACATAGATAATGGCAACATCCAAGCGTGGATAGAGGGTCTTCAAAGCGCTGGCTAGCAAGGTTGTTTTGCTGTCACAGTCGCCCACATTATTTCTAATTACCTGAATAGGCGTGAGAAAGCCTGCTCCGCGCAAACGATCCTTTGAGCGCAGTTCGCTATAAGGAATGGATTGAACAAAACCTAGTAGGTAATTGCTTACTTCCCGTTGCTTGGCTTGGTCTTCGAGTTGATTCAAACTGTTATTAAGCCAGCTAAACAAATACTCTGCACTTTCTTGGGCAAGCCTATTATGGTCGGGCATTATTCCCATCGCGCCATCGGCTGTTTGTTTTTCTACAAAATAGTGCTTAGTTAAGTAGTTTTGATAATGCTGCTGCACTTCTTTACCGAGTTTTTCTGATAGCTCTTGAATAAACTCTTGGTCATTTCCTTGTAGTTGATAACTCAGCTGACCGTGTTGAGTATTAAAGCTCACTTTAGCTTGTTTAGGATCTATTTTACGCAGACTAGGCTTGAGCTTGCTTAACACATATTGCTGAGCTTGCTCGGGACGATATTGGGTAAATTTGGTGAGTTTATGTGGATAGTTTAATAGGCTAAAATTAAGCGTCTGAGTATTGTTTTGGGAGTCTTTCCAAAGGTAGCTGTAGTGTCCGGCATTCCTTTCAAAGCGAAGCTGTTCTGCTTGAGAGGACAACGAAAGGCAACCGGAGATCATGATAAAGCACAGTAATAATCTTTTCATGACGACTCCGGTTGTTTAAATGCTAGCCCAATTTAGACTGCTTTTGTTTTGCCACTTGCTCGGCGCGATGAATATGATTAAGCACGTGAACAAAAGCTTTGGCCGATGCTTCAACAATGTCAGTAGCTAAACCCATACCATGGTATTTTCGCCCTTGGTAATTGGCTACGATATCCGCTTTACCTAAGGCGTCTTTAATATCGGTTTTCTCGGCGGTTGCCGTACCGCCGCCTGCGGCTTCGATGGTGTAATCATCTATCTTAATGTCGTAACCGGTGATTTTACGTAAACAGCGGTAAGCCGCATCGATAGGACCATTACCTGTAGACGCTTCAAGTATGGTTTCTTCACCAGCTATCAGCTTAACTGTGGCTGTGGAAACAACGTCCGAGCCACTTTGCGCGCTTAAATACTCTAAACGGTAGTGTTCAGATTCATCTTGTAGATTATTGAAGAAGACTAATGCTTCAAGATCGTAGTCGAATACCTGTCCTTTACGATCAGCCAGTTCAAGAAAACTGTCGTACAACTCATCTAGCTTGTAGTCTTCTTCGCTGTAACCCAGTTCTTGCATGCGATGTTTAATTACGTGGCGACCAGAGCGAGAGGTAAGGTTTAAGCTATTTTTATTTAAGCCTATGCTCTCTGGCGTCATAATCTCGTAGGTATTTTCGTTCTTCAGCATGCCATCTTGGTGAATACCTGAAGAATGAGAAAAGGCGTTACTGCCCACAATGGCTTTGTTGGCTTGCACCGGCATATTACACAAGTGGCTTACCAATTGGCTGGCGCGGTAAATCTCTTGAGATTTAATGTTTGTACCTAGACCGCCTAACTGATCTTTACGGGTATTGATGATCATGGCTACTTCTTCTAGCGAACAATTACCTGCACGCTCGCCAATACCGTTTAAGGTACATTCAATTTGGCGTGCGCCCTGTTGTACCGCTGAAATAGAGTTTGCTACCGATAAACCTAGGTCATCATGACAGTGAACTGATATTACCGCTTGGTCGATATTAGGCACTCGGTTAAATAAGGTTGAAATAATACCGCCAAATTCGCTAGGTACGGTATAACCCACGGTATCAGGAATGTTTACCGTAGTTGCGCCTGCTTTAATAGCCGCTTCAACCATGCGGCATAGGTTGTCGATAGGAGTTCGTCCTGCGTCTTCACAAGAAAACTCAACATCATTGGTATAGTTACGCGCGTGTTTTACTGCGTTTACCGCCATCTCAAGCACATCATCAAAACTGCGTTTTAGTTTGCTTTCAACGTGTACAGTTGAGGTTGAGATAAAGGTATGAATTCGAAAAGCATCTGCCACTTTCAAGGCTTCGGCAGCTACATCAATATCTTTGGGTAAGGCGCGCGATAGTGCACAAACCGTTGAGTCTTTGATTTCACGCGCAATGGTTTGCACTGAGTCAAAATCACCAGGTGACGAAATAGGAAAACCTACTTCCATAATGTCTACACCTAAGCGCTCTAAGGCAAAGGCAATTTGCAGCTTTTCTTTTACTGTTAAGCTGGCAGCCAGCGCTTGCTCACCGTCTCGTAGGGTGGTATCAAAAATTTTGACTAGGTCAGACATTCATTAATCCTTGTCTATTGTTATTTGTGTTTGCTTCACTGCACAAGTTTACGATTAGGCTTATTATTGTTTTAGGCCTTTCTGTGCACAAGTTTTCGGCTAGTTTAACAAGCTCTCGGCAAACTGGCTAACAGCAAATGTAGTGGCATGAATTTAGCGTGAATCAGGAGAGATAAATTGACTAAAACTGCAATTGTAATTGGTGCTACAGGCCTAGTTGGAAGTGCCTTACTAGAGCAACTATTAGCGGATGAAAGTTGGGATAAAGTGCGGGTATTTGGCCGCAAAAGCACGGGTGTGAATGCGGATAAACTGGAGGAGCATGTTGTAGATTTTGCCAAGATAGAAAGTTGGCATCAGCTTATTCAAGGTCACAGCCTATTTATTTGCATTGGCACTACTCTTAGCCAAGCCGGCAGCAAAGTCGCTATGCGAGCCATTGATTTAGAACTTCCTTTAGCTTTTGCCACAGCGGCAAAGCGCAATCATGTTGAAGACTGTTTGCTTATCTCGTCTTTGTTCGCAAACGCCAAGTCTCCTTCTCATTACTTGCGCATAAAAGGAGAGTTAGAGAATCAGTTAGCTTGCCTTGGTTTTAAACACTCAATGCTTTTTCGCCCTGGGCCATTGCTCGGCGAGCGCACACAGGCGCGTTTTTCTGAGCAAGTAGTGGCAGCGCTGCAACCGGTATTCTCCGCTAATTTGTCACCTTTGCGGCGCTGGCGTGGTATCGAAGCAGCCCAATTAGCCACAACCATGCTTAGCTACGCGAACAAGCCGCCAGCTGAAGCGAGGCTAGTTATTCAAGGAGAGGCGCTTTTTACCCCACGCTGAGTCAATAAACCTCACGCTCTAGATCTATTATTGGGCTCCGTTCTATTTTCTTCTGCAGCAAAAGCACCGAGCTCTACTTGTGTAATTTGTCACCAAGTGGGTCTTTGTCATGGATTTGTAAAATTAGTTTCATTTCTCGGTAAAGCATTTTATCCAGTCTGTGGGAAAGCACGAGAAGGAGCTTGGTATGTTACAACGATTGAGCCAGTGGGATTATGCAATCTCCGCAACCTGTTTGGGGCACCGCTTTAATGCACAGGTGGCCCGCCTAGCCAGAGTAGTATCGCATTCTGGTGATGGTTATTACTATGCCTTGTTTGGTGGCATTATCGCCTTCACTTCATATGCCGGCGCCTTTTGGAGTCTCGCCTTACCTGCATTTGTTATTGAACTAATGTGCTATTTGCTGCTTAAGCAAATTTTCCGACGAGACCGACCACAAGCTTTACCGGTATTTATTCGCCCTTCCGATCGTTTTAGCTTTCCCTCCGGCCATAGTGCTGGGGCCTTTGTTATGGCTGGTAGCGTGGCTCAGATATTTCCGTCTTGGGCGGGTGTCGCTTTTACCTGGGCGAGTTTGGTTGCCTGCTCTCGAGTATTGCTTGGGGTGCACTTTATTAGCGACGTTATAGCGGGTGCCTGTTTAGGTTTGTTAATTGTTTACGGTATTAATTAGGTAAGCCAAATAATGCGAATTCTTTATGGTGTACAAGGAACAGGAAACGGCCACATTACGCGAGCTCGTTTGCTATGTAGCGCTTTAAAAAAGCAAGGCATCGAGGTAGATGTATTGATGTCAGGGAGGGTTGGCAAAGCGCCTAAAGTGGCAGAATTTGGTGAATACAAAAGCCTCAAAGGAATTAGTTTTCATCATCAGGGCGGTAAAGTAGATAAATGGGCTACCTTCAAGGATCTTTCTTTAAAGCAATTTCGCAAAGACCTTGCCGAACTCGATTTGTCTGGTTATGACTTACTGATTAATGACTTTGAACCGGTGAGTGCTTGGGCCGCCAAAAAGCAAGGTTTAACCAGTATCTCTATCTCTCACCAAGCAGCGTTTTTACATGACATTCCCACTAAAGAAATGGGCTTATGGAATCGATTATTAGTACGTAATTTTGCGCCATGTGAATATAACCTCGGTGTTCACTGGTGCGACTTTAAGCAAACTATTGCGCCGCCCCTAGTGGAAAAGCTGGAAGCACTAACAAACAATGGCAAAATTTTGGTGTATTTGCCTTTTGAGTCTCTTGAGCAAATCCGCCCCTTATTGACCCGTTTCACGGGCCATCAATTTGTCTGTTTTCATCCAGAAATTAAGCAAGTTGGAAAAGAAGAGAACTTAGAGTTACAACCCATTCATCGGGAAAACTTTCTTGAGCATTTGCGCAGCTGTGCCGGGGTGTTTTGTAACGCTGGTTTTGAACTACCCTCAGAAGCCATGGCGGCAGGTAAAAAATTGTTGGTTAAGCCATTATTTGGCCAGTTTGAACAAGTTACCAATGCCTATACTTTGCAAAGCTTGGGCCTGGCACATATAGCCGAAAGCCTAGAACCTTACATACTAGATTCATGGCTTCAGCTAGATCAAAGTGAGCCGGTATATTATCCCGATGTGGCCAACATTCTGGCAGAGCACATTAGAAACAATACCTGGCAAGATTTGGATGCTATGGCACGTGAAATGTGGCAGCAAGTGAGTTATCCGGCGGCTAGCCAATTATTGATGGCCAATATCATGAGCGACAGCACGGTAAGTGCAGAATCCTTGACTAAAATAAAAGTGTCTGGGTAAACGATTTGGAGGGAACATGCGTTTTACTAATGAAGACGGTGAGGTCATGGAGTTAGCTAACAATATGACCATCCAAGAGCTGTACGATATGGGGGTGAGTATCTCCCTGAGTGAAGATTCTGATCCTGAGCAGCAAATTTGGCTAACAGAAGAGCATGATACTATTAAGTAGTTAAGTGCTTTATGGTAGTGCTGAATCACCGGGTGTTAACTTGCTTATCATCCGGTTTTTTGTGCCTTGCTTAGAAGATAACTCTTAAGTGGCTACGAGAAGCTTGAGCTGTTTTATATGATTAGCTGCTTAAAAGAATAGAAAGAGCAGACAAAAGCGTAGACGCTGGGGGTAAAGAAACGTTAAAGTGCTAGCCTTGGAAGACAGGATATTAAGTCCCATTTCCCGCAACATAATAGAGTTATCCCCACAATTACAATAAATAAAGCCTGGAGGCTTGAACATGGAGAAGTTATCCGGCGCCGAAATGGTCGTCCGCTGTTTGCAAGATCAGGGTGTTAAACACATTTTTGGCTACCCTGGTGGCTCAGTATTAGATGTATATGATGCACTGTTTGATAGTAGCGATATTGAACATGTATTGGTAAGGCACGAGCAAGCTGCTGTGCACATGGCCGATGGCTATGCACGAGCAACTGGTGAAGTAGGTACGGTATTGGTTACCTCTGGACCTGGCGCTACAAATACCATTACCGGTATTGCTACTGCTTATATGGATTCGGTTCCAATGGTGGTGTTATCTGGTCAGGTACCAACAGGCTTGATTGGCCAAGATGCCTTCCAAGAAACCGACATGATCGGCGTTTCGCGCCCCGTAGTAAAACACAGCTTTTTAGTTAAAAAGGCCGAGGAAATCCCAGCGGCTATCAAAAAAGCGTATTACATCGCATCTACTGGTCGTCCTGGTCCGGTGGTTATCGACTTGCCTAAAGATGTTCAAAACCCTCTACTTAAGTTCCCTTATGAATATCCAAAGTCAGTTAGCATGCGTTCTTACAGCCCAACGCTAACTGGTCACAAAGGGCAGATTAAGAAAGCGGTTAAAGCCTTAGCTGAAGCCGAAAAACCAGTGTTATACATTGGTGGTGGCGCAATTATGGCTGAAGCTGGCGAGCAAATTAGCAAGCTAGTTGAAATATTCAACATGCCGGTTACCTCAACCTTAATGGGTTTAGGCGCCTTCCCCTCTACAGACTCACGTTTTGTGGGCATGTTGGGTATGCATGGTACTTACGAAGCCAACATGTCGATGCATAATGCAGACGTTATTTTTGCCGTAGGTGCACGCTTTGATGACCGTGTAACTAACAACGTGAAGAAGTTCTGTCCTAATGCCACTATTTTGCATATTGATATAGACCCAACGTCTATTTCGAAAACGATCCGTGCAGACATCCCCATTGTTGGCTCGGTTGATTCGGTTATCGATCAAATGCTTGAGTGCATTAAAGAAACTGACGCTAAAAACGATGCTGACAGTCTTAAAGATTGGTGGGCACAAGTTGAAGAATGGCGCAGCCGTAAGTGCTTAAACTACGCCAAAAGCGATACGTTAATTAAGCCGCAACAAGTGATCGAATCAATGTATCGCGCTACTAAGGGCGATGCATACGTAACCTCTGATGTGGGTCAGCACCAAATGTTTGCTGCCTTGTATTATCCCTTTGATAAGCCGCGTCGTTGGATTAACTCTGGTGGTTTAGGCACCATGGGTTTTGGTTTCCCGGCAGCTATGGGGGTTAAGTTTGCCTTCCCTGATGCCACTGTTGCTTGTGTAACCGGTGATGGCTCGATTCAAATGAATATTCAAGAGCTTTCAACTTGTTTGCAATACAACGTACCGGTAGTAATTGTTTCACTAAACAACCGTTCGCTGGGCATGGTTAAGCAGTGGCAAAAAATGTTCTACGATGGCCGTCAATCTCACTCTTACATGGATTCGGTACCTGATTTTGTGAAACTAGCAGAGGCCTATGGCCATGTTGGTATGCAAGTTAATCATCCCGATGAGTTAGATGAAGCCATGGAGAAAGCCTTCTCGATGAAAGATCGCGTGGTATTTATGGATATCATGGTTGATCCTGAAGAGCATGTTTACCCAATGCAGATTAAAACCGAGTCAATGAAAGATATGTGGTTAAGCAAAACGGAGAGAACATAATGCGCCGAATTATTTCAGTATTATTAGAAAACGAAGCCGGCGCTTTGTCTCGCGTAACCGGATTGTTTTCACAGCGTGGTTTCAACATTGATTCACTAACTGTATCAACCACGGAAGACCCAACCTTGTCACGTATGACTATTTGTACCTTTGGTGATGAAAACACCATCGAGCAAATTACTAAGCAGCTGAACAAGCTAGTCGACGTGCTAAAAGTATCTGAACTCACCGAAGCTGAGCATGTAGAACGTGAGATCATGTTGGTTAAAGTGCGTGCAGCGGGTTCAACCCGTGAAGAAGTGATGCGAACTTGTGACATTTTCCGCGGTCAAATCGTCGACGTTACACCAAGCATGTATGTGATGCAGTTAAGTGGTGACAGCGCGAAGTTAGATGCCTGCTTAAAGACACTATCTCAATCAACTGAAATTTTAGAAGTTGTACGTAGTGGTGTATGTGGCATGAGCCGTGGCGAGAGAATGCTACGACCCTAATATCTGGTCACTTTTGAGCTAAAGACCAGCCTCGGCTGGTCTTTTTGTTTGTGATTACCAAGCTATTTGCAATTTACTGATATACTCAAGCAATGGTCATACCAAAGGATGGTGCGACTAAGAGCTTGAAGGTGAGGAACACCCTTAATGAAATTTTCCAGTCGGATCATAGTATTTACCATTAGCTGCGTAGTGGTGGCAGTGCTATTGGTATTGCTTGGGGGTGCGCTTACCTTCCGTCAGTTGGCATTTAATCAGCAACAGCATCAGCTGCGCTCGGTCGTTGAAGTGATCGATGGACAGCTGAGTGTTCAACCAGAAACGCCAGAATTTGCCCAATGGTTACCAAATTGGCTGCGTGCTCATAATATTCAAGTGCTTGAGGTAGCTAATCGCGGCGGGGTTATTTATACCTTTCGTGAGCTTAATTACACTGGCAATAGCAATAACTTAATTCCTTATCGTTACCCCTTAGCGGCTCATCCTGACTTTTTTATTCAAATTTGGGTCGAACAACCCTTTAAACAGCTCACCTATGAACCTGAAGCAATGTTAGGTATTGGTGCTGGTGTGCTGATTGTTGCCTTGGGATTAATCGCTGTATTTCGCTGGCTAAAAAGCATTATGTACGGTGCTGAATTGCTGCAAACTCGCGGCAATCAAATTCTCGCAGGTCGCCTGCGCGATGTGCAGCAAGGCAGTGGCAAAGAGTGGCCCAATGCTGCAAGTAAGGCGATTGAGCAGTTGATCACCCAACTTATTGAAGCTCGCCAAGAACGCAGTCGCTTTGATTGTATCATTCGCAATAATGCCTTTGTTGATGAACTTACTCAGTTATCTAATCGCACTCACTTTTTAAATCAGCTGGAAGCGGAGATTGGCGATGCCGATGCGCACACCGGCGCGGTGTTGTTAGTGTATCTGCGTGGCATGGACGATGTTAACTACCAATATGCACGTAACGAAGGCGATGCAATTTTGCAGCAAAGCTCTGAGGCTTTAAAGCAGTACACTCGCCGTAATATTGATGTGAACCTAGCACGCTATAGCGGCGATGCCTTTGCCTTGTTAATGCCGCTATCTACCTTGGATGAAGCGGAAGACACTGCCGCAGGTATCTTAAAATTACTCGAGCGTATTCCCTTGCCTGAAGTGGCCGAGGCCGATGACTTCTTCTACATCGGTATTGCGGGTTATGAATATGGTGATAACGCGCAGTTGGTTATCGAGCAAGCTGAGGATGCCTTAAGAGTTGCGCAGATGCAGCGACATAATGGTTGGTATGCCATCCCTCGTGAGTTGAGTTCTACCCAAACCGGCAAGGGCTCGGTGCGCTGGCGTACCTTATTGCAGCATGTGCTAAGTAACGAGGCGCTGCACTATTATCAACAAGAAGTTTTTGATGAGGATGGACGCGTTTGTTACAAAGAGCTGCTTGCGCGTATTACCGACTACCAAGGTGAAGTGATTAACGCGGGTGTATTTTTACCTTGGGCTGAAAAAAGTGGCCTGCAGGCAGACTTTGATCAGCATGCCTTAAAATTTGCGATGCAACAGGTTAAATACTCTCGCCAGCCCATTAGTATTAACTTAAACATAGCGACTGTGATTAAGCAGTCGGTAATGCGTGATTTACTACAATGGGTATTTTCTGTTCCATTTAAAGAATGCCAAAAGCTGGTGCTGGAGTTTCCTGAAACCCAGCTATCGCAACTCAACGATACTGAAATGCTACGCTTAAAAGCCTTAAATAAAAAAGGTATTAAGCTGGCTGTTGAGCGCGCAGGTCAGCGTGTTGTTAGCACTCAATACATTAGCGAGCTTAAGTTGGAATACTTAAAACTGCACACTAGTTTGGTTCGAGATATTCAAGTGCGGCAAGTTAATCAGTTAGCAGTGAGCTCATTGGTCGCTAGCTGCGCCGGTAGGGTGCAAGTGATGGCAGTAGGAGTTGAACGTAATGAAGAGTGGCGAGTTTTGCAGCGTTTAGGCGTTCATCATGCTCAAGGCTTTTTGTTTAGTAAACCCGAGCCTATTTAACTCACACTTAGCTTAGATTTATTTGATGAATAAGTGTGGTATTTGTATAGCTAATCTACAGTTACTAGATATACCGCTTTTAATCTTGAGAATTAGCACATATTTGTCGGCCAATGCTTTAAAAAATAAAAGAAAAGTTTAGACTAGATGACTAGTGTTTGACATGGATATCATCAAAGGACAATGACTCAATGGGCTTAGCGTTTTGGCGAAGAAACACCGCAAAAACTCGTTGTAGTGCTTATTTGCGCCCTGACTTTTTGGTTCTGGCTAACCAAAATGAACAAACCTTTGAGCAAGCTATTGATTCTATTGAGCAATGGCCCGCAGCCTTTGCGAGCTTATGTAAGGAAGCTCAGTTATCTAGCGACCATCAAATTGTGTTTGTATTGGGTAGCCAGCACTACCAACAGTTTCAGGTTGAAAAGCCTAGCGTTCCCGATGAAGAGTTGGCTGGCGCAGTGCCTTGGACCATCAAAGATATGGTCGCCGAACAAATCCCCGATTTAGCTATCGATTACTATCAAGCTCCTACCACTCCCATGGCTAGCGAAAAGCTGAATGTTGTTTGTGTGCGTAAACAGATTATCCAGCAGCTAGTGCAAATAGCTCAGCAGCAAGATATTCAGCTTGAAGGTATTACAATTGAAACGTTGGCTGCAGTTAACTTGTTGGAAAACAACGACCGTTGCCAAATGCTGCTGTGGCAACCAAAAGCCGGAGATTTAGAGCTGATAGTGGTGCGCCAAGGGCAAGTGTGTTTTTCTCGGCAACTGCGGGCATTTTCTGGTTTAGGCAAAATGCAGGAGATTGAATTTACTCAAACTTTCTTCGACAGTTTAAGTTTAGAGCTACAACGTTCTATCGACTACATTAGTGCCACTTTGAAACTGCCTGATGTAAGCCATATTCAATTAGCCATTCCTAGCCGCTTTTGCGATGAAATCGCCCAACAGTTACAGCAAAATCTTACCCCCAACGTCGCCTTGTTGGATATCTCGGCGATAGAGTCTAGTGACCAATACTATAAAATCCCTGCACTTGCTGGCTTACAAGAAGGGGTGCTGTCGTGAAAACACGGATTAACCTCTATACCGAAGAATTCAGACCCAAACCAGAGCGTGGCTCCTTAAGGCAAGCCGTAGGACTGTGGTTATTGGTTGGTGTAATTGCCCTAGTTTGGGGTTTTTGGCAGCAGCAACAAACACGTTCCGCCGTGGTTGAGGCAGCCGCTCAACGTAAACTAGTTAACTCGCAAGAGCAGCAGCTTGCTCAGCTAAAAGCAGCGATAGAACAACGAGCTGTGGACCCGAAATTGCAACAGCAACTGAGCTTAGCTGAGCAAGAGTTGAAATTAAAACAGCTGCTTGAACAACGCTTGCAAGGTCAAAGTTATGCGAACAACGGCTTCTCTTCTTCTTTATCGGCCTTGGCCTCTATTCAAGACCAGCAGATTTGGCTAACCCAAATTAGCATCCAACGAGGCAAAATGGCTTTGGCTGGTCAATCAACTAGTAGCGATGCGGTGCCCAAATGGCTGAAGCAATTTAAACATTATCCTGATTTGTCACAGCAGCAGTTTGCCGGATTAAAAATTTATCGCGATGAGCAACAACAATTGCACTTCAGTTTAAGTGGCTCTAACCATGACGAACGTATGCTAGGAGGTGCCAGTGAGTGAGCAATGGCAACAATGGCAGCTACGTTTTGCCGCCTTAAGCCTTCGAGAACGGGTACTTATTTTCATAACCGGATTGGTTATTGTAGTGCTTCCCAGTTATTACCTGTGGATAGAGCCAGCGAGCTTAAAGCAAGCGCGAGCAGAAAAAGAGCTGGTACAAGCAAATGCAAAGTACAACGAAAACGTAAACCTGATCGAGTTTAGTAACAACAAATTACGTGAAGATCCCAACCAGGATATTAGCCGACAGCTAAAACAGTTAAAAATACAACTGGCGCAAATCGACCAGTCACTAGAGCAGCAGCAAGCTGGCTTGATTCCTGTTGAGCAAATGGCGGAAGTACTCGAGCAGTTATTGCAAAAAAGCCCAGGCTTAGTATTAGTGGCTATGGACTCTTTAGCACCAAAGCCAGTATTAAGTAGTGAAGAAAGCAATCCTGATAGTTTGAATTTCTATCGTCATGGGATCCGCTTAAAACTCAGTGGCGGGTATTTTCCATTACTTAAGTATTTACAGATTGTTGAAGAGCTTCCGCAGCGATTTTTGTGGCAACTAATTGATTATCAAGTAGACGAGTATCCCAAGGCAGATATCACTATCGACATATATACCTTAAGCACCAATAAGGACTTTATCAGTGGTTAAATCTCTTTGCTTGATATTGTTGGGGTGTTCGTTAATAGCTAGCAATGGCTACGCTAGCTCTTTGAGCGATCCTACCGCGCCACCAAACAGCAGCAAGCATACTAGCACCACCAAGCGAGCAGCTTTACCGAGTTTACAGGCAATTATTGTCGGTGGTGAGCAACCAGGCGCTATTCTTAATCAGCGCTTTGTGGCAATAAATCAGAATATTTCCGGCTTTACTTTAAGCCGACTTCACCAAGACTATGTGGTGTTAGCCCGAGCGGGTAAGCAATATAAAATCAAATTGGACAAGGTGTCGGTAAAACGCGTCACTGTGCAGGGGCAGTAATACATGTATATCAAACGGATTTTTATAGGTTGTATGGTGGTATTGGTGGGTGCTTGTCAAAGTACCAATCGCCCCGATCCTGTAGAAGCTAAGCAAGCAATTTCCGAGGCCCAGGTGCCAACGGATAACGCCATCAGTGCTCCAGAGCTTCCAGCAGAAGTTGCAGCTGAGCTAATGCCAGAGCTCGCCTTGCAGCCCGGTAATTTATTGCAAGTTGAACACCGCTTCGACGTGAATGCCCGTAATGTAGATGCTAAAGCGTTTTTCCCCGCACTGATTAAAGGCTCGCCGCTTAGTGTGGCTTTACATCCAGGTGTAGAAGGTCAAATTACCTTAAAACTTAAAGAGGTAACGCTAAAAGAGGCGATTGATGTAGTGGCTGATATGTATGGTTACGACATTAAGCGTCGCGGCAAAATTTTGCATGTATATCCGGCCGGCATGCGCATCGAAACCATTCCATTAAACTACTTGATGCTAGAGCGTTATGGTTATACTCGTACGCGTATTAACTCCGGCGGTATAACCGGCAGTGACAGCGACAACAATAGTTCGGGTAACAACTATTCGAATAACTCATCAAGTAATAATTCGTCTAACAACTATTCGAATAACAACAATAACAACAACAGCTCTAATCGCAGTGATAGCTTCAACGGTACCAAGATTGAGTCGGCCACTGAAACGCGTTTTTGGTATGAATTAGAAGAAACCCTACGCGGCATGATAGGCATAAATATGCGCCGTGATCGTGGTAACGATACTTCTTACGCCAACGACGGACGAATGGTTGTGGTTAGCCCGCAAGCCGGTTTAGTGACGGTTCGCGCCTTCCCAGATGAAATTCGCACGATTAAAACCTTCTTAAGTCACTCAGAGAAAAACCTGCAACGCCAAGTGGTGTTAGAGGCCAAGATTATTGAAGTGACCTTGAGCGACGGTTACCAGCAAGGCATTGATTGGACCAATGCTGGCGATGTATTTGGTTCTACAGAAGTATTATTTAACAGCGTGTCGCAAATTCCTGGCGATGCCATCAGTAGCGTGCTGGGCGGCGGCGGTGCTTTAACAGTTACCGACGGCAACTTCCAAGCTGTGGTAAAACTGTTGCAAACTCAGGGTGATGTAAACGTGCTGTCTAGCCCACGAATCACAGCCTCTAACAACCAAAAAGCAGTGATTAAAGTCGGTACCGACGAGTACTTTGTCACCGACGTATCCAATACCACTATTACTGGTACTAACCCAGTTACCAATCCAAGTGTGGAGCTTACTCCGTTCTTCTCTGGCGTGGCCCTAGATGTTACCCCGCAAATCAATGACCAAGGCGAAGTGTTGTTGCATGTTCACCCTTCGGTTACCGATGTAAAAGAGCAACGTAAAGTAATTAGCTTTGGTAGCGATGCGGATAGCCTGGATTTACCACTGGCACAAAGCGATATTCGAGAAACAGATACGGTAATTAAAGCTAGCTCTGGTGATGTGGTGGTTATTGGTGGCTTGATGAGTTCTAAGCAGGAAGAAATAGTCTCTAAAGTGCCATTCATTGGGTCTATTCCTGGTTTAGGTGAGTTGTTTACCAACCGTGCGGTATCAAACCAAAAAACCGAGCTAGTGATTTTGATTCAGCCTACGGTGGTTACCCAAGATACCTGGCAAAACGAACTGCAGAAATCACAAGAGTTGTTAAACACTTGGTACCCAGAAGATAACTAGGCGGACATTGGTGGCGGTATATCTCGAACATTTTGGCCTCTCACAAGCTCCTTTTGGTTTAACACCAAATACCGGTTTGTACCAAGCATTGTTGCCTCATGACGAAGCTATTCAAGTGTTGCAAACGGCGCTTAAATCGGGTGAAGGTTTTATTAAAGTAAGTGGTGAAGTAGGCACAGGCAAAACCCTGTTATGTCGAAAACTGCTTAATGAAATGAGCGATGATTACCAGTTTGCTTATTTGCCAAATCCTTGCTTATCTGCAGAGCAAATTCATTCTGCACTAGCCAGTGAGCTAGGTTTGCAAGTGGATGCGGCAGAGTCATCTCATAGTGTATTAGAAAGCATTCATCATCACCTAATTGATTTAGCCAGCAAGCAGCGCCCGGTTGTATTGCTTATTGATGAAGCGCAAGCCCTAAGCGATGAAGCCTTGGAGGTGATTCGCTTACTAGGTAACTTAGAAACAGAGCAGCGCAAGTTGTTGCACGTGGTGTTATTTGGCCAGCCAGAACTTGATGAGCGCTTGGCTAGCCAACAGTTACGTCAATTACGCCAACGCATAACCTTTTCTTATCGCCTACGGGCTTTAGAAAAGGATGAAGTGGCCAGCTATATTCAGCATCGCTTGCACTTAAGCGGCTATCGAGGTGGCCCTTTGTTTACTGCTGCTTCCTTAAAGATGCTTACACGAGCTAGCCGTGGGATCCCTCGATTAATCAATATATTGGCCCATAAAGTATTAATGCTTTGTTATGGTCAGGGCGCTCAACAGGTTAGTGTGAAGATGGTTAAACAAGCAGTGGCTGATACAGAAGATGCGGTAAGGCCACAAAGCCAAACAACCTGGTTAGTTCTCGCTGCAAGCGCTTGTGTCGCAGTTGCGGCGGCTGCATGGTGGAGTTTGTCACTATGAGCGTAATTAACCAAATGCTAAAAGATCTGGATAAGCGGCAAAATAGCAATCCGCAAAGCATGTCTCCCTTGGTTGAAGACAGCGGCAAAAGTGCCAGAGCTTATATACTAATGGCTTTAGTATTAATCGCCTTGGCTATCTCGGCTTGGTTAGCGCTACGTTATTTTAAGAATATTGAAGTGGGCAGTGACGTTGAAGTAGTGGCTGAAGCAACTCAAAACACTAATCCATTGGCCGTTTCATCCGAAACTGAACAGTTACAAGCGGTGGCCGAAGCCATTGATGTAGAACTGGCCGAGCCGATTAGCCAGGTTGCTACACCGCAGGCTTTAGTTAGCGAAGATGCTATTTCAGCCGAACACTCTGGACTTGAAGCCGACTCAAATAAACAGGTAGTTCAGCCTACAGCTGCAATAGTTGTAACGGCGCCTAAAGTCGAGCCAACAGTGGCTGTGGATACAAATCCTCAAGTGCTTGCCGAGCCTGAAACAAAACAAGCGCCAAACAATAAGCCGGTGGAAGCTAAAGCAAAAGAGCCGAAAAACACTGAGCTCGCTAAAGCTAAGCAGCCCTCGGCTGAAGCTAAAGACAAGCCGCAAGCCGAGCAAGAATCAACGCTAGAGATTAAACCTTTAAAGCTTACCCGTGAGCAGCAAGTGGCCTTATACACTCGCCGTGGTTTTCAGGCTTTAGATAAAAATCTACCGGACGAAGCCCGCAAAGAGTTCCAAAAAGCCTTGCAGCTTGACCACCAAGCGCATGAAGTGCGAGAGCAGCTAGCAGCTCTTATGTTTGGTCGCGGAGAATTGCGCTCTGCCGTTAGCTTGCTTGAAGAAGGTTTACAACTAAGCCCAATGCGTGGCTCGTTTAGAGTGATGTTAGCGCGAATTTTTGTTCAGCAAGACAACCTAGCTCAAGCTATTTATTATTTAGAAAGTGCTGAACCTAGCATAATCGGTAATGTAGATTATTACGCGATGTTAGCGGGTTTAGCGCAACGCTTAGATAAACAAGAATTGGCTTTAACTAGCTATCAAAAACTCGTTAAGCACGAACCTTCACGCGCCCGCTGGTGGCTGGGTTACGCCATTGCCAACGATAAGCTTGGTAGTTATCAAGAAGCCTTAGCCGCTTATCAGCAAGCTGAACTTATGGGACAGCTTTCCAGTAATTCTCGCGATTTTGTGGTTAATCGCATTCGACAGTTGGAGCAGTAAACAATGGCACAACCAAAATTACGAATGCGCTTAGGTGACTTGCTGGTTAGCGAGCAGGTGATCAGTGAAGCCGATTTAATGAGTGCCTTAGCGCAGCAAAAACAGTCGGGTCGAAAACTAGGGGCAACCTTAATTGAGCTTGGAGTAATTGCCGAGGTGCAATTGCTGGAGTTTTTGGCTCGTCAGCTAGGTATCCCGTTTGTTGATTTAGCGCAGATTTCTGTTGATGCCAACGCTGTTGTGTTGTTGGGCGAAGTGCATGCTCGCCGCTTGCGCGCATTGGTGATTCACAAAGATGGCGACGTGTTAACCGTCGCTATTTCCGATCCCGCCGATCTCTCGGCAATTGACACCTTAGCATCGCTGTTAGCTCCTCATCAGCTTAAATATGTGGTGGCAAGGGAGTCTCAGGTTGTCGAAGCCTTTGACCGTTTCTATCGAAGAACCCGCGAAATTGAAGGCTTTGCTCAAGAGCTAAAAGAAGAATATGCCAGTAGCGATGAGTTTGATATTGGTCTTGCTACCGCTGATGATGAGAGTAACGAAACCACCGTTGTTAAGCTGCTTCAGTCCTTGTTTGAGGATGCGGTGCAGGTGGGCGCTTCAGATATTCATATTGAGCCAGATGAAAAAGTACTGCGAATACGTCAACGGGTAGACGGGGTTTTGCAAGAAAGTGTGCTTAATGAGGTGCAAATTGCCTCGGCCATGGTGTTGCGCTTAAAGTTGATGTCGGGCTTGGATATATCTGAAAAACGTTTACCTCAAGATGGCCGTTTTAATATTAAAGTACGTGGCCATTCCATTGATGTACGTTTATCAACAATGCCTATTCAGGCCGGCGAATCAGTAGTGATGCGTTTGTTAGATCAATCGGCAGGCATATTGTCGCTTGAGCAAACCGGTATGCCAGCCGACATTATGGAGCGCTATCGTCGTCAGCTTCATCGCCCTCACGGCATGATTGTGGTAACTGGCCCAACAGGTAGTGGTAAAACAACCACTTTGTATGGTTCCTTGAGTGAGTTGAATCAGCCTGAGTCGAAAATTATTACCGTAGAAGATCCGGTTGAGTATCGACTGCCACGGATTAACCAAGTACAAGTAAACAGCAAAATTGGCCTCGATTTCTCCAATATTTTGCGTACAACTTTGCGTCAAGACCCTGATATTTTGCTGGTGGGGGAGATGCGTGACCAAGAAACCGTGGAAATTGGCTTGCGAGGCGCATTAACCGGTCACCTGGTATTAACAACACTGCATACCAATGATGCGATAACCAGCGCCTTACGTTTAATCGATATGGGCGCAGCGGGTTACTTGGTGGCAAGTTCTTTAAGAGCGGTTATCGCCCAGCGATTGGTTCGCCGACTATGTGAAAACTGTAAGCAGGAACATACGAGTTCACTAGAAGAAAAAGTTTGGCTTGAGCACATTAGCAATGAAGATTTAAGCCAGCAGGTGTTTTATAAGGGGCACGGTTGCCAAAGCTGTAACTACACTGGCTACAAAGGCCGAATTGGTGTGTTTGAAATGCTTGAGCTCAATGACGCAATGATGGAAGGTTTGCGTAGAGATGACCCAGATGAGTTCTCTAAGGCTGCAAAAGCCTCGAAAAATTACCGCCCCTTGTCATTAGCTGCTTTAGATTACGCTAAAAAAGGGGTTACTGCGGTTGAAGAGGTGCTGCGTTTGGTAGAAGAAATTGACGTTTATGGCAGCGTTACTAATGCTCAGGAAGATGCTCAATAATGGCTTTGTTTCGCTATCAAGTTCGCGATAGCACTGGTCGCCTGATTAATGGCGACATTGAAGCTGCCAATCAAAATGCTGCGGCAGAGAGCTTGCTGCGCCGTGGGCTTACCCCAATTAAAATCGCAGAGGGTAAAGGCAAGGGCGAAGGCTTAGGCTCTTTAGATGTTAGTACTTTGTGGGAAGGGCGAATAAAGCTTGATGAGTTAGTGGTATTTACTCGACAAATGTATTCGTTAACTAAGGCTGGCATTCCAATAATGCGCGCCATTAATGGCTTGGCCGAAACCGCTCATAGTAAGCTGTTACGTCGCTCCTTGGCTGGCGTATCTGATGCGTTGAGTAGCGGGCGAACCTTGTCTACCGCTATGGCGGAGTACCCTAAAGTATTTTCTCAACTGTTTGTGAGTATTGTTCATGTTGGCGAAAATACCGGTCAGCTAGAACAAGCATTTTTGCAGCTTTCTCAGTATCTTGAGCTTGAAATGGATACTCGTAAACGAATTAAAACGGCGATGCGTTATCCCACTTTTGTGATTTTAGCGATTGTTATCGCCATGGTGATTCTAAACATTTTTGTGATCCCCCAGTTTGCTGAAATCTTTGGTCGTTTTAACGTGGAACTGCCTTTAGCTACAAGGATCTTGATTGGCACCTCCAACTTTTTTGTTAACTATTGGCCCTTGTTACTGGTGCTAACTATCGGCTCGGTATTTTTGGTGCGCTGGTATGTCAGTACTCCCAAAGGCCGTATGTTATGGGACAAAACGCGATTGCGCTTACCAGTTGTTGGCTCGGTGATAGAGCGCTCGTTATTGGCTCGTTTCTCGCGTAGTTTTGCGATGATGGTGGGAGCGGGGGTTCCGCTTAACCAAGCTTTATCCTTAGTGGCTAGTGCTGTTGATAATGCGTTCATGGCTGAGCGAATTGTTGAAATGCGCCGCGGCATTGAGCGCGGCGAAAGTTTGCTCCGTAACGCGATTGCAAGTGAGTTATTTACGCCTTTGGTATTACAGATGATTTCGGTGGGCGAAGAAACCGGGCAAGTCGATGAATTACTTACCGAAGCAGCCGAGTTTTATGAGCGCGAAGTAGACTATGATTTAAAGAGCTTAACAGCGCGTATTGAACCAATACTGATTACAGTGGTCGCAGGTATGGTACTGATTCTTGCTCTTGGCATCTTTACCCCAATGTGGGACATGATGCGCGCGGTGAGAGGTGGTTAATTGAATCAGCATGAGTTATTGGATAACAATCGCTCACGCTTTAGTTGGCTTGTGACCTTCTGCATAGTTTTATTAGTTGTATTATTGCTTTTAATTAGCTTTATTAGGACAATTAATCAAGCAGAGCAGCAAGTCGTAGAAGAATATGCTCAAACTTGGGTGAGACAACTGGCGCAAGTTCATGGTTTGTGGATAGCTAGATTCCGCCCTGAGCAGCTGGAGATAAATTTATACCAGCGCGATGCACTTAGCGGTGAGCAAAAGCCGTTAGAAGTAATACGCTTAGCGATGAGTAAAGCGGGGTGGCCTAGGGTTGCATCAAACCAGCAGTGCCAAGATTTGTGGCGTGACATGGTTGGTGCTGAACTAAGTGGGCAAGGTAATGACGTGACAGCGGCCTATAAAAACCAGCAATGCCATTATGAGTTTTTTGGTGTGGCCATACTGATATATGACCCGCAACAAGGTTTGATGACAAAGGAATGGCTGTAAAGCCGATTTAAGAGGTAGTCTAACAGTGACAACAATTTCTACGGTATCAAGATCTACAATGAGACAAGCTGGCTTCTCGCTGATTGAGTTGGTGATTGTAATTGTTATTCTGGGCATCTTAGCAGCTACCGCTTTGCCGCGATTTTTAGATGTAACAGAGGAAGCTAAGGTAGCGAGCTTAGAGGGCGTAGCCGGTGGTTTTGCCACTGGTGTCTCGTTAGCCCGCGCTCAATGGGAGGCAGAAGGTCGCCCTAGTGAAAATGGCAAAAATGCCGTTATTTATGATACTCAAAAAGTGTATTTAACCACGCCTACTGCAGCGCAGATAAGCAATGGCAGTGTTGCTCCTGGTTATCCTATGACCAGCGACGATGAAGACGTGGATCCCGGAACCTTATCCGGAGACAAGTGCTTGAAAGTGTGGGACGCAATTTTACAAAATCCAGCCCGCGCTACGGCTACCTTCTCTGAGGTAGCTAACCAAGGTGATTATTTCAAGTATTACACCACGGTAACGGGAGCCGCAGAGGAGACGCGATGTATTTTCTATCAAGTAAACTCTTTGGCTAAAAATAGTGACGGTTCCTACGTGGATCCTGGTAACGATGAAGGTTCATATAACAATTTCACGTATCAACCAGCCGCAGGGCGGGTTTTTACTAACATTCCTAACTAACGATTTATAAATCAATAATTTTCTAAGGATATAGAAATGAAGGCAATTAAACAGCAAGGTTTTACGCTAATCGAATTGGTGATTGTGATTATCATCTTAGGTATTTTGGCAGTAACAGCTGCACCTAAGTTTTTGAACTTACAAACGGATGCGCGTGCATCAACTTTAAGTGGCTTAGAGGCTGCACTAAAAGGTGGTGCAAACTTAGTATACAGCAAGGCGGCTATTGCTGGGGTTGAGCGCCAACCTTCAGATTCAGTTTCAGACTCGGGCACTACTATCGCTACTGCTTTTGGTTACCCACAAGCTAATGCTAGTTACTTGAATTGGGTAGATGCTAATACTGGTGATTGGGATGCAACGGTAACGAATGATTCTAATATCGTTTTCCGTCCTAGTTCCGCCGCATCTGGAGCCGCATGTACAGTGACCTATACTCAAGCAACAGGAACAGATAACAACCAATTACCGACTTATGATGTTGATAAATCTGGCTGTTAATAGTTTAAAAGGCTAGCTTCGGCTAGCCTTTTACTTGTTAATGTAGAAATTGGAACTTCCGCGAATACCTCATCCTAAAACCTCCGGCTTTACCATTATTGAGCTGGTGATTACGCTCATCTTAATTGGCATTCTTGCCATCACAGTTTTACCTAAGTTCTTTCGCGGTGGCTTTGCTGAAATTAGCCTGCGGGAGCAACTATTAAGTCGCTTGCATCTTGTGCAAACCCAAGCAATGAATCATTATCAAGACTGCTTCTTTCTGCAAGTAAATACTGATAACTATTTCTCTGGCGAGTTGTCTACCGATGGTAGCTGCGCCAATACATCTCCTCCTTTGGAAGCTGTTTCTTATTCTAGCGATTTGTTGGTGAGCCAAGGAACCATTCGTTTTGATGGCATGGGGCGAGTAAGGCTTGCCGATTCATCATTGTGCAGTCAGTTCCCTTGTGTGATAAGCGTAGAAGGCGATGATACTCACACTATTATTATAGAATCAGAGGGCTATATTCATGCGCCCTTATAAGCAGCCTTTTGCTGGTGGTTTTACCCTTATCGAATTAATTGTAGGCATTGTTGTGTTGGCCATATCGCTGGTGGTGATTACCTCTTTTCTAGCACCACAAGCGCTCAAAAGTGTTGACCCGGTCTACGAGGTGCGCTCGGCCGAGCTTGGTTCAAGTTTAATGAATGAAATCCTTGGCAAATCATTTGATGAAAACTCTGATCACACCGGAGGAGGGCTTTGGCGCTGCAGTGAAACTGGGCAGTTGAGCTGCACGGCAGCTAGTGACTATGGTCCCGAAGGAGAAGACCGTGGGCAATACAATGATGTAGATGACTATCACACCAACGGCAACTTCATTGCAATTGATGATAGCTTAGGTGCTGATTTATCAGATATTTATCGCAATTTTTCTTACCGAGTTAACGTTGATAGCAGTGATCATGGCATCAATGCAGCCAAACGTATCGATGTAACAATAAGAGCTCCTAATGGTATTGATTATGCCTTTAGTGCCTATCGGTGGAACTACTAATGCGTCGCTTGTATGGGTTCACGCTAATTGAATTG
Source organism: Agarivorans sp. D1326 (assembly GCF_056958115.1). Classification (NCBI taxonomy): domain Bacteria; kingdom Pseudomonadati; phylum Pseudomonadota; class Gammaproteobacteria; order Alteromonadales; family Alteromonadaceae; genus Agarivorans; species Agarivorans sp. D1326. Next base: position 150,497 of record NZ_JBTWEN010000009.1, on the reverse strand, counting down.
GTCATCACCATGGTGTTGTTGGCGATTTTAGCGATTGCTACTAGTGATTTCCTGCGCACTGGCAGTTTGATATACCGCCAAGGCGCAGATCGCCAAGTATTGTTGGGTGAAGCGCGTTTTGCCATCGAGCGTTTAAATCGCGAGCTACACAACAGCTTACCAAACAGCGCGATGCTGGGCCAAAATAGTGCTGGCGAAGCTAATCATTGTTTAACCTTTGTGCCTACCTTTTCTAGTCATACCTATATTGAATTACCGATTACGCCTAGCAGCGCGGCTTCTGGCTCTGTCGTTACTTCACTCAACCAACCTGCTGTTACAGCGGCTGGCAATGCTTGGCTAGGTGTTTATGTATTAAACAGTGATGAAGTGCTAAATGCCAATGGCGCCTTATTAGATGCCAATTGCACCGCAGCCACAGGCAAGGTGTTTTGTTTAAGTAATATTACAGCTGATGCAAGTTCTGGTGTTAGCACGATTAGTTTTGCTGGCTCGGTTAGTGTAAGTACCGATTCTCCGTCACAGCGCGCATTTATATTAGATGAACCGATCCGTTATTGTGTGGAAGGTAGTAACCTGTTGCGCTTTCAGCCGGCTGACAGTGGCAATGGGGTATTAATGGCCAGTAAGCTTGAAGCAAACAGTGCTGTTCAGCCATTTCAAGTGTCGCCTGCTAGCTTGACCCGAAATGGTTTAGTGAACCTTCGCTTGCGCTTTGTTGAGAATAGAGAAGTAGTGGAATTTAATCATGACATCGTCGTTCTTAATCAGCCCTAACATAAAGGCTAACCAAACACTTCCTACCCGCCAAAGTGGTAGCGCTTTAGTGGTGGCTATTTTTGTTATTGTAGTCATGGCACTAATCAGCGTGGGATTAACGGCGATGATTCAAGACACCTCCCGCAATGCCGCATGGGATGTTCTAGGAACGCGTGCTGAGTTAGCGGCTTATTCTGGTTTAGAGCAAGCACTGTCAGAACTATTTCCTCTCAACGTACCGGCAGCAACTTTGGGCCAATGTAGTAATGTGACCTCAGCACCAATTCTTAATGGTCAAGGGCTGTCGTCATGCGGCGTTACCGTGACTTGCCAGCAAAAAGACATCACAGAGTTAAGTGCGCGTTTCTTTGATCTTCAAGCAACTGGCCAATGTGGCTCTGGAGAGGTATTGGTCCAGCGTAGCCAAAGTATTCAAGCAAGGAGTGCCTTATGAAGTTGTGGTCCTTATTTGCGAGCTATTTAGGCATAAGCCTTTTGCTAGGAGCTCAGCCTGTTCAAGCGGTTGAGTGTCGAGAGGTGTTTTCTAGCCCTATCGCATCGTCACAAAACAATGCTCGCTTAGAAATTAATTGGCTGTCTAGAATTTATGGTTCTAATCAAGGTCGCTTAGATATCGACCAAGTGGATAATCAAGATACCTCTGGGGATACCTGCCCAGATGCTAATACCGATTGTATCCCTAGTGGAGATCGAGCCAGCTCCGGTAATAATGTTTCCATCGAGAAAATAAACAATGGCCAATCAGTTAATGCTGGTTATCAACAAAGCGTAGTATTAGGCAGCGGTAGCTACAATACGAATAACTTTGCCGATGTTGAAGGTGGAACTCAAAGTACCATCACTTTTTCAGCTAACCAAGATGAATATTTTATTGAAAATATAAACCTTGGCTATCAAAGTACTTTAAATCTTTATCCTGGGACTTACTGGGTTGATGGAGACTTTTCAATAGGCTCTGAAGCGACCCTCCAAGTATTAGGAGGTAGCGGCACAGTAAAGATTTTTGTGAAGGGGGATGTCAGTGTTTTCTACCAAACTGAAATTAATCAGGGAGGTGACCCTCTGCGCTTAGCTATTTACTCTCGTGAAGATATTAACCTGGCAAATGAGACTAAATCTGCCTTTATTGCTTATGCTAGACGAAATGTTTCACTTGGCTATCAGGCTCAGGTAGACGGCGCATTGTTCACTCAACAGCGGGATGTGATTTTAGCCAACGAAGTGCAAGTTCGTGGGATTAGCAATGCCGGAGAAGTCGATTTTGCACCTGTATGTGATGGCTCATTGGTTGAGCCTCTGCTATTACAATTTGGTAATTCAGGCGCAGGTCAAAACGGTGGAACAGTCACCTTTGATCAAGCGTATCAGTCTAAACCTTTAGTTTTTTTGATGACGCCAATGGATGCCAGTGACCCAAATAACGATGGTCCAGTGGCGGCGATTTTAACCAGCGTAATTCAAAGCAATGGTGAGTGGACGGGCTTTACCTGGGCTCGGCAAGAGCCACCAGGCAATACAACTGCCTCAAAAAATATTCAAGCGGTTGATTGGATTGCAGTGAATGAAGGTGAACATTTTCTGGAAGACGGTACCGAGTTAAGAGCGGGCACCATTGATACTAATGAAGCCTTCCCCTTCCCAGATAGAAATTACTTTAATGTTGATATGCCGAACTATCTCACAGTAGTTTTGCATCAAATGCAATCACGTAATAACAACTGTTGGTTAACCTCAAACTCAGAGTACAACAATAACGGCATTCGCCTAGCGATAGATAGCAGTGAAGCCTATGACTTTCGATTTTTCTCTCGCTATTGTGTGTCGGACAATGCTTCAATCTATTACGAAGATTTACAGGATGAAACAGTCGCCTACCTTGCTACAGAGCCAACGGTAGGCGCTATAACTGTAGACAATCAGGTGGTTAATTATCAGTTTGGCAACTCTGTTACTCATGGCAGTGGCAGCAGCACTATCAACCCTGCAGCCACTTGTAACTACACAACCAGCTATCAAACTAATCTGTTTTCTACTCCACCTATCTTGGTGGGTAGCAAAAATGAGCGACGAGGCAACAACGGCGGTTGGTTAAGGCGATGTCAGCACAATGCTGCCGACTTTTCGATGATCACTGAAGAAGATCAATACCTAGATAACGAACGAAGTCACTTAGCGGAGGAATATAGCTATATGGCATTCGCCTCTAATTCTTCGGTGCAAGTGCCTGGCCTTAATATCTTTGCTGATAGTGCTGGACTTACCTGTGATATCCATGAGGTGACTATCCAAGCGACTTTAGATGGGCAAATTGACCAGAACTTTCAAGGAACCGTTGGACTGAGTACTTCAACTAATCGTGGTACGTGGTCGCAAGGTGATGGTCAAGGCAGCTTGCAAGCTGGAGCCGACAACGGCCAAGCCAGCTATAGTTTTGTACCTAATGATTTAGGTGAAGTTACTTTGGGCTTACTACATCCCTTAGAAGGCGCAGTAACACTCACTGTAGCCGATGGCGGAATTAGTGCTACTACTGTTGTGACCTTTAATTCCTATGGGTTTAAAGACGAGCTAATTGGAACCTGGGGAGAGAATCCCCATAAAGCCAATACTGAGTTTGTCCTCAAGCTTACCGCAGTGGGGAAAGACCCTGCAGGAGGCGCTGGCTGTAGTCAAATTGGTAATTATGAAGGTACCAAAAATCTGCGTTTTTGGACTGATTATATCCAGCCTGCATCAGGAACGCGGCAACTCGCGGTACAAGATCAGCTAAGCAATAGCTTTGAAAATGTAGGCACTAATCAAAACACTAGAACTACGATTCAAACAGTATTTTCCGGTGGCGAATCTCAGCTTAATTTACGCTATCCCGATGTTGGCCGTTTGGGTATTAACTTTTGGGATGAAGAAGGCTCGGAAATTGATGGCTCAACCGCAACCTTGTTGGGGAGCACGACCGCGGAGTTAATACCAGCGGGTTTCCAATGGCAAGACATAAAAAATCAAGCAGATGAAACCATAGTCAATCCTGCAACTTACTTCACTAAAGCAGGTGACCCTTTCATTTCATCTTTGATTGCGGTTATAGACAACTGCGATATCAGTACACAAGGACAAGACTGCAATGCGGCTAACTTTGTTGCAGACCCTGATTATTTGGAGCAGGAAGCTAGCTTAGAAAGCCCTTCAAATGGAGAGCTAGGAACACTTAGCGATGGAACGATTGATAGCCAATCAGCAGGTGTGATGCAAATCATCGATACCAACTATTCGGAAGTGGGCAGTATTAATTACACTGGCGAGGTGACTGAGTATCTAGGTTATGTCTTGGAAGATTATGCAGTAGGAAAAGCCAGTGATGTGGTGGGTAGTTTTTATCCACATCACTTTGAACTAACCTCGGCGAGCATTCAAGCTGCCTGTTTAGCGGGTGATTTTACTTATATTGGTCAGCAAGAGCAGTTGGTGAGTTGGACTTTGGTGGCTGAGAATGCCTTCGGTGTTACTACCCAAAATTACTCTACAGATAAAGGTTACCCTGTTACCGAAGTTGGCAAAGAACCAGCCAATGATTGGAGTTTTGTTAGTAGCTCTGCGGTGGCGGGTTTTGATGATGGCTTTATGATAGAAGAATCTACTAGTACATGGGCTGATGGCGTGTTTACCCAAACTGATTTACTTTCTGGCGTTGAAAAGCCGGTAACGGCGCAAGCTCCGGTAGTAGACGGTGCTATTAGCTTATTTTATCAACATAGCGATGCTGGTATTCAATCTACCGATGGCACTTATGTGTGTGTAGGAGATGATGATACTGCTTATAGCTGTGTGTTGGGTACTGCTCCAGAATTGCGCCATGGTCGAATTAAGCTTAATAACGGCTTTGGCTCAGAGCTTCAAGCTATAGCAGTTAATGGCGATTTGCAGTATTACGAAGGCAGTCAGTACATCCGAAATACTGATGATGTGTGCAGTAATCTCAATCTTCCTATCTCAGAGTTTTTACCTAAAGTTGATTCCGACACTGCCCAAGTTGGTGGAGGCAGTTCTGATGTTTCACTTCGTTCTCCAGGCATCGCTGAGCAAGGCGTAATTTGGGTCGATTTTACTGCTCCGGGTGATAGCAATACTGGGCAAGTGGATTATTGGTTTAATTTAGACAGTAACCTTAATTGGTTACGTGAAGATTGGAATGGCAATGGCAGCTTTGAAAGTGCAGATGATGCTATTGGAAGTGGCCAAGTCACCTTTGGCGTGTTTCGTCAAAGTGATCGGGTTATTGATCGCAGGATGCGTTATTAGTCGTTGATTGGTTGAAAAATATGCAATCTAAACCGAGGATTTAGCCAAAGGCAGGTGATAGCCTTCACTATCCTTGGCATCTCTCTAGAGTATGCTTGCTAGTCGCGGTTTGCATTGGTAAAGTGAGCCAAGTTTTAATCGCTTATCATCGACACTATTTCTCAGGATTCGCCCAGCTATGTTTAAAAAGCTCCGAGGCTTGTTTTCTAACGATTTGTCTATCGACTTAGGAACAGCCAATACACTTATTTATGTAAAAGATCAGGGGATCGTTCTTAACGAGCCTTCAGTAGTGGCGATTCGCCAAGAGCGCGCTGGTAGCCCCAAAAGTGTCGCTGCGGTAGGTCATGCCGCTAAGCAAATGCTAGGCCGTACTCCTGGTAACATTTTGGCGATTCGTCCAATGAAAGACGGCGTAATTGCCGACTTTTATGTTACTGAAAAAATGCTGCAGCACTTTATTAAGCAAGTTCACGACAATAACTTCTTGCGCCCAAGCCCTCGGGTTTTGGTTTGTGTTCCTTGTGGTTCTACCCAAGTTGAGCGCCGTGCAATTCGTGAATCGGCTATGGGAGCTGGAGCACGTGAGGTTTACCTCATTGACGAACCAATGGCTGCAGCGATTGGTGCCGGCTTGCCAGTATCAGAAGCTACCGGTTCTATGGTGGTAGATATTGGTGGTGGTACTACCGAAGTAGCGATTATCTCGCTAAACGGGGTTGTTTACTCTTCTTCAGTACGTATTGGTGGTGACAAGTTTGACGACGCCATTATCAACTACGTGCGTCGTAACTACGGTAGCTTAATTGGTGAAGCAACTGCCGAGCGCATTAAGCATGTTATTGGTTCTGCTTACCCAGGTGACGAAGTTCGTGAAATTGAAGTGCGTGGCCGTAACCTTGCTGAAGGAGTGCCAAGAAGCTTTACTCTGAACAGCAATGAAATCTTAGAAGCCTTGCAAGAACCTCTTTCAGGTATTGTAAGTGCCGTAATGGTAGCGCTTGAGCAAAGTCCTCCAGAGCTAGCATCTGATATTTCAGAGCGCGGTATGGTGTTAACTGGTGGTGGCGCCTTGGTTCGCGATTTAGATCGCTTATTGATGGAAGAGACCGGTATACCTGTAGTGGTTGCCGATGACCCTCTAACGTGTGTGGCGCGAGGTGGCGGTAAAGCTATTGAAATGATCGACATGCACGGCGGTGACTTGTTCCATTACGAATAAGTAACACCTAACGAAGAACACGCCTTGTGTTCTTCGTTTTATTAACTTTGTTCCAAACAGACAACTACTTAGGTAACGACCGATGAAACCTATCTTCGGCCCAGGTCCATCTTTAGAGCTTCGCCTTGTGCTCGCTATTTTGTTGTCCATTTCTTTGATTTTCATCGACAGTAAACTGATTGCCTTTAAGCAAGTGCGTGTATATTTGCATTCCGCTGTGAGTCCCTTGCAATACATTGCCAATATGCCGGGTCAACTTATGGACTCAATGTCCAATCAAGTGATTACCCGTGAACAACTGAAAAAACAAAATAATAGCCTGCGAGAGCAGCTACTGCTAAATCGCGCAGATCAATTGTTAATGGAAAGTTTAGCCAAAGAAAATACTCGGTTACGGGCTTTATTAGGCTCTCCAGTACGCAATGATAGCCGTAAGCTGGTGGCCGAAATTATGGCCGTGGACTCCGATCCATTTTCGCATCAGGTGGTTATTGATAAAGGTAAACTAGATGGAGTATTTGAAGGGCAACCTGTCATCAACGATATTGGTGTTATTGGCCAAGTATTGCATGTAGGCACTACCACCAGTCGAGTATTGCTTATCACCGATGCGAGTCATGGCATCCCGGTGCGTATTGCGCGAAATGACATTCGCGCAGTGGCTACTGGCACTGGCGAGTTAAATCGTTTGCAGTTGCCGCATATTCCGCGAAGTACCGACATAGGTGAAGGTGATGTGTTGGTTACCTCTGGTTTGGGCGGTGTATTTCCTGAAGGCTACCCGGTGGCGGTCGTTAATCGCTTTGACTATCAGGAAGGCAAACCCTATGCCGACGTAATGGCTACACCGGTCGTTGAGTTAGATCGCTTACGTTATTTGTTATTAATTTGGCCCTAAACATTCGCTTGGTAAAGGCATAGCATGATTGAAAAAATTAATGGCCGTGGCGCCATTATCGGCAGTTTGTTCATCGCACTAATATTGGCAATCATCCCTTTGCCTTTGATTGCCGACGCCTTTCGCCCGGATTGGGTATTGGTGTGTGTTTTCTACTGGACAATCGCTTTGCCCCATCGCAGTAACGTGGGCATTGCCTTCGTCGTAGGCTTTATTCTAGACCTTCTGCTCGGCTCAACCTTAGGTGTTCGGGCCTTGGCAATGTCGATAGTGGCTTATATTGCCGCCACTAACTTTACCCGTTTGCGTAATTTTTCGGTTTGGCAACAAGCACTTGTGGTAGGCGGGTTAACAGGTTTAGCTAAAATAGTGGTTTTTTGGGCGGAATACCTCGTTCAAGATATTCAGTTGCCTTATGGTTACTTTTATCCGGTTATTACCACTACTGTTGCTTGGCCTTGGATATTTTTACTGCTGCGTAAATTGCGCCGCCAGTGGAAGATTTCATGATACAACAGTGCCCACTTATTTTAGCCTCGGCTTCGCCAAGAAGACGTGAACTACTAGGCCAGTTAGGCTGGGTGTTTACATCCCAAGCCGCGGATATTGACGAATCACCAAAAGAGAATGAAGCGGCTGCAGATTTAGTGTGCCGCTTAGCCGAAGAGAAAGCCGCAGCTGTAGCTAGTTTGCATCAAGCGGATTCGGCAGCGGTGCTTGGCTCAGATACTATTGTGGTTTGTGGTGATCAAGTGCTGGGTAAACCAAAAGACGCCAACCACAGCAAAACGATATTACGTTTGCTAAGTGCTAAGCAGCATCAAGTAATGACCGCAATTTGCCTGTATTATCAAGGTCGGACGCATACTCAGCTAGTGACCACAGAGGTGTACTTCTGTGAGGTTTCAGATAGCCAAATAGCTGAGTATTGGGCCAGTGGTGAACCGGCAGATAAGGCCGGAAGTTATGCCATTCAAGGGCTTGGCGGTAGGTTTGTCGAACGTATTGAAGGTAGTTATAGTTCGGTGGTTGGTCTGCCATTGGTAGAGACCGACCGCTTACTCCATTTACATTTAACTCGCTAGGTTACTATGTCAGCAGAATTATTGATTAACGTTACCCCAACCGAGACTCGTGTAGCTTTAGTGGATAGCGGGATCTTGCAAGAAACCCACGTAGAACGTGATGCGCGACGCGGTATTGTTGGTAACATGTACAAGGGCCGAGTGAGTCGGGTATTACCCGGTATGCAGGCGGCTTTTGTTGATATTGGTTTGGAAAAAGCGGCATTTTTACATGCCTCTGACATTGTTCCTCATACCGAATGTGTCGACATTACTGAGCAGGAGCATTTCCAAGCGGGAAATATTGCCGAGCTAGTTAGGCAGGGCCAAGACATTATGGTGCAGGTGGTTAAAGATCCACTGGGTACCAAAGGTGCACGCTTAACTACCGATATTACTTTGCCTTCACGTTACTTGGTATTTATGCCTGGCAGTAGCCATGTTGGGGTATCACAGCGGATTGAAAGTGAAGAAGAGCGGGAGCGCTTAAAAGAGATTTGTGGCGACTTTGTTGATGAGCTGGGCGGTTTTATTATTCGTACCGCCGCAGAAGGTATTGGCGCTGATGAGCTTGAACAAGATGCTGCTTTTTTAAAACGAGTATGGCGCAAGGTTTTACAGCGTAAAGAGAGCTCGCCAAGTAAAAGTAAGCTGTACGCAGAGCTAAATTTAGCGCTGCGGATCATTCGTGATTTTGTAGGGACTCACTTAGATCGAATTCGGGTGGATTCAAGGGAAACTTACGAACAACTGGTTTCTTTTAGTGCTGAGTTTGTGCCCGAGTTTACCGAAATTCTCGAGTACTATGCTGGCGACAGACCGATCTTTGATTTGTTTGATGTAGAGAATGAGATTCAACGCGCCCTAAAACGACGTGTGGACCTTAAGTCTGGCGGCTACCTGATTATCGACCAGACCGAAGCGATGACCACCATCGATATCAATACTGGCGCTTTTGTTGGTCACCGAAACCTCGAAGAAACTATTTTCAATACCAATATTGAAGCAACTCAATCAATTGCTCGCCAGCTGCGTTTACGCAACTTGGGTGGCATTGTGATTATCGATTTCATCGATATGGCTGATTCTGAACATCAGCGCCGCGTATTGCATAGTCTAGAACTGGCTTTAGCTAAAGATAGGGCCAAAACTAACATTAGCGGCTTCTCTCAGTTAGGTTTAGTAGAGATGACTCGTAAACGTACTCGCGAAAGTATTGAACATATTCTGTGTGGCGAGTGTCCAACTTGTCGTGGTCGCGGTACGGTAAAAACAGTTGAGACAGTATGTTACGAAGTGCTGCGTGAAATCATTCGGGTTAATCGCGCTTATGACGCCGATAACTTCATTGTTTATGCGTCGACCAAGGTGGCAGAGATGTTGATGGGAGAAGAGTCTCACAGCCTAGCAGAATTAGAGGTGTTTATTGGAAAGCAAGTTAGAGTTCAAACTGAACCAATGTACAGTCAAGAGCAATTTGACGTGGTATTAATGTAGGTTTATGGCAACTCCTTTACGCCGTGGCGCCAGAAAATGCTGGTACGGCCTTGCAATAGTATTAGTGATTATTGCCGTGTGCTTAAGTATTGCACGCGGCATTTTATCATTTGCCAGCAACTATAAAGACGACCTTGCACAGTGGTTAGTGGCCGATCAAGACGCCGAGTTACGTATTGGTCAGTTGAGTGCTCGGCTGCGCAACTTTAGACCAATGCTGGTGTTTGAAGATTCCGAGGTAGCGATTGGCGAAGACCGCAATACCCGCTTCAGTGTTGGGGCCTTAATGCTAGAACTAGATCTTTGGGAAACACTTGAACAACGCCAAGTGGTATTCAAAGATTTGGTGCTTGATGAATTCCATTTAAAACTTAGTGTTGATCCCAACAATAGTAGGTCTTCTCGCGATTTTAGCCAAAGCTATCAAGCCATTAGTAATGTGTTTTTGGGGCAGTTGGCGCAATTTAGTTTAACCAATAGTCTCATTGAACTGAGCTTCCCAGAACATAGCATGAATTTTGATATTGCTAGTTTAGATTGGGTGAACAAGGGGGATTTACACCAAGGTAATGGTGAAATTCTGATTGGCCAAGATTTGCAAAATGGTCAAGTAAGTTTTCGCATTGACCTAATCGGTGATGCTGCCGATGTAAGTGGCTTAACGGGGAAGTTATTCGCTAAGGTTGAACATCTAAATTTAAAAGCCATGCGCAGATTGCTGGGTGCTTCGGCACAGCATTTTGAGAGTGATGTAAATCTTTCACTATGGGCAGAATTTGGCGCAGAGCAGCAGCAACGTTGGCTAAGCCAGTGGCAACCTAGCCATTTATCGTGGGGCAAACAGAACCAACAAGTACTGCGTATTGACAACGGCCTTGTCCAGGGGCTGAAGGTGGCTGATAAGTGGCGAATTGATAAGCTACCTTGGCAGTTAAGTGTTAACGATAAAAGCACCGATTTCTCGTTACAAGGTTTGGTGAGCAAACAGCAACAGGCATGGCGCTTGGCCGAGCTTGATTTAGCGACTTGGTCACCGGTGTTAGCAGTGCTAGAAGACAGCGAGTCGAGCATAGCGTGGTCTCAGTTACTAAAGGGAGGGCAACTTAGCCAGCTGGAGCTTGAATATCAGCAAGCCACTAAGCAACTCACTTATCAAGCTGAGCTACTTGATGTGAGTACCCAAGGCCAAGCGTTTATTCCTAGTCTTAGCGGCTTAAATGCTAAGGTGCAAGGCGATAAATATCAGGCTAATGTCAGGTTGCAGCAACAAGGCGACTTTCACTTGGGAGTGCAATTTGAAGAAACTTGGAAAATTGAAAAGCTTGATTCTGATATAGCGATTCGTTTTGCCGATCCTGGATTGAGTTTACGCAGTCACCATACTCACTTAATCACTCCTGAATTAGATTTTGCTGGCATGTGGTCGCTAACTTGGCTAAAAGATGGCGCTTGGCCAGTATTGAGCTTAATGGCGAACGCCGAAATTAGAGATGCAGGTAAAGCTTATTGGTATTATCCAGAAGTTATGCCGGGTAAGGTGTTTTCTTACTTAAAAGATGCTTTGGTGGAAGGGCAGGCAAAGCATAGCCAAGTACTGTGGTATGGCCAACTTAATAACTACCCCTATGATGCGAAGAACGGCATCTTCCAAGCCTTTGTTCCACTAGAGAATGCCACTTTCAAATTTGACCCTGATTGGCCAGCACTGGAAGAGTTGCAGCTAGATTTACTGTTTCAAAATGATGGCCTATTCATGGAAAGCAACCGCGCACGTTTAGGCGAAGTCCCCGCCCAACGTATTAGCGCTAGTATTCCACAGTTTCAAAGTCATTCGGAGCTTTTCATTACCGGTGAAATTGCTGGTCCAGCGGAAGGCGTGCAAGACTATCTATTGCAGTCACCCATCGAAGCGCTTAGCGATAGCTTAGCGCAATTGCCTTTAGGTGGCGGAGACGTAGCTGGTGAGATTTACTTGAACATCCCGCTTTATGATGGCGAGGTTGAGGTAAATGGTCATGTTGATTTTAATGGTAACAGCATTGATGTTAAGCCGGCCGGCATGAGCTTGAGTCAGGTGAATGGCCGCTTATATTTTCAAAATGAAAAGTTACGTACCAATAACTTAAGTGCACTGTGGCGCGGTATGCCGCTGGACATTAAATTTAGTACTGAAGCCTCGGCAGATAACTACTTACTTAACTTCGATCTCGTAGGCCGTTGGCCGCTGCGTGATGCGCAGCGAGCCTTTGGTATTCCGCTTAGCGATTATACTTCTGGTAGCCTTAATTGGCAGGGCGATTTAGATATTCGCTTAAAACCCGAAGGCCAGTTCGATTATAAGGGCGACTTTCGAAGTGACTTGCTAGGGCTCGCCCTAACCCTTCCTGAACCTATTCAAAAACGCCCAGCAGAAACTTGGCCTACCGCACTGAGTATTAGTGGCGATGGTTTAAGTGGAAAACTGCAGCTGGAATCTAACCAGTTGATCTCTGCTGCTGCTCAAGTTGATTTTGTCGATGAGCAGAAACAGCTTAAATATGCCTTGCTTAATTTAGGTAAAGATAACGATCTACTGTGGCAGGGCGAAGGCTTAGCGATGTCTTTTGATTTCGCTAAGCTAGATTTAGAGCCATGGTTAAAGTGGTCAAAGCAACAAATTAAGTTCACCCCAGAAAAGCCAGAATCAAGCTACACCAACGTGAGTCTCACTGTACCTCCTTTGATGTTTATCCGCGGATCCGTTGATGAAGCGCAGTTACTCGGCCAAAAACTAAACAACCTCAATATTGCTTATTTGCCGCGCAGTAAAACCCAGCTGCAAATTGAATCTGAACAGTTGATAGCTAGTGTTGCGGTGCCTGATGCGCCAAGCATAGAAGACGCCGTGAAAGTAAACATTGAGAAAGCACAGCTGAATGAGCTAGATTTTTCCCAACTGGATAGTGAAGCTGAGCAAACCCAAGCAGTGGCTGAACAGCAAGGCAGTTCTTTACTTGAAGTATTGCCACCAATAGCGATTAGCTGTAACGACTGTCAGTTTGGTGACTATCGTATCGGTAACGTTAAACTAGACCTGCCAATAGAAAACCAAGCGATGGAGAATGGCCGTTTATGGGTTGATTGGGGTCATAGCCAGCTTACCGCAGCGATGTTTTGGAACGTAGTCGACGAGCAAGAGCAAGCCGGGTTTGCTGGTAGCTTCGACAGCTCTAGCATGGAACAAGTGATTGAAGATTTAGGCCGAGATAGCCCCTTAAAAGGCACACCTGCACGCTTTACCTTTGATGTAAGTTGGCAAGACAGCTTACTCAAACCACAAATGAACAGTTTGGATGGCTCTATATCGGTGAAGACCGATAAGGGTGTTGTTACTGAGATGAGCGACAAGGGCACGCGCTTGCTTACCCTCGCTAGCCTAGATACCATTCGACGCCGCTTACAGCTTGATTTTAGTGATGTATTTGAAAAAGGACTGCACTTTGATTCAATGAGTGGCAGCATTAATTTTGATAATGGCGTGGGTAATAATCAAGACTTTTACTTAGATGGCGTAGCTGGCGCAATGCGTGGTAAAGGTGAAGTTGACTTCCGCGATGGCCAAATTGATTATCGAGTGAGTTACTCACCTAAAGTGACATCCAGTCTACCGGTACTTGCCGCCTTTTTGGTAACACCTGCTACTGGGGTTGCAGTGTTGGCATTGTCTAAACTGCTAGAGCCGGTGGTGGAAGTGGTGACGCAAATTGATTTCGCCCTAACCGGTAATCTTGCTGAGCCAGAGCTTATCGAGCTTGAGCGGGTGAAACAAGAAATTAAAGTACCCGATGAATTTAGAGCCAAAGAGTCTCGCCAATGAAACTGATCGCCCTACAAATGACCTCAAACGGTGTGGTCGAAGACAATCTCAAGCAGGCTGAAGATTTACTGCAACAGGCTAAGCCTAAGGCCGGTGACTTAGTGCTATTGCCCGAAAACTTTGCTTGTTATGGTGGTGGCGATAAGGCCTATATGTCTATCGCTGAGCATTTAGGCAAAGGGCCGATTCAAACTTGGCTTAGCCAACAAGCCAAGTTATATGGCATTTATTTGGTGGCTGGTAGCGTGCCTACAAAAGCTGAAGAACAGCACCGTTGTTACACCACCAGTTTGGCTTTCTCTCCTGCTGGAGAGTTATTACAGCATTATCACAAGCTCCACTTGTTTGATGTGGATGTGGCTGACAACGTGGGGAGTTACCGAGAGTCAGACAGTTTTGTTGCTGGTGAGCAGCTTGCTTGGTTTGATATGGGCGCAACTCGAGTAGGAATGGCGATTTGTTTTGATTTACGTTTTCCTTACTTATTTCAGCTGCTGCGCCAACAGGGCTGTGATATTGTATTACTTCCTGCTGCATTTACTGCATTAACTGGGGAAGCCCACTGGCAAGCGTTACTGCAAGCCAGAGCCATAGAAAACCAACTCTATTTAGTGGCCGCCAATCAAACAGGAACACATAAAAATCAACGCCAAACTTGGGGGCATTCGATGATTGTTGACCCATGGGGGCGTTGTTTAGATCTACAGCCAAGCGGAACGGGGCCAGCAAGAGCCGATTTTAATCCGCAGCTATTACAGCAAGTTAGGGACCGGATGCCCGTGCCGTTGCATGGTCAATTACAACTAGGGTGGAGAGAATAAACACTATGTCGTTTGAAAAAGTCAGTCAGTCATTACTGGTGCCGGGAGGCATTGGCGAACAAGAGCTAAGTATGGCGCTGACCGAAGTGGCAAAACACCAAATTGATTATGCTGATCTGTTCTTCCAACATAGCCGCCACGAATCGTGGGTGTTGGAAGACGGTATTGTAAAGGAAGGAAGCTATAACATTGAGCAAGGCGTAGGAGTTCGCGCGATAAGTGGCGAGCAAACTGGTTTTGCCTATTCCGATGTGATTAATAACAGCGCGTTATTACAAACTTGCCAAGCAGCACGAGGCATCAGCTCAAAAGGTGTAAACGCCAAGATTAAACCTTTTAGTAAGGTTTCTGCTGAACAGTTTTATCAAGCTGATAATCCATTAGTGAGTCTGTCTAATCAGCAAAAAATTGCCCTATTAGAGCGAGCAGACAAATATGCGCGCAGCTTAGATCCTGCTGTTACTCAAGTAATTGTTAGTTTGAGTGGTGTTTATGAAGAGGTATTGGTTGCTGCCAGTGATGGTACCTTAGCGGCCGATATTCGCCCTTTAATTCGCTTTAATTGTAGTGTGTTGGTGGAACGTAACCAGCGCCGAGAGCGAGGCTCCGCTGGTGGCGGTGGACGTCGGAATTACAGTTACTTTTTAGAAGATGTTAATGGGCGCGAGCGGGCCATGGGCTTTGTTGATGAAGCAGTGCGCCAAGCCTTAGTAAACTTAGAGGCTGTAGATGCCCCAGCTGGCTTAATGCCGGTGGTATTAGGTGCTGGTTGGCCTGGTGTATTGCTGCACGAAGCTGTCGGTCATGGTCTAGAAGGCGATTTTAACCGTAAGGGCTCTTCGGCTTTTAGTGGTTGTATGGGTGAGCAAGTGGCCTCAAGCCTATGTACTATTGTTGACGATGGTACCTTAGGGCAGCGCAGAGGCTCTGTAAATATTGATGATGAAGGTACACCAGGACAATACAATGTATTGATAGAAAATGGTGTACTGAAAGGCTATATGCAAGACAAGCATAATGCTCAGTTAATGAATACCCGCTCTACTGGTAATGGTCGTCGTGAATCTTACGCGCATTTACCTTTACCACGTATGACCAATACTTATATGTTACCTGGCGAAAGCGAACCTGAAGAACTGATAGCCTCGGTGAAAAAAGGGATCTTTGCGCCTAATTTTGGTGGCGGACAGGTGGACATTACTTCGGGTAAATTTGTGTTTTCCGCTTCAGAAGCTTATTTAATCGAAGATGGAAAGATTACCACGCCAATTAAAGGTGCAACACTGATTGGCTGTGGTCCAGAAGCAATGCAACAGGTGTCTATGGTAGGCAATGACCTCGCTCTTGACCAAGGGGTTGGGGTATGTGGCAAGGAAGGTCAAAGTGTACCTGTTGGAGTTGGTCAACCCAGTGTTAAACTCGATGAGTTAACGGTTGGCGGTACGGCGTAAATTAATTGCGTAAAAAAAGGGGCTTAGGCCCCTTTTTTGTTTTTAGCTTATTAAGCGTTTTCTTTTAAATACTTAGCTAAATCTTGGTGAGCCTTTGCTGGCTTTTCTTGCTCGGCTTCTTTTTTGGCTTGGCGCACTAATTGGCGTAGTTTTTGGCGTTCTAAACTTGGGTTTTGCTCAAGCAACTGATTAATTGCAGCATCGCCTTCGGCAACTAATAAATCTCGCTGCTTTTCCAACGCTAACTGCGCTTGAGCTTGATAAATGTGCTTGTTGCGAATTTTATCTAAGCCTGCACTGATTGCTTCTTCATCTTCGGTACGCATTACCTTGCCAATGTAATTCATATGGCGACGCGCCGCTTCCCGCTTGTCTTTTAGGCGTTTAGCTAAGGCAATGGCTTCGCGCAGTGTTGGGCTCATTTCAATAGTGGCGAGCTGCGGGTTGGTAAGGGCAACTAACTCGGCACCTATTTTTTTCAGCCGATCTGCTTCACGTTTGATTTCAGACTTGCTGATCCAATCGTCATCATCATCATAGGGCTGTTGATTCTTCATTTTTAACTCTCGTGGTACTTTTTTTCATATCTTACCAGTTCTTGCATATGGTCGCTCGATGAGTTTTGTTATGCTAGTGCCATGCATGGAGATGAAGAATAACAATGAGCCCTGAAAAACAAGTTAGCCAAGAGTTAAGTCAATTGAAGCAGGCGGTGGAATTCGCCTTAGAGCAAGCCAAACAGTTGGGTGCCGATGAGTCTGAAGTATCAATTTCAAAGCAAACTGGGATTTGTGTAGCAACCCGTGACCAACAGGTTGAGACTTTGGAGTTTAATCACGATGGCGCCTTAGGCATCGCCGTATACTCAGCTAATTGTAAGGGCAGTGCTTCAACCTCAGACTTAAGCCCAGAAGCGATTAAAAATGCAGTGAAAGCTGCCTATGATATTTCGCAATACACCTCTAAAGACTCAGCCGCTGGAATCGCCGATAAACAACTTCTAGCTAGCGATATTCCCGATCTAGAGCTGTTTCATCCTCATCCCTTAGAACCTGATTATTTTATTGATGTGGCTAAGCAGTGCGAAGATATCGCTTTGCGTAACCCGCAAATTAAGGCGAGTGATGGCGCTAACATCAATAGCCATTATGGTGTGAAGGTATATGGTAATAGTCACGGCTTTTTAGCCGGTTATCCAACTAGTCGTCATAGCATTAGTTGCATGCTAATTGCTGGCGAAAAAGAGATGCAACGTGACTATGCCTACAGTGTGGCGCGTGATTTTGCAGATCTTGATAGTATCGAAACCATAGCCGCTAAGGCCCAGCAAAAAACCTTAGGGCGCTTAAATAGCCAAAAAATCTCTACCTGCGAAGTACCCGTGGTATTTGACCAAGATGTAGCCAGTGGGCTATTTGGTCATTTAGTTGGGGCCATTAGTGGTGGTAACTTGTACCGTCGTTCGTCGTTCTTGTTAGATAGCTTAGGCAAGCAATTATTCCCTAGTTGGTTGTCGATTTACGAAGACCCATTTATTAAAAAAGGCTTGTCGAGTACGCCATTTGATAGTGAAGGCGTCGCACCAACCGCGAAACACATTAT
Organism: Agarivorans sp. D1326; assembly: GCF_056958115.1. Classification (NCBI taxonomy): domain Bacteria; kingdom Pseudomonadati; phylum Pseudomonadota; class Gammaproteobacteria; order Alteromonadales; family Alteromonadaceae; genus Agarivorans; species Agarivorans sp. D1326. Next base: position 133,010 of record NZ_JBTWEN010000009.1, on the reverse strand, counting down.
TGCTGACGGTAAGTTAGAAACTTACTTACTTACCAGTTATTCGGCGCGTAAGCTGGGAATGCAAAGCACCGGCCATGCTGGTGGTATTCATAACTGGAAGGTTAAGCACAGTGGCATAAGTCGCGCAGAGTTACTTAAGCAAATGGGCACTGGCTTGCTAGTGACTGAGATGATGGGCCAAGGGGTAAATACCGTAACAGGTGATTATTCACGTGGCGCAGCAGGTTACTGGGTCGAAAACGGTGAGATTGCTTTCCCCGTACATGAAATTACTGTGGCCAGCACCCTACAAGAGATGTTTGCTAATATTGTGGCGATCGCTGACGACTTTGATAAAGAAAGTGCAATACAGTCGGGCTCTGTGCTGATTTCATCGATGAAAGTAGCAGGTAGCTAGGCGTTAATTCTCAGCTCTTAACCTTGTTGTTTGAACAGGTTAAGAGCCGTTGACCAGATAACCCTGTTGTTTAGGCCAGCACTAAGGTGGCCATCCCTAAGAAAGAAAATAGCCCCATTACATCAGTCACGGTGGTTAATGCCATACCGCCTGCTAGTGCTGGGTCAATTTTAAATTTCTTCATTAACAGTGGAATAGTTACGCCGGCTAAACCGGCCAGTGACATGTTAATGAACATCGCACCAGCAATAATAACCCCTAAGGTCCAATCGCCTTTCCATAGAGTAACTACCAAGGCAATCACAGTTGCCCAGATAATCCCATTTAGCATGCCAATTGCAGCTTCTTTGCCAATTAACCAACGTGAGTTACCTTCACCAATATGCCCCACGGCTAAACCACGAATAACCAAAGCAAGGGTCTGATTGCCTGCAATTCCCCCCATGCTGGGTACAATAGTCATTAAAATGGCCAAGGTGGCTAACTGCTCTAGGGTTGATTCAAACATATTGCTGATGGAGGCCGCCACTAAGGCCGCGCACAGGTTTACTGCTAACCAAAAGGTGCGGCGTTGGGTACTTTTAACCACTGGGGCAAAGGTATCTTCATCATCGTCCATGCCCGCCATACCCATCATGCTGTGTTCAGCATTTTCGCGAATAATATCGACCACATCATCAATGGTGATCCGGCCTAGCAGTTTACCTTGTTCATCAACTACTGGAGCCGAAATCCAGTCATGGCGTTCAAATAATGCTGCTACGTCGTTTTCATCCATAGATACATGGATGGTCTCTGCGTTTCCATCCATTACTTCTCGAACATTAACGTTGGGGCTTACCGTAAGTAGAGTAGATAAAGGAATATCGCCCAGTAGCAAGTCATCTTCGTCAACTACGTACAGGGCGTCGGTAGCCTCTGGCAGTTCGCCACGTAAACGTAAGTAGCGTAATACCACGTCGATACTTACGTCGGCTCGCAAGGTAATGGTATCGGTATTCATGATACTGCCAGCAGTATCTTCAGGGTAAGCTAGAGCCGCTTCTACACGGTGCCTGTCTTGACCATCCATTTGCTCAAGAACTTCTTGGTACACGCTGTCGGGCAGACTTCTTAGTACATAAGCGATGTCGTCGGTATCCATGCCTTCAGTTGCGGCGGCCAGTGTTTCTGGAGCCATTAACTGAAGTACCCCTTCCATTACATCTTCGTTTAGTTCTTCGAGGATTTCACCATGTTGCTCGGGATCGGTGAGTTGCCATAACACTTTACGCCCTGCTGGTGGGCTAGATTCTAGTAATAGTGCTACGTCACAGGGAGGCATTTGATGAAGCATGCGCCTAACATGCACGAACATACCACTGTCGAGGGCTTGATTTAGCTCCTGTAAGCGTTTGTGCTGATTAGGGTTTAACTCCATCTCTTCTGGCATAAGCGATCCCTATTGTTATTTTGTTATGTGCTGCTTGCTAATTGTAGCTTGGCTTTATTGCGTATAGATTTATTCTTCGTTGAAGTTAGCTTCTACTAGGGCTTGAACCGCATCTAGAGCGGCTTCTGCGTCTGCGCCTTCAGATACTATGGTTAGCGTACTTCCTTGCGCACTGGCTAGTACCAGTAGGCCCATAACGCTGGCTGCAGAAGCCGTTTTCTCCCCATCGATAATACTCAGCTCAGCGTCAAATTGCTGTGCCAGCTCAACCAACTTGGTGGCAGGACGTGCGTGCAGACCTAATTTGTTTTTTACTACTACTTGTCTAGTGAGCTTCAAGGCGATGTTCCAAAGTTCGGTGGCGTCGTTGCACTTTTCGATGAGCGCTAAAGAGGCTAGCAAGTTGCTCGGCCACATACACCGAGCGGTGTTGTCCGCCAGTACAGCCAATCGCAATGGTTAAATAGGCGCGGTTGTTAGCTTCTAAATGCGGTAACCAAGATTGCAATAACTGGCTAATCTGCTCGATATATTGAGTAACTAAAGGCTGCGCAGCCAAGTATTCTTGCACGGCTTTATCTAAGCCGGTAAGTGGGCGTAGCTCTTCTTGCCAATGTGGGTTAGGTAAAAAACGCGCATCAAACATGTAGTCGGCATCGTTAGGCACACCATTTTTAAATCCAAAGGATTCGAACACCAAAATTAGCTGTTGTTGTTGGTCACCAGTAACGCGCGAGCGAATTAAGCCGCTTAGCTCGTGTACAGATAAACGGGAAGTGTCGATACGCAAATCGGCATTTCTAGAAATGGGGGCTAATAGCTCGGTTTCTGACTCAATCGCTTCTGCTAAAGATAAATTGCTTTGGCTAAGCGGGTGTACCCTGCGTGTTTCGCTGTAACGGCGGATCAGCGCTTCATCCTTCGCATCTAAAAAAATGCTTAATAGATTAATGTCTGGTCCTGCATCTCGTATTAGCTGTCCTACCGGTGATAGCTCATCGGGAAGATTTCGAATATCAATGCTAATTGCTACTTTAGAATAGGTTTTTTTTAAGTTGTCGATAAGTGATTGCCAAAGCACAACCGGCAAGTTGTCGACGCAATAGTAGCCGAGATCTTCCAATACTCTTAAGGCGACGGTTTTACCTGAACCCGAGCGCCCACTAACGATGATCAGTTCCATGATAATCCCTAAGGCTGATAAGAGTATTAGGCTACCATGATGTCGTACAATTCGTCATCACTTTGTGCACAACGAAGTTGTTTACATATTTGCTTATCGTTAAGTTTTTCAGCTACTTGAGCAAGAGTATTAAGATGTTGCTTACATTGGTCTTCGGGTACTAGTAATGCAAATACCAAGTCTACTGGCTTGTTATCTATAGCATCGAAGGAAATAGGGGGATCGCAACGCAAGAAAACCGCTGTGGCTTGATGCTGGTTGTCGATACGGCCATGAGGAATAGCAATACCTTGGCCAATACCTGTGCTGCCCATTTTTTCTCGATTTAACAAGCTTTCAAAAATGCATTGGGTAGTGGTATCAAGCTGTTTGGCAGCCAGTTCGCTTACTATTTCTAGGGCGCGTTTTTTTGAAGAGCATTGAACTGCACTTTGGGTGCAGTCCAAGCTAAGTACTTTATTTAGTTGCATGGGGGTGGCTAACGTTTGTTAAGTTTTTCTTTATGTTTGATGACTTGGCGATCAAGTTTATCAATCAGGCTGTCGATGGCGGCATACATGTCAGAATGCTCAGAGGTTGCAAATACTTCGCCGCCGTTTAAATGTAATGTGGCTTCAGCAATTTGGTTCAGTTTTTCTACGTTGAGGATGACGTGAACGTTATTGATCTGATCGAATCGTCGGGTGAGTTTGGCAAACTTGGTGTGGACATATTCTTTCAAAGATTCAGTTATTTCTACGTGGTGTCCAGTAAGGTTAATTTGCATTGATATCTTCCCCTTTTAGTGGCCTTAGATAAGGCTCTTACGTTGGTTAGAAGGTGGAATTGCTAAAGACTCACGATATTTAGCAATCGTACGTCTTGCCACCTTGATCCCCTGATCTGCCAAAATATCAGCAATTTTGCTGTCGCTGAGTGGTTTACTGGTATTTTCGGCAGCTACCAGTTTCTTGATTAATGCACGAATAGCGGTTGATGAACACTCACCCCCGCCATCGGTAGCCACATGGCTAGAAAAGAAATACTTAAGCTCGAAGATGCCGCGAGGTGTATGCATGAATTTTTGGGTGGTTACCCGGGAAATGGTGGATTCATGCATTTCTACAGCTTCTGCAACATCGTTCAGTACCATTGGCTTCATGGCTTCTTCGCCATACTCAAAAAACGCCTGTTGATGATGAACAATGCAGTTGGATACTTTTAATAGGGTTTCGTTGCGGCTCTCGATACTTTTTATAAACCACTTGGCTTCTTGTAAGTGGCTACGAATAAACTGGGTATCGTTAGCGTTGGTAGAGGTTTTACTTAAAGATGCGTAGTGCGAGTTAACACGCAACTTAGGCATTGCATCTGGGTTGAGTTCTACAACCCAGCGTCCTTGGCGTTTTACAACCGATACATCCGGGATTACATACTGGGCTTGATTAGGCTCAACCGCGTTACCAGGTCGAGGTTCAAGCGTATGAATCAAACGCATGACTTCGCGTAACTGGTCTTCTTTAAGTTTGGTTTTGCGGGCTAATAGACGAAAATCGCGATTAGCTAATACATCAATGTGATTCGAAACTACATCTTTGGCTTCATTTAGCCAAGGTGTGTCTTCGGCAAAACGGCTTAATTGGATTAGTAAACACTCTTGCAGCGAGCGCGCTGCTATACCAACAGGGTCGAAATGTTGGATGCGTTTAAGTACTGCTTCTACTTCATCTAGCTCTACGTCTAAGTCATTGTTATCGCTTGAACGTAAGCCTTCTAATAGCTGCTCACAGTCTTGGGTTAGGTAGCCCGATTCATCTACCGCATCAATAATGGCTAAGGCAATAGCTTGGTCTACTTCACTAAATGGAGTAAGTTGCATTTGCCACAATAAGTGGTCTTGTAAAGAGTCGACAGTTTCGCCCTGAAACAACATATCGTTGTCATCGCTCACGGCGCTGCCAGATGAGCTGGCTGGGGCAGAACTGGCGCTGTAGATATCGTCCCAAGTAGAGTCAACAGGAAGGTCGTCAGAAACAGTTTCTTGATTAATGGCATCACCTGCTTCAATTTGACTGTTGTCTATGTCCGCAGTGGATTCGGCCTCGGTAGACTTCTCATTGGCAGATTTAGCGTCGGTTGCGTCACTATCACTGGCGTGAGACTCATCCGCCTCAAGCAGAGGGTTACTTTCCAGAGCCTCTTGAATCTCTTGCTGTAAATCCAGTGTTGAAAGCTGGAGTAAGCGAATGGCCTGTTGTAACTGGGGGGTCATGGTTAACTGCTGACCAAGACGCAACTGCAAAGATGCTTTCATTAACTACCGCTGTTCCTTCTTCTTATTGTCTTTTTTTAAACTTGCACTTTAACTATAGCTTGAATTGTTCTCCGAGATAAACTCGTTTCACATGTTCGTTTTCGAGAATTTCTTCTGGCTTTCCTGAGGCTATCAATTCGCCTTGGCTAACGATATAGGCATGCTCACAAACATCGAGAGTTTCTCGAACATTGTGGTCGGTAATTAGTACACCTAGACCGCGATCACGTAGGTGTTCAATGATCTTTTTAATATCGATAACAGAAATAGGATCTACCCCTGCGAAGGGTTCGTCAAGCAAAATAAACTTGGGTGCGGCGGCTAGCGCTCGAGCAATCTCAACTCTTCGGCGTTCACCACCCGACAAGCTCATGCCTAGGTTTTTGCGAATATGGCCAATGTGAAACTCTTCAAGAAGGTCGTCTAATGCACCAATTTGTTGCTCTTTATCGAGGTCTTTTCGGGTCTCTAATACGGCAAGAATGTTCTTCTCCACAGATAAGCGGCGAAAGATAGACGCTTCTTGCGGAAGGTAGCCAATGCCTTTGCGTGCGCGGGTATGCATCGCTGTACTCGAAATATCGTCATCATCGATGAGGATGCGGCCTTGGTCACGAGGCACCAAACCCACCACCATGTAAAAAGTGGTTGTTTTGCCAGCACCGTTTGGACCTAACAAGCCAACAATTTTACCTGTTTCCACATTTAGACTTACGTTTTTAACTACCTTACGGCCCTTGTAGGCTTTAGCTAGGTTTTCAGCAATTAGGGTACTCATTATTGCTGGTCTTCCTTGGGCGTTAGTTCGTCAAGCTGCTGAGGCAGGAAAATAGTGGTTACACGGCTGTTTTCGTCGCCTTGTGCCACCATTTCTTGTTTATTGATGCTGTATTTGATCATTTTACCTTTTACCAAGCTCTCTTCTTGTTTGAGCTGAGCATTGGTAGTGAGTGTTAGCGTTTGGGTTTTTAGGTCGTAACGCACTTCGTTAGCCTCAGCTTCAATTGGCTTGCCGCTATCAAGTAATTGATAAAACGTTGCTGGTTCGCCTTTAGCGATCATTACTTCGCTGCCTTTTTCCTCGCTACCAATAACACTGAGTTCTTCGGCGTGCATTTTAATCGAGCCTTGAGTCACCACAACATTATTGTAAAAGGTGACTCGGTTTTCTTTGATATTGACCTGCTGGCGGTCAGCATCAACAATAATTTGTTTGTTGAAGTCGTCTTCTAGTGCTTGTGAACCCCAAGAAAGCATAAACAAGCTAGCCGCAAGTGCTAACTTACTCTTGTGGGTTGTGGTAAACCGCTTCGATATCATCTAATAAAGTCACTATTTCGTTGGCTAAATCACCGTCCATGCCAACGCCATACAGTTCGTATGAAGGGCCATAAACGGTAACAGGTTGATCGCTGCTCATGGTTTCTGTTTGCAGGTCGATCTCCAATTTTTCGGTTATTAAGTCGCGAACATACTCGCCACGGCTTAAATTTTTAATTACTACATTGTCATTTAAAATGACGTTTTGCTGCTGCTGTACTGTAGCGTGATCGGCCACAATTTGCCATACAGGTTGGCTTGGATCTGGGTACACTAAGATCTTAGGTTGAGCAAAAGTTGTGTGCTTAAGTTGTTCAAAAAACTCCATTTCCTCAGCATAGATTCGATAGCGCGGGCTGCCGTCTTCGCCAAAACTCACGCTGTAGAGCTTTTCGGCAACAAAGTTTGGTTTGCTGGCTTCGCGTTTAGCACTTAGCTGCTGAGTTTCCGACGGGCTAAGCTGCCACAGCACCAAGGCTAAGAGAAATAAGCCCGCAAAGAACCAGGTTGGGCGATTCATACACTCATACCTTGAGCATTATCAAGCTCGCCTTTTGCTTGCAGTATTAGATCGCAAAGCTCACGAACTGCACCAAAACCACCACGGGTTTGGGTGATAAAGTTGGCACGTTGTTTACACAAGGGGTGAGCATCTTGCACGGCTACACCTAAACCACAGGCTCGCATTACTGGGGTGTCGACCACATCATCACCAATATAGGCTACGTTTTCAGGTGCTAATGACAATTGTTCAAGCATTTGCTGGTAGGCGACGAGTTTGTCTTGTTGGCCTTGGTAGATACGAGTAATTCCTAAAGCCTGCATACGCTGTTGCACAATATTAGATTGTCGACCAGTGATGATAGCGACTTCGACGCCGATATTCAGTAGCGCTTTAATGCCAAATCCGTCGTGGGTATGAAAGGCTTTAAGCTCTTCTCCGTCATTGCCCATATAAATGCGACCGTCTGAGAAAACCCCGTCTACGTCGCAAACTAAAAGTTTAATTTTTGCTGCCGCGTTGAAATTGCTCTGGCTTACCGCGCCATAGGGCGTGTTAATTGTCACTAGTAAACTCCAGCTTGTAATAAGGTATGCATATTAAATGCACCCACAACGGCTTTATTGTTTAGCACAAACAAACCGTTAATTGACTTGGTTTTCATTAACTTTAAGGCATCAAAGGCTAGCCAATTGTCGTCGATCACCTTGGGGTTTTGCGTCATCACTTGGCCAATTTGGGTATCATGAATGTCGATGCGCTGATCAAGGATACGACGCAAGTCGCCATCGGTAAAAATGCCTGCCAGCTGTTGCTTAGAATCAAGTACTCCCACCATGCCTAAACCTTTGGCAGTAATTTCGAATAGTGCTTCGCGAATAGTTTGTTCGACTGTTACTAGTGGAATTTGTTCCCCAGTTAGCATTAAGTCGCTCACACTGAGTAGCAGTTTTTTGCCTAAGGTTCCGCCTGGGTGAGACAGGGCAAAGTCATCGGCCGTGAAGCCGCGAGCTTCCAATAAAGCAACAGCTAGAGCATCGCCCATTACCAAGGTAGCTGTAGAGCTTGCTGTTGGTGCTAGCCCTAAGGGGCAGGCTTCACGTGGTACAGAGATGCATAAGTGATAGTTGGCCTGCTTTGCCATAGATGAGTTGGGGTTACTAGTCATGGCAATAGAGCGCACACCAATGCGGTTAAACACCGGGTACAGAGACAATATTTCTTCAGATTCACCCGAATTAGATAAAGCTAATACAATATCGTCGGCGGCGATCATGCCTAAGTCACCATGGCAGGCTTCGCCAGGGTGAACAAAAAAAGCCGGTGTACCAGTAGATGCTAGGGTGGCAGCAATTTTGTTAGCAATATGACCTGATTTACCCATGCCTGTGAGGATAACTTTGCCTTTACAGGCTAGTATCATTTCGCAGGCAGCCGCAAATTCTTGGTCGATATATTGGTGAAGGTTATCAATACCTAAGCTTTCAATTTCTAGTACTCGCTTAGCAACAGCGATGTAATCAAATGACACTCACTTCCCCTTAGTTTTAAAATTAGTGACAACAGCGGCTTATGCTAAGAATAATAGCATTTGGTAGCCTATGAAGCCGCTTAACAATAAGCCGCCTTCCCATCGAGAAATCTTACGGCTTTTACCAAAACCCATGGCCATTACAAACAGCACTACGGTTACACCCATCATCACATAAAAATCGCGGCCCGCAGCGTTGGCGTCGATAGGGCCTGGCGCCAACATGGCTGGTACGGCCAAAACAGCCAAAATATTGAAAAGGTTAGAACCAATAATGTTACCTAAAACCAAATCGTCTTCTTTTTTTATCACGCCTGCGATACAAGCCGCTAGCTCTGGCAAACTGGTGCCGATGGCAATAATGGTTAAGCCGATAACGAGGTCACTCATACCAAAGTAGCGGGCAATTTCGGAGGCCGAACCCACTAACAAGTCAGCGCTAAGAGGTAGCACCACCATACCTACCGCTAACCAAAACAATGCTTTACCAGTTGGCACATCATTGGGAACTTCCGATTCTGCTTCCTCAACCATTGGGTCTACGGTGTTGCTATTACGTTGGCGTAGGGAGTTAACGATTAAGTAGGCCATAAGCGCTATAAATAAGGTAAGTAGAACAACCCCTTCAATGTAACCTAGTTGTTGGTCGTGTAATACCCAGCCCGCTACTGCGGTAGCACCTAACACCATCGGTAATTCTCTAAACAGAGTAGAAGAAGATACCAGTAAGGGTTTGAGCAGCGCAGTTAAACCTAGAACCAAGGTAATGTTGGTAATATTGGAGCCAATGACATTACCCACCGCGGTATTCATTTTGCCTTCTAAAGATGCGGTGGCAGAAACCATAATTTCGGGGGCCGACGAGCCTAAGGCCACAATGGTTAAGCCAATAATCATTGGTGATAAACCAAAATTATTGGCGATAGCAGCCGCACCAAAAACAAAACGGTCGGCACTCCATACCAATAATGCTAAGCCAACAATTAACAATAAACATTCAACTAGCATGCAAGTCCTTAAATAAAAAATATCCGCGATGCAAAAAAATCGAGGCATTGTCGGCATTTTCCCGGTAAAAGGGAAGAGTTTAGCCTTGAGTGTAAGCAATTATCTCAATAATATGTCTGCCTTGGCCAATCAAGATTGCTCACGGAGTGGCAGATAGTTTGATTGAAGTAAAACAATTGGCGTTTCAGCGCGGTGATAAAGTCATTTTTGATGGCTTAGACCTACATATCCCAACCGGCAAAGTGACAGCCATTATGGGCCCTAGTGGAATTGGCAAAACTACACTACTTAAATTAATCGGTGGTCAGCTAAAGCCGACTGCTGGCCAAGTGCTGATTGATGGCCAAGATGTTCATCAACTAAAGCGCAGTGATTTGTTCAAGTTGCGTAAACGTATTGGCATGTTGTTTCAAAGTGGCGCTTTATTTAGCGACCTTAACGTTTTTGAAAATGTTGCTTTTCCACTGCGTGAACATACCAAGCTACCCGAGCCGGTGCTGCGTAACTTAGTGTTAATGAAATTGCAGGCAGTAGGCCTACGCGGAACAGCCGAGTTAATGCCTGGCGATTTATCTGGTGGTATGGCACGTCGTGTGGCGCTCGCTCGTGCGATTGCTTTAGAGCCAGAAATTATTCTTTATGATGAACCCTTTGTTGGTCAAGATCCTATCTCGATGGGCGTACTGATTAAGCTTATTCAAGGTTTGAATCAAAGCCTGCAACTCACTTCAGTCATCGTTTCTCATGACGTGAATGAGGTGCTAAGCATTGCCGATTATGTCTTTGTTATCGATGGTCACAGTGTTCTAGCACAAGGTACGGTTGAAGAGATTGCTAATAACCCTGACCCTCGTTTAGCCCAATTCCTGCAAGGTCAGGCTGATGGACCCGCGGCATTTCACTATCCTGCTGAAGACTACGCGCAAGCATTAAAGGCGAGTTTATGATTGATGCTATTGCAGCCTTAGGCCGCAACACCTTATTACGTATTGGTGCGCTAGGGCGTGCCAGCTTAATGCTTTGGCATGCTCTACTATGTTTACCAAGCAAACAATTACTTAAAGATACTATCCGCCAGATTTACGTAGTAGGTGTGCAGTCTCTGCCTATTATTGTGGTTTCCGGTCTGTTTATTGGCATGGTACTCGCTCTACAGGGCTACCACATTTTGGTAGATTTTGGCGCCGAGACCAGTCTTGGTCCTATGGTGGCGTTATCGCTGTTACGCGAGCTTGGCCCAGTGGTCACTGCATTGTTGTTTGCAGGTAGGGCTGGCTCAGCTTTAACAGCCGAAATAGGTTTGATGAAAACCACCGAACAACTCTCTAGCATGGAAATGATGGCCGTTGATCCACTTAAACGGGTGATCGCTCCACGTTTATGGGCTGGTTTTATTGCCATGCCCTTGCTTACTTTAATGTTTAATTTGGTAGGCATATGGGGCGGATTTTTGGTTGGTGTTGAGTGGCTTGGTGTGGATAACGGCAGCTTTTGGTCAATTACCGCAGCTTCAATTGAATTTGGTCAAGACATTGGCAATGGCATTATTAAAAGCGCGGTGTTTGCTATAACAGTAGTTTGGGTGGCGTTATTTAATGGCTACGATGCGATGCCGAGCGCTCAGGGAATTAGCCAAGCGACTACACGCAGCGTAGTGCATGCCTCTTTGTTGGTTTTAGCCTTGGATTTTGTACTAACCGCCTTGATGTTTGGCAGCTAGGTTTAGGGAATAACATGAAAGTAAATAAATTAGAATTGTCGGTTGGTTTGTTTGTATTGCTAGGCATTGCAGCCTTACTGATCTTGTCACTAAAGATAGCTGATAGCCAACTAGGTAAAAACACCGATACCTACACCTTGTATGCTAAGTTCGACAATATCGGCGGGCTAAAAGCACGCTCGCCAGTGAAAGTTGGCGGAGTGGTGGTTGGTCGTGTAGAGAAGATTCACCTTGATACTGAGGATTACATGCCAAAAGTCACCTTAAGCATGTATCGTCAATATGGTTTTTACCCCGAGACCAGTTCATTATCCATTCTTACAGCTGGCCTGTTAGGTGAACAATATATTGGTCTGACACCGGGTTTTGTACTGGATGACATTGAAGAGCTGAATGACGGTGATGTGATCGAAGACACCAAATCAGCGTTAGTACTTGAAGAACTAATTGGGCAATTCCTGTTTTCTATAACGGAGAAATAGCATGTTTATAAGACGCTTGATGTTGGTAATAACACTGCTGTTTAGTGTTAATGCTTTAGCTGAACAAGTAAACGAAAACCCCTATCGCTTGATGAGCTATGTGGCAGAGCAAACCTTTAGTCGTTTGGCTGAAGTCGATCGAGACGCCGCGGATTCTGCTCAGCAAATTGAAGATATTGTGCGCGAACAGTTAATGCCGCACATCGACTATCGCTATGCCTCTTTTGTGGTGTTGGGCAAGCAGATCAAGAAAACTACCAAGCCACAACGGGTAGAGTTTACCGCCGCTTTTAAAGAATATTTGGTAAGCACTTACACTCAAGCTTTGGGTCAATACAAGCAACAACAAGTAAATATTGAACCAGAGCGCTCAGTAGAAGGGAAATCTAAAGTTGGCGTTAAAGCGCAATTTGTTGATGGTGAGCGTCCACCGATCAAGTTGGAGTTTAAGTTCCGTAAGCTTAAGAACAAAACACCTGACAGCCCCGACCGTTGGTTGGCTTACGATCTCATAGCAGAGGGCGTTAGTTTACTTTCAACAAAACAATCTGAGATGGATAGTTTGATTCGCGCCAATGGTATTGATGGGGTTATTAAGCTGCTACAAGACAAAAACTTTGCAGCTAATGAGTCTAAGTCATGAAGGCAGAATTGAGCGTTGAGCAGCAGTGTTTATCGCTTAGCGGAGATTGGGATAGCCAACAAGTTGCACTTAAGTGGAACGAATTACTGACTTGCCAAGCTCAAGAATTAGATCTTGCCAAGCTCAAGCGGATTGACTCTGCAGGAATAGCCGCTATTATCACCGCCTTAAAACCGGAACCCAGTAAGCGCTTATTAATTAAGCACTGTCCTGAACAAGCCAAGTTGTTATTTAAACTCTATGAGTTAGACAGCTTGCTGCACTTTGAAGATTAACGCACTTAACGCGGAGCGAATTATGCAACCAGAACAAATCGAAGAAATTTTATCGCAAGCGCTTGAGTTAGAGCATGTGCAAGTTAGTGGTGAAGGTAATCACTTTCAAGTTGTTGCTGTTGGTGCAATGTTTACGGATTTATCGCGAGTTAAAAAACAACAAGCGGTTTATGCACCACTGAAAGAGTACATTGCGAGTAATGAGATTCACGCTTTAGGAATAAAAGCGTTCACTCCTGATGAATGGCAAAAGCAACAGAAGTTTGGCCAATTGTAGTCTTTAGGAGTTTTAGTGGATAAGTTTAGAATTGAAGGTGGCTGCCGCCTAGAGGGTGAAGTGGCTATCTCGGGGGCAAAAAACGCGGCTCTGCCAATCCTTTTTGCAACCTTATTATGTGAAGAGCAAGTTACTCTACACAATGTTCCTCAGTTAAGAGACATTGGCACTACCTGTAAGATGCTTGAGCATCTTGGGCGCGAAGTAGAAGTTAAGGGCGAAACCGTTATTGTTAAAGCGGGCAAAGCCAATGATTTTGTTGCTCCTTATGAATTAGTTAAAACCATGCGAGCTTCTATTATGGCCTTAGGGCCATTAGTGGCGCGTTATGGAGAAGCCGATGTATCGCTACCTGGCGGTTGTGCCATTGGTGCGCGCCCAGTTAATTTACATATTCATGGCCTAGAGCTTATGCAAGCTAACATGAGTGTGGAAGATGGTTATGTTAAAGCTCGCGTAGATGGCCGTTTAAAAGGTGCTCGCATCTTTATGGACATGGTGAGTGTAACCGGTACTGAAAACTTAATGATGGCTGCTGCGCTGGCTGAGGGCGAAACCATTATTGAAAACGCCGCTCGCGAACCTGAAGTGGTTGACCTAGCCGATTTCTTGAATACCTTAGGTGCCGACATTAAAGGTGCTGGTAGCGACACCATAGTAATTAATGGCGTAGAGAGCTTACACAGTGGCGAATACAGTGTTTTACCCGACCGCATAGAAACTGGTACTTACTTGGTGGGTGCTGCGGTAACGGGTGGTAAAGTGCGTTGTACCCATACCGATCCAGGTTTAATGGAATCGGTGCTTTCTAAGTTGGAAGAAGCGGGCGCTAAGGTTACTAGTGGTAAAGACTGGATTGAAGTTGATATGCAAGGTTGTCAGCTTAAAGCCGTAAACGTGAAAACCGCACCTCATCCAGCATTCCCTACCGATATGCAAGCACAGTTTACCGTGTTAAACATTGTTGCTGAAGGTACCGGACATGTGACGGAGACCATCTTCGAAAACCGCTTTATGCACGTGCCAGAGTTAATGCGTATGGGGGCTGAAATTGAGTTAGAAGGTAATACCGCTATTTGTAAGCATTCTGAGCACTTAACTGGCGCGCAGGTAATGGCGACCGATTTACGTGCGTCTGCTAGCTTAGTGATTGCGGCATTAGTGGCTGAAGGCGAAACCGTAGTCGACCGGATTTACCATATTGACCGCGGTTACCAAAACATCGAAACCAAGTTTGCCAACCTAGGCGCAAAAATTACTCGTTTTAACGACCGCTCGTAGGTCGAGTAGGCAGTTTTAACTCAGTAATTTTAACGGGGAGCTCAAGTAGTTCCCCGTTTCTATATAGGCGAACCATAATCTCTGAGCCTGGGCGCGTTTCCGCCACAATATCCATGGCCTGTTTGATTGACTCAATATCTGTCCCAGCAATGCTCACCAATATGTCATTTGCTTGAATACCTGCTTCACCAGCTGGACCACTAGGGTCGAGCCCACTCACAATTACCCCACGGGTTTCATTAAGCTTTAAGCGAGAGGCTAGTAAAGGCGTAATTTTTTGCCCGTCTAAGCCTAGATAACCACGTACAATGGTGCCGTCTTTAATTAGCCCCTGCATGATTTTTTTGGCTAATACATAGGGAATAGCAAAACTAATCCCGTAAGTATCAGCTGCATCGTTTAAGTGATAGGCAGAGGTATTAATTCCCACTAACTCACCACGTGTATTCACCAAAGCGCCACCAGAATTACCACGGTTAATCGCCGCATCGGTTTGTAAAAAGTCTTGGCGACCGGTTGAGCTCATACCGCTGCGCCCAGCAGCACTAATAATGCCTTGGGTAATGGTTTGGCCTACGTTGTATGGGTTACCAATTGCCAACACTACATCACCAACCTGTGTCGCCAATTGGTCGTTTTGCGGAATAACAGGGAGATCTGGAGAGGCTTCAATTTTTAATACTGCAAGGTCGGTGATCATGTCGCCACCCACTAAATCGGCATTAAACACCCGGCCATCTTGTAAGGCGATAACAATTTGATCGGAGTTGGCAATAACGTGAAGGTTGGTTAATACAAAACCTTGTTTAGACATAATAACGCCAGAGCCTAAACCTTGAGACTCGAGTTGAGTGTCTACATTCACATAAGATTGTAAGAAGCTGCGGGTATAGATATTTACCACTGCTGGCGCCGCGCGCCTAGACGCTTGTGCGTAGCTAACTAGCGGTGTATCGGTATAGTCATCGAGCAGTTGCTTACTGTTTTCACGAAATTCCGGAAACGCAAACAAAATGCCCAGTGCTATTGCTAATCCAAAAAAAGCGGGCTTGAGTAAATACTTGATTATAGCTAACAATTGTTCTTCTCCAGCTAGATTCTCAGCATAGCACGCAGATTCTGGAGACAAAAGAAAAGGCGACTAATAAGTCGCCTTTATTGTTAATCATCTCAATCTATTGAATGATTCGGTAGAGGTTTTCATCACCGCGTTGAATATTTACAGCTAGCACCTTGGGCTCGGTTTCCAAGAGGGCGCGTAGATCAGCGATACTCGTGATGCGAATTTTGTTGATGCCAATGATGATATCGCCTTCTTCTAAGCCGTTAGCAAAGGCTTTAGAGTTACGCGCAACTTTATTGACTCGCACGCCTGATATATCTGCGTCTTTACCGGTAGAGCTCAAGCTTGCGCCTTCAAGGGCAGGGTGCATTACCTTGGCATTAATGTTTTGTTCTTCTGCCTGCTGTAAGGTCACTTTAAAATCGATAGGTTTACCATCTCTAATTGCGCCAATTTTAATGGTTTTACCTGCGCCCATGGTGCCAATTTTGGCACGCAGCTCAGCAAAGCTTTTTACCTTTTTATCATCAACGGCAATGATGATGTCGCCTGGCTCAATGCCGGCTTTATCGGCCGCTGAACCCTGCATCACTTGGTTAACAAACGCGCCATGTTGCGAGTCGGTGCCAAAAGCCTTGGCTAAATCACTGTTAAGCTCGCCACCGGTTACACCCAGCACGCCGCGACGTACTTCACCAAATTCGATAATTTGATCCGCTAGGTTACGCACCATGTTACTGGGGATCGCGAACCCAATACCGATGTTGCCACCGTTAGGCGCAATAATTGCGGTGTTGATGCCAATAAGCTCTCCACGCAAGTTGATTAAGGCGCCACCTGAGTTACCGCTGTTAATCGCGGCATCGGTTTGAATGAAGTTTTCTAGGTTTTCAATGTTTAAACCACTCCGCCCCAATGCGCTCACGATGCCAGAGGTTACAGTTTGGCCTAGGCCAAAAGGGTTACCAATAGCGACAGTAAAATCTCCTACACGAAGCTCGTCAGAATCTGCCAGCTTAATATCAACCAGTTCATCGGCTTCTATTTGCAGCAATGCGATATCGGTATGACGATCACTACCCAATACTTCCGCTTCAAAGGTGCGGCCATCTTTTAAGGTGACAACAATTTCGTCAGCTTCGTGAATTACATGGTAATTGGTGATTACGTAACCCTTTTTCGCATCAACTACTACACCAGAACCCAGACCTTGAAAGGGACGCTCTTGTTCGGCGTTACCTGGATTACCTTCTGGGCCGAAGAAGTACTTAAACAATTCTGGAAGTTGTTGTTGAGAAACCTTGGTGCCAGCAACAGAGATATTAACCACGGCAGGGGTGGCTTGTTCAAGTACTGGGGCTAAGCTGGGAAGTTCTTCGCCACCCACTGAGAAAGGCAGGGCAGCGTGAGCTTGGAAGGTATTGATGCCAAGAAACAGTGACAACAATACAATGACAAATTTCTTAGTGGAAACACTCATCTAAATACCTCAATAAACACATGTCATTATAAAAAAGCAGGATCTTAATGACCCTGCTTAGTTTAAAAAGTTCAATGATTTAGCTAGCTTTACGCTGAGCTTCGGTAAATAAACCAGATGGTTGATTAGAGTAATCTTTAGGTTGAGCTTCGCTTGATTCAACCGTTTCGTCTAGCTCTAATTTTTCTTGATAATCAGCAAATAGCTGCGGTTGAGCTACGTCTTCACTGATTAATGATTTTGACTGGCTGGCCATATGTTCGTATATGCCTTGGTATTGCTTGGCCATGTCTTCAAGTAGCTGAGCACTGGTTGCAAAGTGCTCTTGAACTTGCTCTTTATAACTGTCTAGTTCAGCTTTATTTTGTTCGAGTTCTTGCTTCATATTGGCATCGCTACCAACCGGCTTTGATGCTATACGACTAAGGAAGAAGCCAATAGCGACACCAATAAGAAGAAAAATCATACTGCTAATTGCGCTCATATTATTCCTTTGTTGGTCTTGATGAACTTTCAATATACTTGAGAATGCTTTCACATGGTACTATCAATTTTCGACTAATTTTAGCGGGTTCTGGGAATAGGGAAAGGATGACTCCACAGCAACAATACGAGCAAGATCTGCAAGCTCATGATTTTATAAAAGACAATGCCCAGGCATTTGCAGTTACTCAATTGCAACGTGTATTTGATCAGTTGAATGAAAAGCCCGCTTCCGCTGCTGTTCCCTCATCTTTTTTTTCCAAGTTAAAAAGTCGATTTTCCAACGCAGATTTATCCACTAAGTCTCCTGTTCAAGGGCTTTACATGTGGGGAGGAGTTGGCCGAGGAAAAACCTATCTCATGGACACTTTTTTTAACTGCTTACCCCAGCAACGTAAAATGCGAGTACATTTCCACCGTTTTATGCAGCGGGTGCATCAAGAGTTAAAAAGTTTAACTGCCCAAACTAATCCCTTAGAGGTCGTGGCAGATCGCTTATATAAAGAGGCAGAAGTTATCTGCTTTGATGAGTTTTTTGTCTCAGACATTACCGATGCAATGATTTTGGGAACGCTATTCGAAGCTTTGTTTGAACGGGGAGTAACTCTTGTTGCTACCTCAAACATACCGCCTGAAGATTTGTACCGAAATGGTTTGCAGCGCCAACGCTTTGTGCCAACCATAAAGTTGATTCAACAACATTGCCAAATTATCAATGTAGATGGCGGCAGTGATTATCGAATGCGTACCCTTAATGAGGCAGAGATTTATCATTACCCCTTAGACCAACAAGCGGAGCAAAACTTAGCCCAATACTTTTTGCAATTGTCTAACGAACCGCGCCAAGCATTAGGTCAGATTGAAATTAATCAGCGGATGATTAATTTTGTGAATGAAGCCGATAGTGTGTTACACGTTGAATTTAGTGAGTTATGTGAAGGGGCGAGGAGTCAGTTAGATTATATTGAACTGGCAAGGCTTTATCACACAGTGCTGTTGTCGGGTGTAGTGGCAATGGGGGCTAAAAATGATGATGCCGCTCGACGCTTTATTGCTTTAATTGATGAATTTTATGAGCGAAACGTTACTTTAATTATTGCTGCTGAAGTACCCTTAGAAAAACTCTATCAAGGCGGGCGGTTGAGTTTTGAATTTGAACGTTGTCTATCTCGCTTACAAGAAATGCAGTCTCATGAATACTTGGAAAGAGAGCACTTACCTTAAATAATCTTAATTAGGGGTGGTTTTTTTTTGTACTTCCCCTATAATCTTGCCACCCCACGTTACATGTCACCGATTTGGTGATACTAACAATCCAGCTTACTCCGTATTCGAAGGGATACTATGAGTGGCTACTTTCACGTTTGTGATTGTCACAAACACATGTGTAACAGTTATTTTGGGTTATATATACAAATGAAAACTTTTGTAGCCAAGCCAGACAGCGTTAAACGCGACTGGTACGTTGTAGATGCAGATGGTAAAACTCTGGGTCGTATCGCAACTGAAATCGCTTCTCGCCTACGCGGTAAGCATAAAGCTGAATATACTCCTCACGTTGATACTGGTGATTACATCATCGTAATTAACGCTGAGAAAGTAGCCGTAACAGGCAACAAAGCGAAAGGTAAAATTTACCACTCGCACACTGGTTACCCAGGTGGCTTAAAGTCAATTAGCTTTGAAAAGTTAATCGAAAAAGCTCCTGAGCGTGTTATCCAGTCTGCAGTGAAAGGTATGTTGCCAAAAGGTCCTCTAGGCCGTGCAATGTTCCGTAAACTGAAAGTATTCGCTGGACCTGAGCACACTCATGCGGCTCAGCAACCACAAGTATTAGACATTTAAGTTACGGAATTTGAATAATGGCTGAGAATCAATACTACGGCACTGGCCGTCGCAAAAGCTCTACTGCTCGCGTATTTTTAAAAGCAGGTAGTGGTAACATCACTGTAAACAACCGTACTTTGGACGTTTACTTTGGCCGTGAAACTGCTCGTATGGTAGTTCGTCAACCACTTGAACTAACGGAATTGTTAGAAAAAGTTGACCTACTAGTTACCGTAAAAGGTGGTGGTACAACTGGTCAAGCTGGTGCTATCCGTCACGGTATCACTCGTGCTCTTATGGAATACGACGAAAGTCTACGTCCTGAGTTACGTAAAGCTGGTTTCGTTACCCGTGATGCGCGTAAAGTTGAGCGTAAGAAAGTTGGTCTACGTAAAGCACGTCGTCGTCCGCAATTCTCTAAACGTTAATTGCTATACACATTCGTGTTACAAAAAAGCTCGGCTATGCCGGGCTTTTCTTTATTCTAAAAGGTTAAAAACCTTGATTTCCCTTGTCAATTTGTGTGTTTTTTATTACTATTTTGTTCGCATTTACCTGCAATAATGTAGTAGCAAGTAAACGCTACCAGTAGCAGAAAAACGCTACCTTGTGCAGCATGCCGCAAGGAAAATTACAATAATTGCGCGGATCCTTACCGGAGAGACATTGGATGAGCAACGCTCCTGTCGATGCTGGCCGCCGTCGCTTCCTAACCTGGACAACAGCTGTTGTCGGTGGTGTAGGAGCTACGTTTGCCGCAGTACCTTTTATCAGTTCATGGAATCCGAGTGCCAAAGCTAAAGCAGCTGGAGCACCGGTAGAAGTGGATATTAGCAAAATAGAACCTGGACAATTACTACGTGTTGAATGGCGTGGTAAACCTGTTTGGGTGGTTAACCGTCCTCAATCGGTTCTAGATAACTTAAACACCATTGGTGATAGGTTGCGTGACCCCGATTCAGAGGAGCCTCAACAACCCGATTATACAGTCAATGTACACCGCTCAATCAAACCTGAGTTGTTTGTAGGTGTGGGCTTATGTACTCACCTTGGCTGTTCACCCACCTATTTACCTGGCAGCTTTGCTGAGCAAGTTCAAGGTGTTGAATATGGATTCTTCTGTCCCTGTCATGGTTCTAAGTTTGATATGGCCGGACGAGTATTCCAAAGTGTACCTGCACCACTAAACTTGGTTGTTCCTCCGCATCACTATGTTGATGAAACCACCATTTTGGTCGGCTTGGACCAGGGAGAGGCATAAGATGAAGGCACTTATCGGTTGGATCGATGAACGGATCCCGTTGACCAAGACCTACAATAAACACGTGGGCCAATACCCAACACCAAAAAACTTTAACTTTTGGTATATTTTTGGCTTTATTGCCATGGTGGTATTAGTTAACCAAATCCTTACAGGTATTTGGCTAACTATGAATTACAACCCATCAGGTGATGGAGCATTTGCCTCTATTGAATACATCATGCGTGATGTGGAATATGGTTGGCTACTGCGCTACATGCATTCCACCGGGGCGTCAGCCTTCTTTGTGGTGATTTATTTGCACATGTATCGTGGCTTAATTTACGGCTCATACCAAAAACCTCGTGAACTGATTTGGCTGTTCGGGATGTTAATTTTCTTGGTATTGATGGCCGAAGCATTCATGGGTTACTTGCTTCCTTGGGGACAAATGTCTTATTGGGGCGCGCAGGTAATTATTTCACTGTTTGGGGCTATTCCGGTAATTGGTGATGACCTAACCCTGTGGATCCGTGGTGACTATGTTATCTCTGGTGCAACCTTAAACCGCTTCTTCGCTTTGCATGTTATTGCATTGCCCCTGGTGTTGGTTATGTTGGTGTTCTTACACATTGTAGCGTTGCATGAAGTAGGCTCTAACAACCCAGATGGTATCGAGATTAAAGCTAACAAAGATGAGAATGGTTGGCCGAAGGATGGTATTCCTTTCCACCCTTATTTTACGGTTAAAGATTTAGCCGCCATTGTTGGCTTCTTGTTCTTCTTCTGTTGGGTGATGTTCTTCTTCCCAGAAGGTGGAGGCTTCTTCCTAGAGCCGCCAAACTTTGAAGCAGCTAATCCGCTTAAAACGCCAGAACATATTGCGCCGGTTTGGTATTTCACACCGTTCTATGCAATTTTGCGTGCGGTACCCGATAAATTACTGGGTGTAGTGATGATGGGCGCATCTATTGCGGTGTTATTTGTATTACCGTGGTTAGACCGCTGTAAAGTGAAGTCAATTCGCTACCGTAGTGTCATACATAAGCTTAACATCGCTCAGTTTGTTATATGTTTTGTGATTCTAGGGGTGCTAGGTGCTTTACCTTCAACCGACCTATTAACTTGGATCGCACGTATCGCAACTGTTGGTTACTTTGGTTATTTCCTACTACTGTGGATTTACAGTAAAAACGAGAAAACTAAGCCAGTTCCAGAAAGGGTGACCAAATGATGAAAAATATTTTTTTAGCATTCGCGTTGCTGGTTCCTAGCTTGGCGTTTGCCGCTGGTTCGACAGTTCCTTTAGACAAAGCGAACTATGACTTAAGTGATAAAGCTTCGTTACAAAACGGCGCGAAATTGTTTATGAATTACTGTTTTGGCTGTCATAGTGCTCAATACCAGCGTTATAATCGTGTAGCAGAAGATTTAGGTATTCCAATTAAGTTAATGGAAGAAAACTTGATTTTTACCGGGGTAAAACCAGGTGAATTGATGCAAAATGCCATCCAAGAAAAAGACGCTGCTAAGTGGTTTGGTGCGCCAGCTCCAGATTTAACCTTAGTAGCTCGAGTTCGTGGAGCTGATTGGGTATATACCTATTTACGTTCATTTTATGTTGATGAGACGCGTCCATTTGGGGTGAATAACAAAGTATTCCCAAGTGTTGGTATGCCACACGTATTGCAAGAGTTGCAAGGTGTGCCAAACGCGGTTTATGAAACAAGAATGATTGATGGTGAAGATCAGCAAATCTACGTTGGCATCCAATCAGATGGCAGTGGTGAGATGAGTGATGATGAGTATGACCACGCTGTTTTAGACCTAGTTAACTTTTTAGTTTACTCTGCTGAACCTATTCAGCTAGAGCGTAAACGTCTTGGTTACTGGGTGCTTGGTTTCTTATTCATTTTCTTCATTATTAGTTATCTATTGAAGAAAGAATACTGGCGCGACGTACACTAAGTCTTGAGCTAGTATTTAATTATCGGCAATAGCATTTATGCTGTTGCCGTTTGTGTATTTATTTTAGATGGTTTTTGGAGGATTCAATGGCTGTAGCTGCCAACAAGCGTTCGGTAATGACGCTATACTCTGGTGCTAACGACTTATATAGTCATCAGGTACGTATCGTTTTGGCTGAGAAAGGCGTCAGCGTAGAAATTAATCAGGTAGATCCGGACAACTTACCGGAAGACTTAATTGATTTGAATCCGTACAGCTCTGTTCCAACCTTAGTTGATCGTGAATTGGTGTTGTACCAATCGCAGATCATCATGGAATACTTAGACGAGCGTTTTCCTCACCCACCGCTAATGCCGGTTTACCCTGTGTCGCGTGGTTCAAGCCGCCTTATGATGCACCGCATCAAAAACGACTGGTACACCTTGGTTGCGCAAATTGAAAAAGGTGAGAACGCCGAGGCTGCACGTAAGCAATTAACAGAAAGTCTGTTAAGCATTGCACCGGTTTTTGCTGAAATGCCTTACTTTATGAGTGAAGAATTCAGCTTAGTAGATTGCTACTTAGCACCACTACTATGGCGTTTACCTACTTTAGGCATCGAACTTGAAGGTGCGGGTTCTAAAGAAATCAAATCTTATATGATCCGTGTATTTGATCGTGAATCGTTCCAAGCTTCACTGACCGATGCAGAGCGTGAAATTCGCGATGGGTTTTTAGGTTAATGAGTGAAGAGATGACCCCAAATAGGCCTTATTTGCTTAAGGCTTTTTTTGATTGGTTGTTAGACAACGAGTTGACTCCTCACTTGGTGGTGGATGCTACCCAAGCTAACGTGACCGTGCCCAGCCAATTTGTTAATGATGGACAGATTGTTCTAAACATTGCTCCGTCGGCGATTGCGGCCTTTAATATGGACTTACAGCACGTAAGTTTTAGCGCACGCTTTGGTGGTAAACCGTTTCAGGTTTATGTGCCTATGGCAGCCGTTGTCGCGATTTATGCCCGAGAAAATGGTGCAGGTACTGTGTTTGAGCCAGAAGCTGCTTACGAGCAAGTGGAAGAGCTTGAGAGTCAGCCTGAAGATGTTTCGGTGAAAGAGGATACTCCGAAGAAGCCGACACTCACCATCGTAAAATAAAAAAGCGCCGAAAGGCGCTTTTTTGTATCTATTTTAAATTTGCTAGCTGGCTTCTATCAGCTCAAATACTTTAATCACTTTGGCTACGCCTGTCTCGTGGCGGGCAATATCAATCGCTAAGCGTTCTTCTTCTGCGGTAACAAACCCAATAAGAAATACTTCACTGTCTTCGGTAATGACTTTTATCTTACCAGGTGGAAGCTTGCTGTCTTCGTAGATCTTAAATTTGATTTTGGTGGTAATCCAAGAGTCATTGCTACGTACACCTAAAGATACAGGTGCTTTGATGCGTACTTCGTTGAGTACTTGTTGTACACCACTTACATCGCGGACAACTTGAGTGATTTTGTTGAAATATTCTTGATTCGGAGTTTGGCCAATGACCAGTACTCTGCCGTTAAGCGCAACTACCGATAGCTTGCTTTCTCGCCAAATGCTCTCTTCTTTGCCCAGTTCGCTAAGTGCTTGAAGTTCTATAGTTTGGTCATCAAATTGAGTGCCTATGGTGCGCCTATCTGTTGCTGCACCTGCTGCTACTCCGGCACCCACTACAACTGCTCCAGCACAGGCTTGTAGTAGCCCTGCCAAAACAACAACGGTGATGATACGTAACATCCTTTAATCCTCCTGTTGGGGAAACAACGTACGGTCTACTAAATCACATAAACTGTTTAAGGCCAGTAAGTGTACTTCGTTAATGCGTACGCTCTGTTCACCTGGCACTCTAATTTCAACGTCTTGCTCGCTAAGCAGACCGGCCATTTCACCGCCATCTTTTCCGGTTAGCGCAATAATTGTCATGTCGCGGTTTACTGCCGCTTCCATGGCTTTAATTACGTTGCGACAGTTACCTGAATCGGAGATGGCAACAAGTACATCGCCTTGCTGGCCTAGTGCGCGAATTTGTTTGGCAAACACTTCATCAAAGGAGTAATCATTCGCAATGGCACTTAGCACTGAGCTGTCGGTGCTAAGTGCTAAAGCTGGAAGGCTAGGGCGTTCTGTATCAAAACGGTTAACCAAGTTAGCTGAAAATTGCTGAGCGAGCGCCGCTCCAGCGCTATTGCCCGCAATGAGCAGTTTGTTACCGTTGAGCAATGCTTGAGCGATGATCACTGTAGCTTTTTCAATTGCATCGGGTAGTGCTTCTGCAGCAGCAATTTTGGTTTGTATGCTTTCTCTAAATATTTCTTTGATTCGTTCTTGCATGTTATTCCCCAAACGCGTTCTGAAACCATTCTAGGTAAGGTGCTTGCTCTTGAATAGCAACAACATCAAAACGCATTGCAGTATCAAATTGGTTCAAATTTTTTTGTTGTAAATAGTGTTGTGCGCTAAGCAGTATACGGTGCATTTTGTGCTGGTCGACAGCTGCAGCCGCTCCGCCATGGCTAAGGCTTTTGCGGTATTTAACTTCCACAAAAACCCAGGTGTCGCCCTGTTTACAAATTAGGTCTATCTCGCCGCGGCGGCAATGATAGTTTTGCTCAATCAGCCGTAAACCCTGCTTGCTTAGATAGCTAGCCGCTTGCTGCTCTGCAGCTTGCCCTTTATTCAATATCTTGGTCTTGAAGCGTGTTAGCTTGGATTTCCAAGGGAACCAGTTGGCCATCTTTATATTGAGTCCACGTAAGTTGTCGTATCACTAAACCTTGTTGGTTAACACTGAGTTTTCCGGTTAAACCATTTAGCTGATAGTCTGAATAGCCGCGCATTTGAGCTAGTTGACTAATTAGCGAGTAGGCATCATAACCCAAAGCGTACAAACGTTTCTGCGAGTCTGAAGAGCTAGGCCAAAGCTGCTGATGGCGAATAGCATTTACCGACTGTTGCTCTAATATCCAAGGCATCTCGCTGATGTAAATGCCATCTAACTCGTTTTCGCTGGTTTCATCATTTTTGTCGTAGCTGCGCGAGCTGGCATATAAGCGTGGGCTTACTGCAAATGGGCTTACGGTTACATCAATAAACGCCTTAATCAGCTTGGTTTCTGTATTGTTGCCCACCAAATACAGAGAGTTAGCATCGCTTCTAGAGCGTACTTCAGCTTCTAAATCCTGTCCCAGAATTTGCTTAAACTGGCTAATACGCTGCTGGCTCAGATCGGTATGCAGCAATTTACGCACTGCGCGTTGTAGATCGTTGCGGTTGGCGTAGTAGATAACATCGACAGGGGAGCTAGAAAGGGTTTGCCATTCTTCTGTAAATGATTCAGCCATGCGCTTGCCCAAGCTGCTTTGTGGGGCTAACAGCAGTGGATTTTGCTCTTCACGTTGCGCCATAAACTGAGCGGCTTGTTTGGCTTCATCCTCAGGCGAGAGAGGGAAGAAGAACTGTTGCTCCTGTTCACCAGCTTGCACATCGTTAAGAGCGAACACCGGTTGGGTTGGAGCAAGGCTTAACAAACTGCGTAGCTGCGATTTTAATAGCGGCCCAACGATGAAATCGATTTGGTCTTGCTCAAGTTGAGGATAGAGCGTTTCCATTGCTTGGGACTGGGTATCGTAAAACACCAATTCTGTGTCACTGGAAAACTCTGTTTGGCTATCTAAGAACGCAGATACTAAACCGTCTTTTACCGCTAAACCGTTATTTTGGTATTTACCACTTAACGGCAGCAAAACTGCAACTTTTTGTGGCGTATAAGGAGTAATGCTTAGCGCTTTAGCTAAATCTCCTGCTACATAATCTAGTGCAGGGTGGGATGGATATTCGGTTTTCCAAGTTTGTAGTTTAGCAACCAGTTTCTCCGGTGATTGCTTGGGTTCGTTACTTATCGCAACAATTTCTAACCAGCCATTGCGTAATTCGTTACCTGGCTGCTGAAAGCTGCGAAGAGTAAAAGCGGTAAGCGGTTTAAGCAGTTGCCAAATGGTTTGATGGTTTGCTTCTCGGGCATCTTCTGATAGATAACGGTCTAACTCGATAAAAGCGCCAGAAGCAGCTAAAGGATTATTTTGTTTTTGATAAATTTTGCCGCGTGTTTGAAAGTAGGCATACCAATAATCATCGGGTAGTTGCCAGGCTGGGTCAAAATCTAACAATGCTAAAGCCGGAGTATATTGACCTTGAAGCTCTAAAGCGTAGGCGCTTACTAAGCGCAAGCCTGCCCCACGTTGTACCGTGTTTGCTTGTTTATTTAAGGATGTGGTTACAGCATCACCAGCTTGGAACATGCCTTGTTGGTAGTAAGCCTTAGCTGCAAGGAGCTCCCATTCAAAGGTTTGCTCTACTGGCGCAACGCTAGCCTGATCCAAATAAAACTCTGCATTATGTTCAGGCGCAACAGCAATAGAAGGAAGGTCTATAGCAACAATAGGCGGCTTGGTTGGGCCACTACTACAGGCTGCGAGCAAAAGCATAAGGCTTAAACTGAGATAACGTAGCGCTGAGATCAGGTTATGTTTCAAGGTTTATACCACTAGTATTGATTAGTTAGTGCATATATTAAGAGCCAAACGCTAAATAATCTACAATCGAAGTGGTGAAAGATTGAGGCAAGTGAGGCTTTTGATTAAAGTAGAGGCCGTTTTTATCAGAGGTGAGTTTATGTCAGCCATCGGTACTCTTTATATTGTAGCCACTCCTATCGGCAATTTAGCAGATATCACACAGCGTGCTATTCAAGTGCTAAAGGATGTGTCGATGATTGCAGCCGAAGATACGCGCAACACTGGCCGGTTATTGAGTCATTATGAAATTGGTACTCGCTGTGTGGCGGTACACGATCATAACGAACAACAAAAAATAGCCTGGTTAGAGCAGCAAGTGCTAGATGGAAATGACATTGCGTTAGTTTCCGATGCAGGAACGCCACTGATCAATGATCCCGGCTACCACCTAGTTAACGCGTTTCGCGCAAAAGGCTACCCGGTTGTGCCGTTACCCGGCGCTTGCGCGGCTATTGCTGCATTGTCGGTAGCGGGGTTACCTACAGATAGGTTTTTGTACGAAGGTTTTTTACCAGCTAAAACCAAAGCACGCCAAGAGCGATTAGATGAACTTCGTCAAGAAACTCGCACAGTAGTGTATTACGAATCGCCTCACCGTATATTAGATAGCCTCGCCGACATAGTTAGTTGCTTAGGGGAAGATAGGCAAGTTGTGCTTGCTCGCGAATTGACCAAAACCTTTGAGACCATTAAATCCTTGCCCGTTGCAGAGCTGCTTGCTTGGGTTAAAGCCGACCCCAATCAACAAAAAGGGGAGATGGTACTAATTGTGGCAGGTTACCAAAAAGACAGTGAGCAGTTACCGGTAGATGCTTTAGATACGCTTAAGTTATTGCAAACAGAATTGCCATTAAAGAAGGCCGCAGCACTTACCGCCAAAATTTATGGTTTAAAGAAAAACGCCCTTTATGATTACGGACTAAAGCACGGCGAATAAGCGCTATTCTTGCTGATAATTGTTTGCTATAGTCCGCCACCGGAGTTGGCTAGGCAATCGCTGCTTCGTCGTTGTGCGCTCTTTCGGGAGTGGCAGACGGGCGAAGGGGAGGAAAGTCCGGGCTCTATAGGGTAGGGTGCCAGGTAACGCCTGGGGGGCGCGAGCCCACGACAAGTGCAGCAGAGAGAAGACCGCCGATGGCTCTTCGGAGTACAGGTAAGGCTGAAAGGGTGCGGTAAGAGCGCACCGCGCGTCTGGTAACAGTATGCGGCGAGGTAAACTCCACCCAGAGCAAGGCCAAATAGGCCCCCTTAAGGCGCGACCCGCGTTGGGGGCGGGTAGGCTGCTTGAGCCATTAAGCGATTAATGGCCTAGACGAATGATTGTTCACGACAAAACCCGGCTTATCGGCCAACTCCCTTTTTATTAAAGCCCTGTTGTTTAGCAACAGGGCTTTTTCAATTCAATGACACAATTCGCACTCACTACCTTTTTAATGCCTCCAGTTCGCTATTCCTCAAAATTAATATGACATTAAATTTTAATTATTTTTTAGCCAAAAGTAGCGTGGCCGCTTTGTATATCAAGTCTTTAGGCTTTTCTTTATTTGGGTTGGTGGAATTTTGTTCATTTTCTTGCTCAAGGTCGCTTGCAAAGGGCGAGACTCGTCCTTAAACTTAGTGAATTGTGGGATAAAGTGGATCATAGTGGATCTGTTTGCCCAACAACTGAATTAATTAGGGATAAATGGGGAATTAACACTGATGTTACGCGGCGCTAGCTCAATCAACTTAGATGCGAAGGGACGCATGACTATGCCGACCCGATATCGCGAGTGGTTGATGGAAGAGTGTCACGGTCAATTGGTGTGCACCATTGATATAAATCATCGCTGTTTACTGCTTTACCCCTTAGCTGAATGGGAAGAAATTGAGCGTAAACTCAAGCGTTTATCTAGCATGAACCCGGCAGAGCGTCGTTTGCAACGCTTGCTATTGGGTTATGCCGATGATTGCGAGATGGACAAAAATGGTCGTTTGTTAATTCCACCTCCGTTGCGTCAACACGCAAGTTTGGAGAAAAAAATAATGCTGGTTGGCCAGCTCAACAAATTTGAGTTGTGGTCAGAAGAGCAATGGCAGCAACAAATTGCTGCAGATATAGCCCTAGAAGAGGTCGTTGATATGTTAACTGATAACCTAAAAGATTTTTCGCTTTAGTATGAGTACTGAATTTGTTCACACCTCGGTACTGTTACAAGAGTGTATCGACGGCCTAGCCATTAAAGAAGATGGCATTTACGTGGATGGCACCTTTGGCAGAGGTGGGCACAGTCGCGCTATTTTACAGCAACTAGGTCCCAAAGGGCGTTTGATTGCTATCGACCGTGACCCTCGCGCAATTGAAGCCGCTAAACAGTTTGCCGACGATCCTCGTTTTCAAATTGTTCATGGCCCTTTTTCTGGCATTGAGCAATACATTACAGAGTTGGGATTAGCAAAAAAAATTGATGGTGTACTGCTGGATTTAGGCGTGTCGTCCCCGCAACTTGATGACGCTGAGCGTGGATTTAGCTTTTTGCGCGATGGCCCTTTAGATATGCGAATGGATACTTCGCAAGGACAAACCGCCGCCCTATGGCTAACTCATGCCGCGGAAGAAGACATTGCTTGGGTGATTAAAACCTTTGGCGAAGAGAAGTTTGGAAAACGAATTGCTCACGGGATAGTGAATGCCCGTGAAGAGACGCCGCTTACGAGCACTTTGCAGCTGGCCAAGATTATTGATGAAGCTTGCCCTGTTAAAGATAAATACAAACACCCGGCTACTCGCAGCTTTCAAGCCATTCGTATTTATATTAACAGCGAGTTAGATGAAATAGACACAGCTTTGCTAGGCGCTATGAATAGTTTAGCGACCGATGGCCGTTTAGCGGTGATTAGTTTCCATTCTTTAGAAGATCGTATGGTGAAGCGCTTTATTAGAAAGCAAGAAAAAGGCGAGCAGTTTCCTAGAGGCTTGCCGCTTACCGAAGAGCAGTTAGCTAGCGGACGTTATTTAAAGAGTATTGGCCGAGCGATAAAACCGAGCGCAGCAGAAATTGAAGTAAACCCGCGCTCACGTAGCTCGGTGTTACGGGTAGCAAAACGTTTGTAATGGACGAGGTTAGCCGCCAGCCCAATTTATTGCGGGCGATTTTGAAAGATGTGTGGCGTAACAAGCAGCACTTTTTGTTGTTAGTGGCTGCGGTGGTTTCGGCATTTTGTGTGGTGTGGACAACTCACCACACCAGAATGTTTGTTGAACAACGAGAATCATTAATGATGAGCCGGGATGCACTCAATGTTGAATGGCGACATTTATTGATAGAACAAAATGCGCTGGCTGAACACAGCCGCGTAGAGAGCATAGCTAAAAAGCGTTTAGATATGCACCGACCCAAAATTGAAGAACAAGTGGTAATCACAAACTAATGAATGCTAAGGCAAATAAACAAGGACTGTTCATCCACTGGCGCTTTGTGCTGGTGATGGCAGTGGTTTGCTTAGTGTTTACTGCATTGGTGAGTCGTGCGGCTTATATTCAAGTTATTGCTCCGGATAAACTTATTTATGAAGGTGACTTACGCTCGATTCGCACCAAAACAGGCTATGCAGAGCGTGGTGTAATTACCGACCGTTTAGGTAACGAGTTAGCTGTGAGTGTACCTGTGCGCGCTATTTGGGCCGACCCAAAACATGTGGCAGACCAAAATAGTTTAGCCAATCGTGATGCTTGGGCAGCCTTGGCTAAAGTATTAGATACCGACGTAGATAGCTTGCAACAACGAGTCAGCAATCCGAAACGTCGTTTTGTTTATTTACAGCGTCAAGTAAGTGCGGCGGTTGCTGATTATGTTACCAAACTCAAAATTAAAGGCGTTTATTTAAAACCTGAGTCCCGTCGATTTTACCCTACCGGCGAAGTGAGTGCTCACCTTGTTGGCTTTACTAATATTGATGACCACGGTTTAGAAGGCATTGAGCGTAGTTATGACGACTGGCTCACTGGAGAACCAGGTAAGCGTAAAGTACGCAAAGATCGCTTAGGTCGCGTAGTTGAAGATCTGGATGTTATTCATCAAGCTAAACAAGCGCAGAATATTGCTTTAAGTATTGATCAACGGATCCAAGCAATCGCTTATCGTGAGCTCAAAAAAGCAGTCACCGAGACCAAAGCCACCTCTGGAAGTGTGGTCGTGTTAGATATTGAAACCGGTGAAGTATTAGCTATGGCTAATAGCCCGTCTTTTAATCCTAATAATCGTAACGAGTTTCAAAGTTATCGCTATCGTAATCGTGCAATAACTGATAGCTATGAGCCGGGCTCTACGGTTAAGCCACTATCGGTTATTGCGGCGCTTGAGCGCGACCACATTCGTTCAAACAGTATGATTAACACCAGCCCTGGTTGGATGCAGATTGGCGGGCGTAGAGTTCGAGATTCGCGCAACTACGGTGAAATTAGTTTAACCAAAGTCATTCAAAAATCGAGCAACGTTGCCACTAGCCAATTAGCCCTAAAAGTGGGCGTAGAGGGGATGCTTGATACATTTTACGATGTGGGCTTTGGTAACGATGCTGGTTTAGGTTTAGTCGGCGAATCGGGCGGTCAAATGCCGCAGCGTCGCCGTTGGTCAGATTTTGAACTTGCTACCTTGTCGTTTGGCTATGGCTTAATGGTTACCCCTCTGCAACTCGCCCAAGCGTACGCAACCATGGGAGCTGGTGGAGTATTTCGACCAACATCCATCATTAAGTTACAGCAGCCAGCCACTGGCGAGAGAGTGTTTGAGCAAAACAAAGCACAAGCAGTGCTAGAGATGATGGAATCGGTTATTCAAGATGGCGGTACCGGGCAGAAAGCCGCAGTACCAGGTTATCGTGTGGCGGGTAAAACAGGCACCAGCCGTAAAGCTGTTCGTGGTGGTTATGGTGATGACTACGTTGCTATTTTTGCGGGCGTTGCTCCAGTGAGTAACCCTAAACTTGCCATTGCTGTGTTTGTTAATGAACCACAAACTGACCGCTATTATGGCGGCGACGTTGCCGCTCCGGTTTTCTCGAAAGTGATGCAAGGCGGATTACAGTATTTAAATGTTGCCCCCGATGATAATACCAGCCAAGTGGTACAGCTAAATGGAGGCAATAATGGTGAAACCTAGTTTGTCTGCATTGTTGGCTAAATTTTCGGTAACGGTTGCCCCAGACATCAGCTTTAACCACCTCTCTCTAAATAGCAGAGAGATTGAGCAAGGCGATATATTTGTTGCGGTTAAAGGCCACCAAGTTGATGGCAGTAACTATATTGATTCAGCGATTAGTGCTGGAGCTGTGGCGGTACTTGCTGATGCGGATGATGAAAAATCTCATGGTCAAATAGTGTGGCACAAGCAAATTGCCTGCATTTACTTTTGGCGCTTGAACCAACAGTTATCGCAATTAGCGTCAGCGGCCTATTTTCCAGACGGTAATCCGCTTACTTTAGTCGGTGTTACTGGTACCAACGGCAAAAGCACTGTAACCCATTTAATTGCTAACTTGGCAAAACTAAGTGGCATTCGTGCTGCGGTGATGGGAACGTTAGGTAATGGTGAGCCAGGTAAGCTGGTTGCGAGTGAAAATACCACGGCCGACGCGATTACTATTCAGCGCCAGCTTTGCGAAATGAATCAGCAAGGCTATGAATTAGTTGCTATGGAAGTATCGTCGCATGGTTTGGTGCAGCAGCGAGTGGCGAGTGTGCCGTTCAAGGTTGCGATATTCACAAACCTTAGCCGAGACCACCTTGATTACCATGGCAGCATGGCTGAGTATGGCCGCGCGAAACAAGCCTTATTTAACTGGCCAAGTTTAGAATGTCGTTTAATCAATGCTGATGATGGTTTTGGCAAGCAGTTGCTGCAGCACTATCCAAGTGCCCAATCTTTGTCTTTAGAAGATAGCACTGCCGATTGGCAAATCGCTAACCTGCAGTTCAGCGAGTTAGGGGCAAGCGGTTATTTGTTTAGCCCACAAACAAGACATGAAAAGCTTACTTTTAAGAGCCCGCTTTTAGGGCGTTTTAATGCTGATAATTTACTAAGCGCTATAGCTTGTTTGCGGTTCTTAGGTCTTCCATTAGAAAGTTTACTTACTCAGTTACCTGCCCTTAGTGCGGTACCTGGTCGAATGGAGTTATTTGCCGGTAAACGTTCGGTTGTGGTTGATTACGCGCATACGCCTGACGCCTTAGAAAAAGCCTTAACAGCCCTGCGCCAGCATTGTAGCGGCGAGCTTATTTGTATTTTTGGTTGTGGCGGCGACAGAGATAAAGGTAAACGACCTTTAATGGCAGAAATAGCTGAGCGCTTGGCAGACCAAGTGATTGTTACCGACGACAACCCTCGGTTTGAAGATCCTCAGGCGATCACCGACGACATATTGCTTGGCTTTAATCAAGCTGAAGCCGTAACCATTATTCACGATCGCTGTGAGGCGATTGCACATGCGCTTACGCACTCTCGCGATAAAGATATTATTTTGGTGGCCGGTAAAGGCCACGAAAGCTATCAAATTATTGGTGCTGAAGTGCGTGACTATGATGAACGCGCAGTTGTTAAGCAGTTAGTGGGGGCGAAAGCATGATTGCCTTAAGCCTTACAGAACTCACACAAGCCTTAGATGCTCAGCTAGTGGGCGATAGTTTAATTGTTCAGTCAATTAGTACTGATACTCGCGAGCAGATGTCTCAAGCCTTGTTTATTGCTTTGGTGGGTGAGCGATTTGATGCTCATAACTACGCGCAACAAGCTATTGAGCAAGGCGCAACTGCGCTGCTAGTCGAGCGTGAATTAGCACATGATGTGCCTCAGTTGTTAGTCAAAGACACCCGTTTAGCGCTCGGACAACTGGCCAGTTATGTAAGAGAGAAGTTGGCGTTAAGTTGCTGCGCCATTACTGGTAGCAATGGTAAAACCACGGTGAAAGAAATGACCACGGCCATTTTGTCACAGGGTTTTGAGGTATTAGCCACCAAAGGCAATTTTAACAACGATATTGGGGTGCCTTTATCGCTGCTTCGCGCGACCGAGACGCATCAGTTGGGTGTATTAGAGTTAGGCGCAAATCATATCGGTGAAATTGCCTACACAGTGAGCTTGGTAAAACCCAAGGTTGCCTTAATCAATAATGTATCTGCTGCGCATATTGAAGGCTTTGGCTCTCAAGACGGCGTGCTGAAAGCTAAATCTGAGTTATTTGGCGAGCTAGGTGCTGAGCAGTTAGCGCTGTGTGAGTACCAATCTAGCTATCAAGAGTACTTAAATGAAGTAGCTCGTCCGGCTAAAATTGAGCATTTTTCTTTAGATAAGGTTAATGCCGATTATTATGCCAGCGCTATCGAATCTCTAGGTTTAAGTGGCAGCCGTTTTGTATTGCACACGCCAAACGGTGAGGCGCTTATCCAAATTAATTTGGCGGGCGAGCACAATGTTAAAAATGCTGTCGCTGCGGCTGCGCTTTCGTTGAATATGGGAGCCAAGCTAGAGCAAGTAAGCCAAGGCTTGGCACAATTAGATAAAGTGCCGGGTCGGGTGAACGTTCAATCGTTAAATAGCAGTATCCAGCTAATTGATGATAGCTATAACGCTAACCCGGCGTCATTTAATGCGGCTATCAATATTTTGGCCAATTTTGAAGGTAAGCGCTTCCTTATCGCTGGAGCCATGGGGGAAATGGGACAGCAAACTAAACAGGTGCATAACGACTTAGTTAAACGGGCACTTGACAGTGACATCAGCTTGTATTCTTATGGCGCGTCTTTTGACGAAGTGCTGGCTGAAATCGGTCAGTCTTCACTCGGTTTCGACAACCATGAAGTGCTTTGTGAGCAGCTTATCACAGCCTTAGAAGCGCAACATTCTCCGTGTCTTGTGTTGGTTAAAGGGTCTCGTTCGACCCACATGGAAAAAGTCGTTAAACAGTTACAGCAATATTATAAAAAGGGTTTGGAATGTTAGTTTGGTTGGCGGAATATCTGCAGCAATACTTTAGTGGATTTTCGCTATTTGGGTATTTAACCTTTAGAGCAATTGTCAGCATTTTGACCGCCTTAGTCTTTGGACTATGGATGGGGCCAAAGCTTATTCGTCGCTTACAGTTGTTACAAATTGGTCAAACCGTGCGTAACGATGGGCCAGAATCTCACTTGAGCAAGTCGGGTACTCCCACAATGGGCGGTGTGCTGATTATTGCCTCGGTGTTTTTGTCTACCTTATTGTGGGCGCGTTTAGACAACCCTTATGTATGGGTGATGTTATTTGTATTTGGTAGCTATGGCGCAATTGGTTTTGTTG
Source organism: Agarivorans sp. D1326 (assembly GCF_056958115.1). Classification (NCBI taxonomy): domain Bacteria; kingdom Pseudomonadati; phylum Pseudomonadota; class Gammaproteobacteria; order Alteromonadales; family Alteromonadaceae; genus Agarivorans; species Agarivorans sp. D1326. Next base: position 97,703 of record NZ_JBTWEN010000009.1, on the reverse strand, counting down.
ATGATTACCGTAAAGTTATCCGTAAAGACCCTGCGGGCTTAATTGCCCGTTGGAAGTATTTCTGGCAATCAGTTGTCGCGCTAATTGTTGCGGTTTATCTATTCTGGAGTTCTGACTCTGCGGCTCAAACCCAACTGGTGTTGCCGTTTATCAAAGACATTATGCCGCAATTAGGCTGGCTATTTATCCCTCTCACATATTTGGTCATTGTAGGCAGTAGCAACGCCGTTAACCTAACGGACGGCTTAGATGGCCTAGCAATAATGCCAAGCGTGATGGTGGCATCAGCCTTTGCTCTCGTCGCCTACTTAACCGGCCACGTAAACTTTTCAAGCTACTTGTTTATCCCTTATATCCCACAAGCCAGTGAACTAGTGGTGGTGTGTACCGCCATGGTGGGAGCAGGATTAGCTTTTCTTTGGTTCAATACCTACCCTGCTCAAGTATTTATGGGCGATGTCGGTTCGCTAGCCCTAGGCGCAGCATTGGGGGCTGTAGCTGTATTGGTTCGCCAAGAATTGTTGCTGGTGATTATGGGCGGTGTATTTGTGATGGAAACGGTGTCGGTAATCCTGCAAGTAGGCTCGTATAAGTTACGTGGGCAGCGCATTTTTCGAATGGCGCCGATTCATCACCATTATGAGCTTAAAGGGTGGCCAGAGCCTCGAGTAATCGTGCGCTTTTGGATTATTTCATTAATTTTAGTTTTGATTGGTTTAGCCACCCTTAAGGTGCGTTAGGCGAGCTGTTTAAAGTATAGGAAGAGTAATTACAGTGAGTAAGTTACAGCCACAACTACGCTATGCGGTCGTTGGCCTTGGTGCCAGCGGGCTTAGCTCTGTGCGCTTTTTACTTAAGCACGAAGTGTTGCCCTTAGTTTGTGATACTCGCCAGCAGCCTCCTGGCTTAGCTTCGCTACCCCCTAGTTTGCAAGTGGTGTGTGGCGAGCTGCCCCTTAAGCAATTGCTTGAATGTGACGTGGTGATTGTTAGCCCTGGGGTCGCGTTAGCTACGCCAGAGTTACAAAGCTTGGCGAAAGCTGGAGTTCAGCTAATCGGTGACGTTGAGTTATTTTGTCACTATGCCGAAGCCCCCATTATTGCGATTACTGGCTCAAACGGTAAAAGTACAGTCACTAGCCTGTTGGGCGAGATGGCTAAACACGCCGGAGTTAATGTTGCTGTAGGCGGTAACATCGGCGTGCCTGCCCTAGATTTGCTTTCGTCGCAGATCGAATTATATGTTCTTGAGTTATCGAGCTTCCAGTTGGAGACAACCAAGAGTCTTCGCGCTAAAGCCGCTACATTGCTGAATGTTAGCGAAGACCATATGGACCGATACCAAGGCATGGGCGACTACATTGCCGCTAAACAAACGGTTTACCAAAATGCTGAATATGCGGTTATCAACTTGGATGACGAATTATCACAGCCGCAATTCAAGCCCCAGAACAGCTTAAGCTTTTCTCTTCATTTAGATGCTGATTATTGCTTAAGTGAAGATCAGCAATATCTAATGCGTGGGCAACAAGCGCTATTAGCCACCTCTGAGTTGGCGCTGGTAGGCACCCATAATTTTGCCAATATACTTGCTGCTTTGGCCTTAGCAGAGGCTGCAGGGCTTAACATTGATGCTTGCTTGCAAGCCGCAAAAATCTATCAAGGTTTAGCCCATCGCTGTCAGTTGGTAGCTCGCAAACAAGGTATTGCTTGGATTAACGACTCTAAGGCTACCAACGTTGGCGCTACCTTAGCCGCCTTAAATGGCTTGGCTGGTGGCCAAGCTCAGCTTTGGTTAATCGCTGGTGGAGATGCTAAAGGCGGCGATTTAAGTGAGTTAAAAGCTGCTTTCAGCCAAGTTGCTGGTGTTGTTGCCTTTGGTAAAGACAAGCAACGCTTTAAAGATTTAGATCAGCGTATCGAGCTAAAAGAAGATTTGGCAGAGAGTTTTAGTTGGTGCCAGCAACAAGCCAAAGAGGGTGACATAGTTTTGTTGTCTCCAGCCTGCGCCAGCTTGGATATGTATAAGAATTTTGAAGTGCGCGGACAACATTTCTGCGAACTGGTGGAGGCGCTATGAAAGTAATGTCTAAACCACTTTGGTTCGAGAATACCATACAGTGGTTAAACCCAGCCGCTAAAGAAAGCCAAGAGCCGCTTTTGTTCGACCGTCATTTATTGTGGTTAGCCTTATGCCTAATGGTGATGGGGCTAGTGATGGTGGCATCTTCATCTATTCCAGAAGGCATCGCGATTAACGACGATCCATTCCGTTTTGCTAAACGGCACGGTATTTATTTGTTGTTATGTTTAGCCGCTATGGCTTTTGTGGTGCAAATCCCGCTGGCATGGTGGCAATCTCATAATGCTAAATTACTGCTATTGTCGGGTGTTGCTTTAGTATTGGTATTGCTGATTGGCCGCAATATTAACGGTAGTAGTCGCTGGATTGGTTTAGGGCCGATTAATGTGCAGCCTGCCGAGTTTGCCAAACTCGCGTTGTTCACGTACTTAGCCGGTTATCTAGTGCGTCGCCATGAGCAGGTACGTGAAAACTTAAAAGGCTTTTTAAAGCCACTTATCGTCTTTTTCTTCTTGGCGGTATTGCTGCTGGCACAGCCCGATTTGGGCAGTGTGGTAGTTATGTTTGTTACCACCGTAGGTATGCTGTTTTTAGCAGGCGCCAAGCTTATTCAGTTCTTTGGTTTGATTTTTACTGGTGTGGTAGCGGTGGTGACTTTGGTTATCGCTGAACCTTACCGAATGCGCCGAGTTTCCTCTTTTCTAGACCCTTGGCAAGATCCTTTTGGTAGTGGTTATCAGCTAACTCAATCTCTAATGGCTTTTGGTCGAGGCGACTGGCTAGGCGAAGGTTTGGGGAACTCTATTCAGAAGCTTGAATACTTGCCAGAAGCGCATACCGATTTTGTGGTTGCTGTATTAGCCGAAGAACTCGGATTTATCGGTGTCTGCGCGGTTTTGTTGCTACTTATTTTGTTGGTAAGCCGCGCCATGAAAATTGGTAAGCAGGCTTTACTGGCAGAGCAAGCGTTTGCCGGTTACTTAGCTTGCGGTATTGGTATCTGGTTTAGTTTTCAAACCATGGTAAATGTAGGCGCAGCTTCAGGCTTGGTGCCAACTAAAGGGTTAACCTTACCGTTGATTTCTTATGGTGGCTCTAGCTTATTAGCGATGTCGATAGCAGTCGCTATCTTACTGCGAATTGATCATGAACTTCGATTGGCCAACTGTCAGGCCTATAAGAGAGATGCTCATGGTTAATGCTAAGCAAAATAAACTATTAGTAATGGCAGGTGGCACAGGTGGTCATGTATTCCCGGGTTTAGCAGTCGCCGATAAATTGGCTGAGCAGGGCTGGGATGTGTCGTGGTTAGGAACAGCCGAGCGTATGGAAGCTCAATTGGTGCCTAAACATGGTTACCCTATCGACTTTATTAGCATTAAAGGGGTTCGTGGCAATGGTTTTCTGCGCAAACTGGCGGCACCGTTTAAATTGCTTAATGCGGTTCGTCAGGCCCGAGCTGTCATTAAGCGCTATCAACCTGATGTTGTATTAGGTATGGGCGGATTTGCCAGTGGCCCTGGCGGTATAGCGGCATGGTTACTAGGAAAACCATTGGTTTTGCATGAGCAAAACGCGGCTGCTGGTCTAACCAACAAAATGCTGAGCAAAATTGCCAGCAAAGTACTAATGGCGTTTCCGGGAGCCTTAGATAAAGCCGAAGTGGTTGGCAACCCAGTGCGTGAGTCGGTATTAGCTTTGGAAGAAAAGAGTGAAAGTGATTCAGCCAGTTTTAACTTGTTAGTGATTGGCGGCAGTTTAGGGGCACAGGTGTTTAACGAGCAGTTAGCTGAGGGCATAAAACAAAGCCAACTTGATTTAAAAATCTGGCACCAAGCGGGTAAAAACAAACATAGCAGCGCAGTGGATGCTTACCGCCAGCAAGAACTTGATAAAAATTTGAGCGAAGCACCTAAAATTGTCGAATTTATTGATGACATGGCAGCAGCCTATCAATGGTCAGATGTGATACTCTGTCGCGCTGGCGCGCTAACGGTGTCAGAGGTGGCTGCAGCGGGGATCCCGGCTATTTTTGTTCCGCTGCCTTATGCCGTTGATGACCATCAAACCAAAAACGCTCAGTTTTTGGTTAAAGCCGATGCCGCACGTTTGTTAAAACAAACAGAATTTACGCCGCAAAATATTGCGGCAGTACTGAATGAATTTGCTGATCCTGCATTGCGTTTGTCTTGTGCTCGCAATGCACGAAAGCAGGCAATCACCGATGCCACTGACAAAGTAGCAGCGGTGTGCCAAGCGTTAATTAAAGAGTAGTTAGATGAGTAAAGTTGAGTTAGCCAAATTACGAACCATGATTCCAGAAATGCGCAAAGTGAAGCGAATTCACTTCGTGGGAATTGGTGGTGCCGGCATGGGCGGTATTGCCGAGGTATTGGCTAATGAGGGCTATCAAATATCAGGTTCAGACCAAGCCGCGAGTGCCATGACAGAGCGCTTACAAGGTGTTGGCGCCGAGGTGTTCTTCGAACACAGTGAAAGCAATATCGAGGGTGCTAATGTAGTGGTGGTATCTACCGCTATTAAAGAAGATAACCCCGAGGTACAAGCTGCCAGAGCTGCGCGTATTCCAGTGGTTCGTCGTGCAGAAATGCTAGCTGAATTGATGCGTTATCGTCACGGCGTTGCGGTAGCCGGTACACACGGTAAAACCACAACAACCAGCTTAATTGCCAGCATCTATGGGCAAGCAGAGTTGGACCCTACTTTTGTTATTGGTGGTCTGTTAAATAGCGCAGGTACCAACGCACGTTTAGGCAATAGCCGTTACCTAATTGCAGAAGCCGATGAAAGTGATGCATCTTTTTTGCATTTGCAGCCAATGGTTGCAGTGGTCACTAATGTAGAGCCCGACCATATGGAGACCTATGGCGGTGACGAAGCTCAGCTCCATGCAACGTTTATCGACTTCTTACATAACTTGCCATTTTACGGAGTGGCGGTGATGTGTATTGACGACCCAGGTGTACAGGCTTTACTGCCACAAATTGGTCGTCAGATTATTACCTATGGCTTCTCAGAAGAAGCTGATGTTCGTATTACTCACTTTGCTCAGCAAGGTGATCGCTGCTCATTCACGGTAAACCGCAAAGATTGTGAGCAACTTGATATATCGTTGAATATGCCAGGTGAGCACAATGCCCTAAATGCGGCGGCAGCCATTGCTGTAGCCAGCGAAGACGGCATTGAAGATGCTGCAATTGTAGAAGCCTTAAATCGTTTTGCCGGCATTGGTCGTCGTTTTCAACAATACGGCGAGTTTGCGACAGGTATTGGCTCAGCCTTGTTAGTGGACGACTACGGGCACCACCCAACAGAAGTTCTGGCAACGGTGAAGGCTGCACGTGCCGCTTGGCCTGAGCGTCGTTTAGTGATGGCATTTCAACCGCACCGCTATTCACGTACTCGCGACTTATATGAAGACTTCGTGGATGTATTAGCGCAAGTAGATAGCTTGCTGCTGCTTGAGGTGTATTCGGCTGGAGAAGAAGTCATTGCCGGTGCAGACAGTCGCGCATTGTGTCGAAGTCTGCGCCAGCGCGGTTTGGAACCCATCTACGTAAAGCAGCCTAGTGAACTAAATGGCTTATTGGCTGATGTCATTGAAGATGGCGATGTGGTGTTAACCCAAGGCGCGGGCAACATTGGAGTTTTAGCGCGTCAGTTGGGCGAGTTACAGTTAAACATTAGCAAGCTTAAAGGTAGTGAAAGTTAATGGCGAGTTTACGAATGAATCGAGTAGCAGTGCTGTATGGCGGCGATTCAGCTGAGCGCGAAGTGTCTTTAAAATCGGGTAGCGCAGTGCTGGCGGGTTTACTTCGTGCTGGTATTAATGCAGAAGGCGTAGATACCAAAGGTTTTGATTTAAATTTGCTTAAGCAAAAAAAATACAGTCATGTATTTATTGCCTTGCATGGCAGAGGTGGCGAAGACGGAACCTTACAAGGTGCACTTGAGTATTTAGGTTTACCGTATACCGGTAGTCGAGTGCTTGGTTCGGCTTTAGCAATGGACAAAATTCGCTGTAAGCAAATTTGGCAGAATATTGGCTTGCCAACAGCGGCGTACGCGATTGTAGAACGAGATAGCTACAAGCCGGACGAAGCAGCGAGCATTTTAGCCAAGTTGTCTGGCGAGGTTATTGTAAAGCCGGCGCTAGAAGGCTCTAGTATTGGCATGGCTAAAGCCAACAGTGTTGAAGAGTTACAAGAAGCGATTGAAAATGCCTTTGAATACGACTCTAGAGTATTGATTGAACAGTGGATTACTGGCGCAGAATACACGGTGTCTATTGTTGGTGGCACGGTAATGCCTTCAATTAGAATGCAAACGCCACATAGTTTTTATGATTACAGCGCTAAGTACCAAAGCAGTTCTACCGAGTATTTCTGCCCTAGTGGTTTAACTGAGGCGCAAGAGTCGCAGCTAGCCGATATTGCCTTAAAGGCGTTTAAATCTGTGGATTGTGAAGGTTGGGGGCGTGTTGATTTTATGGCCGACCAACAAGGCAATTGGTATTTGTTGGAAGTGAATACCTCACCGGGTATGACTGAAAAAAGTTTAGTGCCTATGGCTGCAAAGCAGCATGGTTTGAGTTTTGACCAGCTTGTCGTCAGTATTTTGGATTTGGCGCACTAGTCATGACGCTAAGTGACCAGCAAAAGCAGCGGGCAAGCTACTGGGCTGGAGTGGGATTTTTTTGTGCAGTGTTGTTGGGTTTAGCTTATTCAGTGCTCTCGGTGTACAGCAGTGTAAGTGATAAGCAATTGAGTCCAATGACTCGGTTGTTGGTATCGGGTAAACGTGATTACGTGCTCGATCAAGAATTACAGCAAAGCTTAGCGGCTTTGCCAGAAGCGGGTAACTTTTTTAGCCTCGACGTTTCTGAGGTGAAGCTTGCTTTAGAGCAGTTGCCTTGGGTTAAGCAGGTAACCGTTCGTAAGCAATGGCCAGATAAACTGTCGATTGCGTTGCAAGAACAAGAGGTAGTGGCGCGATGGAATAATGCCGCTTTGCTTAATCAGCAAGGGCAGATTTTTGAAGCGCCGCAACAGAGAGTGACCAAAGCATTGGCTTCACTAAGTGGGCCCGATGAACAGGCAGAAGCTGTGCTAGCTACTTTTCGCCAGCTGCAGCAAGTACTGCAAGCTCGCCAGTTAAGCATTGTTAGTTTGGCGCTAAACGAGCGCCATGCATGGCAAGTAGAATTAGCCAGCGGAATTGTTTTAAAGCTGGGCAAAGAAGATAAGTTAAATCGCATAGAGCGTTTTGTGTCGGTGTATCCGAGATTAAAACCGAATGCGGTGGATTATATAGATTTACGCTATGACACTGGATTTGCAGTGGGATGGAAGAAACAGGAAGGTTTGGCAATAGATGACCAAAGTAACGGATAGAAAACTGATCGTTGGCCTCGATATTGGTAGTGCCAAAATCACCGCCTTAATTGGCGAGATTTTGCCTAGCAATGAGATGAGCATTATCGGTGTAGGTAGTCATCCGGCTAAAGGTATGGATAAAGGTGGTGTAAATGACCTTGATTCTGTAGTGAAGACCGTTCAGCGCGCGCTGCAAGAAGCGGAGTTAATGGCTGATTGCAAAATTAGTTCTGTTTACTTAGGTGTTTCTGGTCGTCATATTCGTTGTTTAAACGAAAAGGGCATGGTGCCAATTAGCGACGAAGAAGTCACTCAAGATGATGTAGATAATGCGATTCATACGGCTAAATCAGTAAAATTGCCAGATGAGCACCGCATTCTACATGTATTGCCACAAGAGTTTGCCATCGACTTCCAAGAAGGAATTAAAAATCCGATTGGTTTGTCTGGTGTTCGTATGGAAGCAAAAGTGCATTTAATTGCTTGCCATAACGACATGGTTAAAAACATTGTTAAGTGTGTAGAGCGCTGTGACTTGAAAGTTGATCAGTTGATTTTTTCAGCCTTGGCTTCTAGTTATGCGGTGTTAACCGAAGATGAAAAAGAATTGGGTGTATGTGTGGTTGATATTGGCTCAGGGACCATGGATATCGCAGTTTACACCAGTGGTGCGCTGCGCCACACCTCGGTAGTACCGTTTGCAGGAACCTCGGTTACTCGTGACATTGCTACTGTGTTTGGCACACCACTTAACGACGCCGAGGCGGTAAAAGTGCGCTATGGCTGCGCCTTAGGCAGTATGGTAAGCCGAGACGATACCATTGAAGTGCCAAGTGTGGGTGGAAGGCCGTCACGCAGTTTACAGCGACAAACCTTGGCAGAAGTTATCGAGCCTCGATATAGCGAATTGTTTGGCATGATTAAAGCCAAGCTCGACGAGCTTACTGAAGATTTGCAAGCGCAGGGAACCAAGCTGCAGTTAGGTGCTGGCGTGGTGCTGACTGGCGGCGCAGCTCAAATAGAAGGCGTAGTTGAATGCGCTGAGAAGATTTTACAGTGTCAGGTTAGGGTTGGCTCTGCCAATAATGTGGCTGGCCTGACAGAATACGTACAAGCGCCAACTTACTCTACAGCAGTAGGTTTGTTGCATTACGGAATGGAAAACCAAAGTGAAAAACCAATTGAAGTAAAGAACATTAGCAGTGTTAGCAATATCGCCAAGCGATTGCACAGTTGGTTTAAGGGTGAATTTTAGTTTTTGCTAAATAGCGAAAATCAAGCGGAGAGAGAACTATGTTTGAGATTATGGATAGTCATACCGATGAAGCGGTAATTAAAGTTGTAGGTGTGGGCGGTGGCGGCGGTAACGCTGTTGAGCACATGGTTGCACAATCAATTGAAGGTGTAGAGTTTATCACCATTAATACCGATGCTCAGGCATTGCGTAATTCAGGTGCAGACAACACCCTGCAAATTGGTGGTGCTATCACCAAAGGATTAGGCGCTGGCGCTAACCCTGAAGTAGGGCGTGAAGCTGCAATGGAAGATCGCGATGCGATCATGAGCCAGTTGCAAGGTGCCGATATGGTATTTATCGCAGCCGGCATGGGCGGTGGTACTGGTACTGGTGCTGCACCAGTAGTTGCAGAAGTAGCAAAAGAATTGGGTGTTCTTACTGTTGCTGTTGTAACTAAACCTTTTGGCTTTGAAGGTAAAAAACGTACTAGCTATGCTCAGCAAGGTATTGAGCAGCTTAGTAAAAACGTTGATTCCTTGATTACAATTCCGAACGACAAACTGTTAAAGGTATTGGGCCGAGGTGTATCTTTACTGGATGCATTTAAAGCAGCAAATAACGTATTGCTTGGTGCTGTACAAGGTATTGCAGAGCTAATCACACGCCCAGGTTTAATTAACGTGGATTTCGCCGATGTTCGCACGGTAATGCGTGAAATGGGTACTGCAATGATGGGTACCGGGATCGCATCTGGTGAAGATCGCGCTGAAGAAGCAGCTGAGCTAGCTATCTCTAGCCCATTACTAGAAGACGTTGATTTAGCTGGTGCACGCGGTATCTTAGTTAATATCACTGCTGGCTTTGATATGAGCATCGAAGAGTTCGAAACAGTAGGTAATGCGGTTAAAGGTTTCGCCTCTGAGAATGCAACGGTAGTGGTTGGTGCGGTTATCGATCCAGAAATGAGTGATGAATTGCGTGTAACCGTAGTTGCTACTGGTATTGGCGCAGAGCGTCGCCCAGATATTTCTATCGTTAAACCTCAGCAACAAGCAGTAAATGCTGAGCCAGTTGCTCGCACTACGCCTATGGATTCAGCACCAATGGTTGAAGAGCCTGCAGCAGTTGTGAACGCTGAGCCGCGTAATACCGCAGGGGATGGTGACTATTTAGACATCCCAGCATTTTTGCGTCGCCAAGCAGATTAATCTGTTAGGAAATGGTGAAGTTTTAGACAAAAGTTTGTGATGTGTCTCAAACTTATGTTAAGATGTCCGACCATTCTAGTTTATTGGTCGTAAAGCAGAGGAATTTTTATGCTTAAACAACGGACTCTTGAAAAGTCAGTACAAGCGACAGGGATCGGTTTGCATTCCGGACACAAGGTCACCATGGTCTTACGTCCTGCTCCTGCAAATACAGGTATCCTGTTTAACCGTACCGATCTCGATCCGGTTGTAACGATCCCTGCAAAAGCAGAGTTAGTGCGTGACACTATGTTATGTACGTGTCTTATCGATGATGCGGGTAACCGTATTTCAACGGTAGAGCACTTAATGGCTGCGGTTGCTGCGTTAGGCTTGGATAACTTGATTATTGACGTTGATGCTCCTGAGCTTCCGGTTATGGATGGTAGCTCAAGCCCATTTGTATTCTTATTACAATCTGCGGGTATCGAAGAGCAGGCAGCGGCAAAGAAATTTATTCGCATTAAACAGCCTATTCGTGTTGAACACGAAGATAAATGGGCTGAGTTATTGCCAGGTAATGACGGTTTTACTATCGATTTCTCAATCGATTTTGACCACCCAGCAATGGAAGGTCGTAATCAATCGATTTCGATGAACTTCTCAGCTGATAGCTTTGTTAAAGATATTAGCCGCGCGCGTACTTTTGGTTTCATGCGTGACATTGAGTATTTGCAATCTAAGAACCTAGCCTTAGGCGGTAGCTTAGAAAATGCAGTAGTGTTAGATGAATATCGAATTCTTAATGAAGATGGCCTTCGTTATGATGATGAATTTGTTAAACACAAGTTGTTAGACGCAGTGGGTGATTTGTACATGGCAGGACTACCCATCCTAGGTCATTTACGCGCTCATAAATCTGGCCATGCACTAAACAATAACTTAGTGCGTGCAATGCTTGAGCAACAACATGCTTGGGAAATTGTTACTTTCGAAGACAAAGCCGAAGCACCAGCTGCATACCAACAACCGGTATTCAGTTTCTAAATTAAAATATTGTCGGCGCTGACTAACTCTCTCCGCTCAGCGCCGCTAATTTTTCTAGCTTTTCCCTCAGTTCATCTGGCACGTGTTTCGCTAATTCTGTGATATGTTTGGCTGCTTGAGTGCTTAGCTGGCGTTTTCCAGTGCTTTTTTCCTCAGCTTCTGGTTTAATGTTTTTCAATTCGGGATTTATTTTAAGTTCCAAACTGACAACCCCTGGTATGGCTTTTCGCAGCTCACTTAACAGATCGAATCGAAACTGTTTTAAGCGGGTTAACCAAGCCGAACTAGGAGCCTCGATAATAGCGACTCCTTGACGCATATTAACGATACGGCATTGCTGTAGTTTGTAGCGTGCCAAAATTTCACCACCCAGTTGCTGTAACTGAACGCGTTGCTGCAGTGGTTGTTCGATTTTTGCAAACTGTTTCTGATGAAATAGACGCTCTATCGAAATGGGTTGGTGCTGTCGTTTGGACATAAGTTTAATAGTTAGGTATGAAATTAACTTTAGTATACGCCCATAAGGGCGAGACAAGAACTGTTCGTTTAAATCCGCTACGTTTAGCGTGGTTTGCGTTTTTGTTGGTATCACTTATTTGCAGTATTGCCCTGTGGGGGGTACAGCAATATCAAAATTTAGCTAAGCAGCAAACTCAGTTGTTATCGCAGCTGGATAGTTTGAAAGCGGAGCCAAAGCTTGAGCAGTTCGAGCAGCAACTGCGTCACCGTTATAGTCAATTGGCGGTTAAAGTGGGCCAAATGCAAGTTGAGATGACTCGCCTTAATGCATTAGGCGCTCGTTTGATTGAAGATACCGAGTTTGCTGCTGAGTTTGATTTCGAATCAATGCCTCCCATGGGCGGCCCGATGTTAGACATTCAAGATACCAGCCACCAACCAAACAACCTGTTTTTAGACTTATCTTTGCTCGAGCAGCAAGTAGAAGCCAAGAAAAAATCACTTAATTTGCTTGAATCTTGGCAACAAAGTCACCATCTAGTAAATAGTAGTTATATATCAGGTTGGCCAGCAAAAGGGCCGGGCATTTGGATTTCTTCGCCATTTGGTACCCGCATAGATCCTTTTACCAAACGTAAAGCACGCCATAAAGGTGTAGATATCGCGGGCAAAGAGGGGACTAAAATCCGCTCTGTAGGAGCCGGCGTAGTGGTATGGGCCGGAAGTCGCTTTGGTTACGGTAACTTAGTTGAAATTGAGCATGGTAACGGGATGGTAACACGTTACGCGCATGCTAAAGCTGTATTAGTAAAAGAGGGTGATGTAGTAAGTAAAGGGGATGAGATTGCCTTAATGGGCAGCACCGGGCGTTCAACCGGGTCTCACGTACATTTTGAAGTGCTTAAAAATGGTCGTCCACTAAATCCCACTAAATTTATTTACCGCAAAGCCAGTGCCTAGAAAATTGGATTTCGTCTTAGCAAAAGTAGTTTTTCATGATTAGTAAATTAGTAACAAAAATCGTTGGTACTCGAAATGACCGTACCATCAAAAAAATGCGCAAAGTAGTGAATACTATTAATGCGCTAGAGCCTGAATACGAAAAGTTGTCTGCTGAAGAAATTAAAGCTAAGGCGGGCGAATTTAGGGAGCGCTTGGAAAAAGGCGAAACGCTTGAAGCGATTCTTCCAGAAGCTTTTGCTGTGGTGCGCGAAGCATCAAAGCGAGTATTTGAAATGCGCCATTTTGATGTGCAAATGTTGGGCGGCATGGTGCTCAATGACAACAAAATTGCTGAAATGCGCACCGGTGAAGGTAAAACACTTACCGCTACATTGCCTGCTTACCTAAACGGTGTAACTGGTAAAGGCGTTCACGTGATTACCGTGAATGACTACCTTGCCCAGCGTGATGCTGATTGGAACCGCCCTTTATTTGAATACTTAGGTTTAAGTGTTGCAGTAAATATTTCTGGTATGGACCATGAGGCAAAAAATGCTGCTTACGCAGCCGACATTACTTATGGCACAAATAACGAGTTTGGCTTCGATTACTTACGCGACAACATGGCGTTTGCGCCAGAGCAACGGGTACAGCGCCCGTTAAACTACGCGGTAGTGGATGAAGTGGATTCGATTTTAATTGATGAAGCGCGAACCCCTCTAATTATTTCTGGTCCTGCTGAAGATAGTTCTGAGCTTTATAAACAGATTAACGATGTTATTCCGCTGTTGGTTCGCCAAGAGGAAGAAGACACCGAAGAGCAGATAGGTGATGGTCACTTCACCCTAGATGAGAAAAACAAACAAGTTCATTTAACAGAAAATGGTCAGATTTTTGTTGAAGAAACCTTGCAACAGCGCGGCATGTTGGAAGAAGGTGATTCGCTATATAACGCAGCTAACATTAGCTTGCTGCATCACGTTAATGCAGGATTGCGAGCGCATACTTTGTTCGAGCGCAATGTTGATTACATTGTTAGTGAAACCAATGAGATTGTTATCGTTGATGAGCACACCGGCCGTACTATGCCAGGGCGTCGTTGGTCTGAAGGCCTACACCAAGCTGTAGAAGCTAAAGAAGGTGTACCAATTCAAAACGAAAACCAAACGCTGGCGTCTATTACCTTCCAGAACTACTTCCGTTTATACGACAAGCTTTCAGGCATGACCGGTACAGCGGATACCGAAGCTTTTGAATTTCAATCAATTTATGGTTTAGACACAGTGGTTGTGCCGACTAACAAGCCGATGGTACGTGATGACCAAGGCGATTTGGTTTACCTGACTGCAGAAGAAAAATACCAAGCGATTATCAACGATATTCGCGAGTGTGTGAAAGCAGAGCGCCCAGTGCTAGTGGGTACTGTGTCGATTGAAAATTCAGAGCTGCTATCTAACATTCTAAAGAAAGAAAAAATTAAGCATAACGTGCTTAATGCTAAGTTCCATGAAAAGGAAGCCGACATTGTTGCAGAAGCCGGCGTAGCTGGCGCGGTGACGATTGCTACCAACATGGCGGGACGTGGTACCGACATTGTGTTGGGTGGTAACTTACAAGTTGAAATTAATGCTCTAGGCGAAAACCCAACAGAGCAGCAATTAGCTGAAGTTAAGCAAAAATGGCAACAGCGCCACGATGCTGTATTAGCAGCAGGTGGTTTGCATATTATTGGTACCGAGCGTCATGAGTCACGCCGTATCGATAATCAGCTACGCGGTCGTGCAGGTCGTCAAGGTGATGCCGGTTCAACGCGCTTCTACTTATCTATGGAAGATAGCTTAATGCGCATCTTCGCGTCTGACCGTGTTACTGGCATGATGAAGAAGCTAGGCATGGAAGAAGGCGAAGCTATCGAGCACCCATGGGTAACTCGCGCCATCGAAAATGCACAGCGTAAAGTTGAAGGCCGTAACTTCGACGTACGTAAGTCATTACTTGAGTTTGATGACGTGGCGAATGACCAACGTAAAGTGGTCTACGAGCAGCGTAATGATTTAATGGATAGCGATAGCATTTCAGAAACCATTGAAGTGATTCGTGAAGATGTTTATTCGTCGGTTATTGATGAGTACATTCCACCACAATCTCTTGAAGAAATGTGGCAAGTTAGCGAGCTAGAGCAGCGCTTGAAGAGTGATTTTGGTTTAAATCTTCCTATTCAGCAGTGGTTGGATGAAGATGACAAATTACACGAAGACAAGCTTCGTGAAAAAATTATCGAAGCAGCTGTCGCTGACTACCAAGAGAAAATTGATAAAGTTGGCGCTGATGCGATTAAACAGTTTGAAAAATCGGTGATGTTGCAAACCTTAGATCAACTTTGGAAAGAACACCTAGCGGCGATGGATCATCTACGTCAAGGTATTCACTTGCGCGGTTACGCTCAGAAGAACCCTAAGCAAGAATACAAGCGTGAGTCTTATGAGTTGTTTACCCAAATGCTTGAGGCGCTCAAACTTGATGTGGTGAGCATTTTGAGCCGTGTGCAAGTGCAAGCACCTGAAGAGGTTGAGGCAATGGAAGCTAAACGTCGCGAAGCCGAGCAGCGCGCGATGCAATTCCGCCAGCAACAAGCAGCACAGCAAGCTGATGAACAGGCGAGCGAAGCGGGTAAAACCGTTATTCGTGAAGGGCAAAAAGTAGGGCGGAACGATCCTTGTCCTTGTGGCTCAGGTAAAAAGTACAAACAATGTCATGGTAAACTTTCTTAAGGCTTAGTTTGGCAACAAAAAAAGGAGAGCTTAGGCTCTCCTTTTTTATCAACTCAAGGAGTATTCAGTGAAGGTTGTAAATGTAGCTGTCGGTGTAATTGTTAAAGGCGAAGAGATCTTACTTAGCCTACGTAACCCGCAACAGCATCAAGGCGGAAAATGGGAGTTCCCCGGCGGTAAAGTTGAGGCTGGAGAGTCAACAGTGAACGCTTTAGCGAGAGAATTGCAAGAGGAGCTGCTGATTAACATTGATAAAACTAGCTGTAAGCCTCTTATTCGCGTTGAGCACGACTACGGCGATAAAAAGGTATGTTTAGATGTTTATACTCTTACTCGCTTTGAGGGGGAGCCTCAGGGGGCTGAACAACAAGAGATTTGTTGGGTAAGCAGAGCTGAGCTATCGAGTTTGGAATTTCCAGATGCAAATGAGCCTATTCTGGCGCAAATTCTTAAACCAGACTTTCTAGCCTAAGTTTAAAACTCCCAGCTGTCGGGCTTGTCTTCATCTTCTTGTAGGTTTTGCCCGGCTATGTATTTTTCTTCGTTGGCCCATTCGCCCAGATCGATCAGTTTGCAGCGTTCACTACAAAAGGGTCTAAATTCACTAGTTGGCTGCCAAACGACTTTAGCGCTGCAGGTAGGGCATTTTACGGTGGCTTGATTTTTAGTTTTCATTAAGCAATTTTACAACAATAGAGTCGGCAAGGAATTTCTTCAATTTCTTGGTTTAAAGCACTGATGAATTTAATGGCGAAGCGGTGCTTGTGGCCACTCACCGTTGGGTAACACTGATATTCGGTATCTACTTCAATTCGTAACAAGCCACAATCGGCGGCCACACCCTGATAAAACCCTTTGTGAGCTATCACTTCAATATCACTGTGCTGTTCTCTTAGCAGTTTAAGCAAATGACTAATTGCTTCTGCGACTAACTGGAAAGGGCCTAACCATTGCTGTACTTGCTGATTAATTTGCACTTGGGGCTGATTTAGCCACAAGTGCAAATAGGGGAGGTCGAAGCTACTGTTGCCACCGGGTAAACACAAGCGCTGGCGAATGCTGGCTAATAGACGGTCGTTTTTTAAGTGGTCGGATACGCGTGCATGTTTAGAAATAGCTGCAATTAGAGTTTTTACTTGTAAAAGTAACTCTTCAATCTTGCTGGTATCTACATTGGGCATAGAGGCCCAATGGTCAAGCTTTTCCGCTTGTTTGGCTAAATCTTTGAGAAGATCTGCCCGCCATTCACAACGTTCCAATACCTCTGATACTTCAAAAAGTACCCGGAAGAATTGTTGTTGCTGTAAGGGATGTAGCAGTGCCTTAGATAGCATTAGTTGTTCGAACAATTGCTCTAAGCGTAAGTAATTACGTACTTTTTCGTTTAAAGGGTGCTCAAAGATCAATGCGGTCATAGCGGTTCAAATTCACAGCTTTTTAGGAAGTATCTAAACTAGTGTAACCATTGAGCAATCAACTGTCATGGCTTTTGGCTATATCCAGGTAGAATTGGTGTAAATCAGCCACCTTTCGTTTAAGGGTAGTCAGGTCACTGTTATTTTCGATAACATCGTCTGCAGCTTGTAGTTTTAGCTCTCGACTCATTTGTGCGTCAACAATTTGTTGCGCTTGATGTAACTCGACTGCATCACGTGCCATAGTTCGGCTGAGTTGAATGTCTATCGGCGTATCTACAACTAAAACGCGATCGACTAGCTGATTCAGCTTGTTCTCTAACAATAGCGGCGCAACCAGTATCTTGTATGCGCCTGTAGCTTGCTCAAGTTGGCGTAGCATCTCTTGTCGAATTAAGGGATGTAATAGCTCGTTTAGCCATTTTTTCTGGTGTTGCTGTGCAAAGACAATCTCACGCAGTTTACTGCGGTTTAATGAGCCGTCAGCAAGCAAAATTGATTGACCGAAGTGCTGCGATATTTTGCCTAGGGCTGGTTGATTAGGTTCTACCACTTGGCGCGCAACAATGTCAGCGTCTACAACCTTAATACCAAACTCTTCGAATAGTTTTGATACTTGGCTTTTACCGCTAGCTATACCGCCTGTTAAGCCGATTATCACGATGCAAAACCTAGGTATGAGAAATACCAAGCATGAATCTCTTCACCAAAAAACAAGTAGCAAGCACCACCTAAAGCTAGGTACGGTCCAAAAGGAATGGCTTGCCCTTGTTGGTTTTTTCCAAACACTATCAGGCTAATGCCTATAAGCGCACCTGCAAAAGATGAGAGCAAAATTGTTAATGGAAGGGCTTGCCAGCCAAACCAAGCGCCTATCATTGCTAGCAGTTTGAAGTCGCCATAGCCCATGCCTTCTTTTCCGGTTAATAGCTTAAATAGCCAAAACAGGCTCCACAAAAAGCCATAACCAATAGCTGCACCTAATACGGCGTCATGTAGGCTAACGAAGCCTGAATCTAAATTTATAAGAAAGCCTAGCCACAAAGTGGGTAAAGTTAGCTGATCGGGTAAGTACATGGTGTCTAAATCGATAAGCGTTAGACACAACAATATAATGCAAAACAAACTAGCGAATACAAAAGGTAAAGTAAGGCCAAATTGCCACCAACATGCCAAGGTTAAGCCTGCAGAAGCTAGCTCGACTAAAGGGTAGCGAATACTAATGGGGTTGCTGCAATTAGCGCATTTGCCACGAAGGGCTAGCCAGCTAATTACTGGAATATTTTGCCAGGCTGTAATCAAGCTTTTGCACTTAGGGCAGGCCGAGCGGGGCAGCATTAGGTTATATACTTCTTGCTTTGAGGAGGGCTCTGACTTCAATTCTTCAGACAAGAAACTGCGGCATTCATTTTTCCATTGTCGCTCTAACATGATGGGCAAGCGATGAATCACTACATTGAGAAAAGACCCTATGCATAGGGCGATTAAAAGGCAGAAACCCAGCGCGGTGGCTGGGTAGAGTTCAATAAAACTAAGAAACATTAACCTACAACATCCCCTAGTTTGAATATTGGCAAGTACATGGCAATAACCATACCACCAACTAGCACACCAAGCACAGCCATGATTAGTGGTTCAATTAAACTGGTTAAGCCGTCTACTGCATCATCAACTTGCTGCTCATAAATATTGGCCACTTTGTCTAACATGCTATCAAGCGACCCTGACTCCTCGCCAATCATCACCATTTGCGTCACCATGTCCGGGAATAAATCCACAGTACGCATGGCCACGTTCATTTGCATGCCACCGGTAACTTCAATCCTAATAGCATCTACGGCATTTCGATAGACTACATTACCCGATGCGCCTGAAGCAGACTTCAATGCTTCTATCAGTGGAATTCCGGCTGCAAAGGTGGTTGATAGGGTGCGGGCAAAACGCGCCATGGCGGCTTTATGTAAAATAGGATTAATTACCGGAATTTTAAGAATAAACCTATCGGTGGCATCTTTTACGGCTTGGGAACGCCTAAAGGCTTTCAAATAACCGTAGCCAACGGCAAAAATCCCACCAAATATATAAGGCCAATAATCTTGAACAAAACGTGAGATACCGATCACAAACTGAGTAAAGGCTGGTAATTCTGCACCAAAGCCTGCGAAGATTTCTTCAAATTGTGGGATCACAAATAACAGAAGAATGGTCGTTACAATAATGGCTACAATGATCACCGAAACCGGGTAAAACATGGCTTTTTTAATCTTTGATTTCAGCGCTTCGGCTTTCTCTTTATAAATTGCAACGCGATCATAAATGGTTTCTAAAGCACCACTTTGCTCACCAGCTTCAATTAAATCGCAGTAAAGCTGGTCAAAATACAAGGGGTGTTTGCGTAGAGTTTCAGATAAAGCGGTACCAGACTCAACTTCAGCAGCAATTTCTGCAATTAATTCCCGCATTGCTGGCTTTTCTACGCTTTTGGAAATAATATTGAAGCTTTGAACCAAGGGGACTCCAGCTTGTAACATCGTGGCGACTTGGCGTGATACCACCGCAATGTCCATGGGGTTTATTTTGTTACCCAACTTGCTGAGAAAACCTTCGGTTTTCTTTTTTATTTTTGTAACGGTTATGCCTTGACGGCGTAATTCAGCTTTTACTTGGCTAATTGTCTCCGCTTGATACTCGCCGCTAACTTTGGCGCCTTTGCGGTTTACTCCACTCCAAGTGTAAGCATTGATTTTTTTAACTTCAATTTTTCGTTTGCTGGTAGTACTTGCGGTAGCCATAACATCCTTGCTAAGAAAATACGCTCATAGCGGCAATAAAGTAGTTACTTAAACTTATCAGATCTTTAGTGACAGAGAAGAAAACACTTATACATTTGTGACCCGCTCCACCTCTGAAAGGCTAGTTACGCCTAGGCGGGCTTTCTCTAAAGCTGACATACGAAGGGAATACATGCCTTCTGCCACAGCTTGCTCTGCAATTTCGATAGAGTTGCCTTCGGCCATAATAATTTTTGATATGGCGGTACTCATAGGCATAACTTCATAGATACCTACTCTACCTTTAAAACCTCCGGTGCACTCATCACAACCGACTGGCTCAAATAGCTTTACTCCGGCATCTAGTTGCTCTCGGCTAAAGCCAATTTTAGGCAGTAACTCAGCCTCAAGCATTTTGGGCTTCTTACATTTTTCGCATAAGCGGCGAGCCAGTCGTTGGGCAATTATCAAACTTACTGAAGAGGCGATGTTAAACGCGGGCACGCCCATGTTGAGTAAACGGGTTAAAGTTTCCGCCGCAGAGTTCGTATGTAAGGTAGATAATACTAAGTGACCGGTTTGCGCCGCTTTAATTGATATTTCAGCGGTTTCTAAGTCCCGGATCTCACCCACCATTACAATATCGGGGTCTTGACGAAGAAAGGCACGTAACGCGCTAGCGAAGGTCATGCCTGCTTTATTATTAATTTGTACTTGGTTAACCCCTGGAAGGTTAATTTCTACCGGGTCTTCCGCGGTAGAAATATTAGTTTCTACCGTATTAAGAATATTTAAGCCAGTATATAACGAAACTGTTTTACCCGAGCCGGTAGGTCCAGTAACCAATATCATACCCTGTGGACGAGCGAGAGCGTCCAAATAGAGCTTTTTCTGTTTATCGTCATAACCAAGAATATCAATGTTTAAGTTGGCGGCAGAAGAATCAAGAATACGAATTACAATCTTCTCTCCCCACATAGTGGGAAGGGAGTTAACCCGCATATCAATGGCTTTATTGCGGCCGGTTTTTAGTTTGATGCGGCCATCCTGTGGTAAGCGGCGTTCGGCGATATCCATACGTGCCATAACCTTAAGGCGAGCCGAGAAGCGGTTAGCTAAATTGATTGGAGGACTAGCAATCTCATGCAAGATGCCATCAATACGAAAACGAATCCGGTATTTGTGTTCGTAAGGTTCGAAATGTAAGTCGGAAGCGCCTCGACGAATGGAGTCCATTAAGATCTTATTAATGTACACAACAATAGGAGCGTCATCTTCTTTTTCGTTTTGCTTTTCGTCTAGTCGAGAGCTTTCTTCACTAACCTCCAAGTCGCTGATGTCATCATCAGATATATCACCTAAGTCCAGATTATCTGTATCATCTACCAAAGACTGAATAGCCTTTAGTAGTTTCGTTTCCTCAACCAATAGCGCTTCGACATGTAATCCAAAGCTAAAACCAAAATCTTCCAGTGCTGTAACATTGCTGGGGTCTGCCATGGCTACATAAAGAGTTTGGTTTTGGCTATAGACGGGTAATACGTGGTGTTTGAATATTAGTTTTTCGTTAAGAAAATTTTGTGGAATTTCACTGAGTTCGATAGCATCTAAATCGAGTAAGGGGATGCCAAACTGCGCCTCACAAAAATCGGCTAATTCTCTACTAGAAATTAACTCGTTTTCTACTAGAACAGTTGTGAAGGAGCTGTTTTCTTGAACACTGCGCTTGTAGAGTTCAATGAGCTTATCTTCTTTTTCTGGAAAAGAAACGGCCAAGCTTGATGCGAGGCCGTTTAAGTCAGAGGTTCGCATTAGCTACTAACAAACGCCGGCAGCGATACAAGTTGAAACTGATCCTGAAGCGTCATCTTGCCATTGAATCGGAGCTACAATACCATTTGGAGTTAGGATATAAGTGAACCCTCCAACAGCAGCTGTTCCTGTTGCAGTAATTACGCCGTTAGTCATAGTTACACTAGCAACAGTGCCTGTAGCTGTTGAAGCTTCAGCAGGAATGCCGTTTTGGCCGTGATCTGCGTCACCAATATCTGTAACTCGACCTGTTTGAACAGCAATTTCAAATGCTGTTTTGTATGGGCCTGTTGCTGCAATCACTTCTGAGAATGCTGCTTTGCGGGTGTAAGTTTGATAAGCAGGCAGCGCTACTGCAGCTAAGATAGCCACAATCGCTACTACGATCATCAATTCAATTAGGGTAAAACCAGCTTGCTTGTTAGCAGCTTTGGTTTGTAGGTTTTGGATGGTTTTCATTGCGTCTTTCCTTTACACAAGTTTTTGAAGTTATTTATTTACCGTTGTTTTTATCAGAGCTGCATTGAAACAACTTTTAATTCAGTAACATCCCTGATACCACGGTGCTATAAATGTGATTCTCATTAAAGCACACGTGACATATAAGTATAGTGATTATTGTAAAAAGGCAATAAAATCGTGATCTTAGCAGCACTTATAAAAAACGCGCTGTACAAAATTTTGTACAGCTTAATGTTAACATTAACATTTTCTATGCGACAAATCGCATACTTAGGTCTAAGGCCTTGACATGTTTAGTTAAAGCGCCCACCGAAATGAAGTCCACACCTGTTTCAGCATATTGGCGAATGGTTCTTAAGGTCATATTGCCGGAGGCTTCTAATTTTGCTCTGCCTTGGTTAAGTGCTACAGCTTGTTTCATTAAATCTACCGAGAAGTTGTCTAACATCACTACATCGCAGTTCGCAGCCAAGGCTTGTTCTAGCTCTTCTAGATTCTCTACTTCTACTTCCACCTTTTTACCTGGCGAAAGCTGGCGGGCTTTATCGATGGCGGCTTTAATGCCACCGCAGGCCATAATGTGGTTTTCTTTAATTAAGAATGCGTCGTGCAGACCAAAGCGGTGATTAGTGCCTGCGCCACAAGTTACCGCATATTTAGAGGCGTAACGTAAGCCGGGGAGGGTTTTACGGGTATCCAATAACTTGCAATTGGTTCCTTCCAGTAAAGCCATGTATTCGGCTACTTGGGTAGCAATGCCCGACAAGGTTTGAATAAAGTTTAGCGCCGAGCGCTCGCCGGTAAGTAAAATACGCGCAGGACCGGTTAAGTAACATAAGGCTTGATCTTCAACTACTTTGTCGCCGTCTGCTACCAGCCACTCTATCTCTACTTGCTCGCCTAGCTGCCTAAATACCTCATCGGCAAAGGCTTTTCCTGCGAAGGTAGCACTTTCACGGCTGATGATTTTTGCTTTGCTAATTTGTTGCTCTGGAATTAGTGCGGCGGTAATGTCTAGTTGCGGGTCTAATTGTCCTAAATCTTCAATTAAAGCGGCGCTTACATTGGCCCGTAGTTGTTCGGCGTTCATGCATCGTATCTCTGATGGTTAGCAGGAGGAGACAGTATTTAAAGGCTGTCACTTAAGTGTGGCGCATTTTAGCGCAGAAGTTCAGCACTTGCATGGTCAAATAAGCTGTTTATGCTAGACAATAGTTATTGGCTTGGTTGGAAAGCTAAACTATATGCTTTTATGGAGTAGCTCTTGCAGATAAAACAACATCGATTGACCGGCGTTAAGTGGCTAGAAAGTGAGTTCTATAATCAGCGACCTAAGGCTGAAATTAGTTTGCTGGTTATCCACTGTATTAGCTTGCCGGAAGGCTGTTTTGGCTTGCCGCATATAGATGAATTATTTTGTGGAAAGCTTGATTGCAGCGCAGAACCAAGCTTTAACGACTTGCAAGGTTTAGAAGTTTCAGCTCATTTAATGATAAACCGCAGTGGCGAAGTGACTCAGTATGTCGACTTTGATAAAAGAGCGTGGCATGCGGGGGTATCTAGCTTTGAAGGTCGAGAAGGGTGTAACGATTATTCTATTGGCATTGAGTTAGAAGGCACTGACCATAGTGAATACACCAAGCAGCAATACCAAAGTTTAATTAAGGTAAGTCAATTATTGCTGCGCCAATATCCTAAACTCACTAAACAACGCATTGTCGCGCATAGCGATATAGCGCCCGGCAGAAAAACTGACCCAGGCGAGCTTTTTGATTGGTCTGCTTATTTAGAAGCACTTTAAAGTCACTTGGTTTGCTTGAGTAATTAGCTTATTATTTAAAGGTCGCCTGATGTTTATGGAGCAAAATCAGTAACATGTCTCTTATTTCCTTACTGCTGGCATTGAGTTTAGAACGCGCTCGTCGCATTGGTGCTAGCTGGTGGTGGCAGCATGTTTTTCATTGGTGGTTACAGCGCTTTGATCGCGCTTCAGCGATTTGGCAAATTGCTATGGCAGTGGTGTTACCCACTCTATTGATTGCGTGGCTACAAGTAAGCATTAGTGGTTTGCTATTTGGCTTAGCAAATCTTGCTCTATGGATCTTTATCCCTTTACTCACACTAGGCTGCCCTCCTATTCAGCAAGGCTATCGGGACTATCTGCGTGCCGCTGCTAGTGGCGACGAACAGGCCTGTAGTGACTTTAATCAGCAGCTGCTAAAACAAATTCATCCTTTGCATCAGGTGAATGAGCAGGAGTCGATTGCCCTTACCACTGGTACCCAATTAATGTGGCTGAACTATCGTTACTATTTTGCGGTGATTTTCTTTTATGTATTGGCTGGCCCTGCTGGCGCAATTTTCTATGGTTGTAGCCGGGGTTTACACTTGCATAAAAGTACTGAGGTGCAGGCTTTGGAGCCTACGGTTAACAACTTTATGCATTATCTCGACTGGTTACCCTCTCGTTTAGCCAGTTTGTGTTATTTGGCGGTTGGCAATACCAGCGAAGCACTACCTATTTGGTTACACGCTTTGCGTGATACCAAGCACAGCAACGGTTATTGGTTGGCGAAAGTAGCTGTGGCAGCAGAGCTTTCGGATAAAGAAAGCGAGCACGAAATGCTATGTGTGGCAACCACTTGTCGATTTGTAAGTTTAGCCAAGCGCGGCATTATGCTGGCTATTGCGTTTATTGCTATCTTAACCATTGCTGGCTGGCTTATTTAAGCCGCTGCTCAGCGGCTTCCTGTTTTCATCTATTTTTACATAATCTTGTAAATTCCTTTCTCCTTGTTACATTTGCCCGATCTTGTGCACAAAAAAAGGTCTGACCAATTGTATTTGTCGTACAAAAGTCTTTACTTATTTTGTGATAAGTGCTGGCTAAATTGATGTGGGTCAATTTTTCTGGACAGCGTGTTTCTGATTTGTTAATTTGCTGCGTGTAAATTGGTATTACCAATATTAAGTGCAACGGAAATTAATGAGCTACCAACGAATTAAGCCACCTAAACTCGCTGATGTTATTGCAAAGCAATTAGAGCGAATGATCTTAGAAGGAAGTTTACCGCCGGGTGAGCGCTTACCTGCTGAGCGCGAGTTGGCTAAACAATTCGATGTATCACGCCCATCATTGCGCGAAGCGATTCAGCAACTTGAAGCAAAAGGTCTAGTTGTAAGGCGCCAAGGCGGCGGCACTTATGTGCAACAAAAGCTGCGTGAAGCGCTAACCGATCCGCTGTTTAATTTATTGTCCAATCATGATGAAAGCCAACTAGACTTGTTGGAGTTTCGTCATGCGGTAGAAGGCATCTCGGCTTATTATGCGGCACTGCGCGGCACCGAGGCAGATCTAGAAAAAGTGCAAGCCAGTCATGAACGGATTGAGCTCGCGCAGCAAGACGGCGATACCATTAGTGAAGCAAAAGCCGTTTTACGTTTTTATGAAGCCATTACTGAGGCGTCACACAACTTAGTATTGTTTCATTTAATTAGAGGTTTGAGTCCATTGTTAGAAAAAAACATCATGGACAATTTTCAGGTGTTGTATACGCGTCCCAATGTGGCAGACAAAATCCGCCATCATCGGTCACTTATGTTGCAAGCCATTCTCGATGGTAAGCCTGATGACGCCAGAGAAGCCTCACACAAGCATTTAGCGTTTATTGAAGAAACGCTGTTACAAATCGAACGAGAAGAAAGCCGAGTTGAGCGTTCTAATCGCCGTTTAAAACAATTGAAAGTGTAACCCAAAAGCTGCGTTGCAGTGGTTTGGAAACTATTAATAACTGATAAGGAAACAGCCATGTCAGAGGTACTGAAGCATGATGTTGACTCACTAGAAACTCGTGAGTGGATAGACGCCATTGAATCTGTGATCCGTGAACAAGGCGTTGAACGTGCCCAGTTCTTGTTGGAGCAGGTCATCGCTAACGCGGGCATTGATGGACTTGCTGGCCCAGGTGGGTCAATCACTAGTGATTACATCAACACCATTTCGGTGGCAGAACAACCTGAATACCCGGGTGACAGCGCAATAGAGCGTCGTATTCGTTCAATTATTCGCTGGAATGCGATTATGATTGTATTGCGTGCCTCTAAAAAGGACCTCGACTTAGGTGGCCACATGGCTTCTTACCAGTCTTCTGCAGCTTTTTACGAAGTGTGTTTTAACCACTTCTTTAAAGCGCGTAATGAAAAAGATGGTGGCGATTTAGTTTATTACCAAGGTCATATCTCTCCTGGTATTTATGCTCGTGCCTTTGTTGAAGGTCGTTTAACCGCAGAGCAACTAGACAGTTTCCGCCAAGAGGTAGACGGTAAAGGCTTAAGCTCTTACCCACACCCTAAGTTAATGCCTGAGTTCTGGCAGTTCCCAACAGTATCTATGGGTCTTGGTCCAATTTCTGCCATTTATCAAGCTCGCTTCCTTAAGTACTTAACCGGTCGTGGCTTAAAAGATTGTTCTGGCCAACGTGTATACGCCTTCCTTGGTGACGGCGAAATGGACGAGCCAGAATCACGTGGCGCAATTTCTTTCGCAGCGCGTGAGAAATTAGATAACTTATGTTTCCTTATCAACTGTAACTTGCAGCGCCTGGACGGCCCAGTTATGGGCAACGGTAAAATCATTCAAGAGCTAGAAGGCCTATTTAAAGGCGCTGGCTGGAGTGTGATTAAAGTGGTTTGGGGCAGCGAGTGGGATAGCCTACTAAGCAAAGACAGCTCAGGTAAGTTGTTGCAACTGATGAACGAAACAGTTGATGGCGATTACCAAACCTTTAAGTCTAAGTACGGCGCCTACGTGCGTGAACACTTCTTTGGTAAGTACACTGAAACGGCTGACTTAGTTAAAGATATGTCTGATGACGAAATTTTTGCTCTACGTCGCGGTGGTCACGATCCAGTTAAGCTTTACGCAGCTTTTGATAAAGCACGCAAAACCTCTGGCGCTCCAACAGTAATTCTTGCTAAAACCGTTAAAGGTTATGGCATGGGTGAAGCGGCTCAAGGTAAAAACATTGCTCACCAGGTTAAGAAAATGGACATGACTCATGTTGAGCAGTTCCGTGACCGTTTAGGTGTTGATGTTAGTGATGAAGCCTTACCTAGCTTGCCGTACATTGAACTTAAGCCGGGTACACCAGAGCACGACTACTTGCATGCTCGCCGTAAAGAGCTAGCTGGTTACACGCCATCGCGTTTACCTAACTTCACTCAAGAGTTAGCGATTCCAGAACTAAGCGAATTTGACGCGCTACTAGGCGAGCAAAAACGCGATATTTCAACCACTATGGCTTATGTTCGCGCCTTAAATGTAATGCTTAAAAACAAGGGCATTGGTAAAAACGTAGTGCCAATTATTGCCGATGAAGCACGTACTTTTGGTATGGAAGGTTTGTTCCGCCAAATTGGTATCTACAACCCAAGTGGCCAAACTTACACTCCGCAAGATAGAGAACAAGTGTCTTACTACAAAGAAGATACTAGCGGTCAGGTATTGCAAGAAGGTATTAACGAATTAGGTGCAATGAGTTCGTGGGTAGCGGCTGCTACTTCGTACAGTACCAACGACGTGCCAATGATTCCTTTCTACATCTACTACTCTATGTTTGGTTTCCAACGTGTGGGTGATATGTGTTGGATGGCGGGTGACCAACAAGCGCGTGGTTTCCTTTTAGGTGCTACAGCAGGTCGTACTACGCTAAACGGTGAAGGTTTACAGCACGAAGATGGCCACAGTTTAATTTTGGCGAACACCATCCCTAACTGTATTTCTTACGACCCAAGCTTTGCCTTTGAAGTTGCGGTAATTCTGCAAGATGGTTTACGCCGCATGTACGGTGACCAAGAGAATGTTTACTACTACTTAACCTTAATGAACGAAAACTACCATCAACCAGCTATGCCAGCAGGCGCTGAAGAAGGTATTCGTAAGGGTATTTACAAGTTTGAAGAAAACAAAGGTGCTAAAGGCCAAGTTCAGTTACTAGGTTCGGGCACCATCATGCAGCAAGTATTGAAAGCTGCCAAAGTATTGAGCGAAGAGTACGACATCGCCTCAGACGTATTTAGCGTAACGTCTTTCAACGAGCTAACCCGTGAAGGTCAAGCCGTTGAGCGTGCCAACATGTTAAACCCAGAAAGCGAAGCGCAAGTGGCTTACATCACCGAGGCGCTAACTGACGCGCCAACTATTGCTGCGACCGATTACATGAAGCAATACGCAGAGCAAGTTCGCGCTTATGTACCAGGTAGTTACAAAGTATTGGGTACCGATGGCTTTGGCCGTAGTGATAGCCGTGAGAACTTGCGTCGTCACTTTGAAGTAAATGCTGACTACATCGTAGTAGCTGCACTTACTGAGCTAGCTAAAGCTGGCACTTTAGATAAGAAAGTTGTGAGCGAAGCGATTGCAAAATACGACATCGACACTAACAAAACTAACCCTCTCTACGCGTAAGGGCGAATAGCTATGAGTATTGAAATTTTTGTACCAGATATTGGCGCTGATGAAGTAGAAGTGACCGAGATCCTTGTTGAAGTTGGCGATAGCGTAGAATTAGAGCAATCGTTAATTTCGGTAGAAGGCGACAAAGCGGCAATGGAAGTTCCGGCTTCTCAAGCTGGCGTTGTAAAAGAAATTAAAGTAGCGGTAGGCGACAGCGTAGCCACCAACGCATTGATTATGATCTTTGAAGCTGAAGGCGCAGCCGAGCAATCAGCGGTAGCTCCGGCAGCAGCCGCTGCACCTGCAGCAAGTTCAGTTGAACTGGTTCATGTGCCAGATATTGGTGATGATGAAGTTGAAGTGACCGAAGTAGCGGTAAGTGTTGGCGATGTAATTGAAGCAGAGCAAACGCTTATTTCGGTTGAAGGCGACAAAGCGGCAATGGAAGTACCAGCGCCATTTGCTGGCACGGTTAAAGCCATTAGCATTGCAGTAGGCGATAAAGTGTCTACTGGTACGCTAATTATGGAATTTGAAGTTGCTGGCTCTGCACCTGCTGCGCCTGTGGCAGAGGCTCCAGCCGCTGCTCCTGCAGCTTCGCAGCTTCAAGAAGTTAACATTCCTGATATTGGCGATGATGAAGTTGAAGTGACTGAAGTTGCAGTTTCTGTTGGCGATAGCGTAGAGCTAGAGCAAACGCTTATCTCTGTTGAAGGCGATAAAGCGGCAATGGAAGTTCCTGCACCGTTCGCTGGTGTAGTGAAAGAGCTTAAAGTAGCTGTTGGCGATAAAGTTAAGACTGGCTCGCTGATCATGGTGTTTGAAGTAACTTCTGCTGCTCCTGCAGCCAGCGCACCAAGCGCTCCGGCTGAAGCACCAAAACCAGCTGCAGCACCTGCACCAGCACCAGCAAGTAAACCTGCGAGTGCACCAGCTAAATCGGGTGAATTTGTAGAGAATAGTGCTTATGTACATGCCTCTCCAGTCATTCGCCGTTTAGCGCGTGAGTTTGGTGTCGATTTAGCCAAAGTTAAAGGTTCGGGCCGTAAAGGGCGTATCGTAAAAGAAGACGTTCAAGCTTACGTTAAGCAAGCGGTTAAAGTTCTAGAGTCTGGCGCTAGCGCTGGTGGCTCAGGCATGGACGTAGCAGCATGGCCAAGCATTGATTACTCTAAGTTTGGTGAAGTGGAAGAAGTGCCACTATCACGCATTCAGAAAATCTCTGGTCCAGCACTGCACCGTAACTGGGTGAAAATCCCTCACGTTACTCAGTTTGACGAAGCCGACATTTCAGAAATGGAAGCTTTCCGTAAAGAGCAAAACGTAATTGCTGAGAAGCAACAGTTAGGCTTTAAGATCACGCCGCTAGTATTCATGCTAAAAGCTGCAGCTAAAACCTTAGAAAGCATGCCTAAGTTTAACTCGGCACTGTCTGACGATGGCAATAGCCTTATCATGAAGAAGTACATCCATATCGGTATCGCAGTAGATACGCCAAACGGCTTGGTTGTACCGGTAGTGCGTGATGTGAATAAGAAAGGCATTTATCAGCTTTCTGAAGAGTTGGTAGAAATTTCTAAGAAAGCACGTGCTGGTAAACTTACTGCCTCAGACATGCAGGGTGGTTGTTTCACTATTTCTAGCCTTGGCGGTATTGGTGGTACTCAGTTTACACCTATCGTAAATGCGCCAGAGGTAGCCATTTTGGGTGTTTCGCGCAGCGAAATGAAACCAAAGTGGAACGGTAAAGATTTTGTACCGAAGCTAATGTTGCCATTGGCACTGTCTTACGATCACCGAGTGATTGATGGGGCCGACGGCGCGAGATTTATCTCAACATTAAGTGGCTTGTTGGGCGACATTCGCCGACTAGTACTTTAGTAATAAGAGCTGGGTGTTTATCACCCGGCTCTTCTTTTTTATACCGATTAACCGTAAACTCAGTTTAGCTGCATGGTTGACACTTTTACCCTACAGCAGCTTTACAACATAACAATACCAAGAGGTCATCAATGAGTAAGGAAATCAAGACCCAGGTGGTAGTACTGGGTGCAGGCCCTGCAGGTTATTCTGCTGCCTTCCGTGCTGCCGATTTAGGTTTGGAAACAGTAATTGTAGAACGCTACGCCACCCTCGGCGGAGTATGTTTGAATGTGGGGTGTATCCCATCAAAAGCTTTGTTGCATGTAGCTAAAGTGATTGAAGAAGCAAAATCACTGGCCGAGCACGGCATTGTGTTTGGTGAGCCACAAACCGACATTAATAAAATCCGTACCTGGAAAGAGAAAGTAATCAGTCAGTTGACTGGTGGCCTCGATGGTATGGCTAAAATGCGTAAAGTTAAAGTAGTACAAGGCTTAGGTAAGTTTACCGGCGCTAACTCACTAGAAGTAACTGGTGATGATGGCGAAGCCACAACTATTAACTTTGACAACGCAATTATTGCAGCGGGTTCTCGCCCAGTTAAATTGCCATTTATCCCACACAATGACCCACGTGTATGGGATTCAACTGACGCACTAGAGCTTAAAGAAGTTCCTGGTAAGTTGTTAGTATTAGGTGGCGGTATTATTGGCCTAGAAATGGGTACCGTATACGGCGCCCTAGGCAGTGAGATTGACGTTGTAGAATTTGCTGACCAACTTGTACCAGCAGCTGATAAAGATGTTGTTCGCGCTTATACCAAAAAAGTGAAAGACAAATTCAACATCATGCTTGAAACCAAAGTGGTAGCCGTTGAGTCGAAAACAGACGGCTTGTATGTAACCTACGAAGGTAAGCAAGCACCACATGAGCCAGTGCGTTACGACGCAGTATTGGTTGCGGTAGGTCGTGTACCAAATGGCTTAGGTTTAGATGCTGAGAAAGCTGGTATCGAAGTGACTGAGCGCGGCTTTATCGAAGTTGATAAGCAGCTTCGTACTAACGTTCCTCACATCCATGCTATTGGCGACATCGTAGGGCAACCTATGTTGGCCCACAAAGGGGTGCATGAAGGCCACGTAGCAGCTGAAGTTATCTCTGGTAAGAAACACTTCTTTGATCCTAAAGTGATCCCTTCGATTGCTTACACCGAGCCAGAGATGGCATGGGTAGGTCTAACCGAGAAAGAAGCTAAAGCACAAGGCATTAACTACGAAGCTTCAGTATTCCCTTGGGCTGCTTCGGGCCGTGCAATTGCGTCAGACTGTCCAGATGGCATGACTAAGATGATCTTTGATAAAGAGTCTGGTCGTGTAATTGGTGGTGCGGTAGTAGGTACCAACGGTGGTGAATTGTTAGGTGAAATTGGCTTAGCGATTGAGATGGGTTGTGATGCTGAAGACATCGCGTTAACCATTCACGCTCACCCAACCTTGCATGAATCGGTTGGCTTGGCAGCAGAGATTTTTGAAGGAAGCATTACCGACCTTCCAAATGCGAAAGCCAAGAAAAAGAAAAAATAGACTGAATTAGTCTAAAAAACTACAGTTATAAAGGCAGCCTAGGCTGCCTTTATTGTTTAGATTTCAAAGGAATGACTCTGCATGCGGCTATTGCGTAAAGCCTTGTGGCTTATATTGCTAATACTTTTTTCTTCTTCTGTTATTGCTCGCCCCAAAATCGGCTTGGCGCTCAGTGGCGGAGGGGCAAAAGGTGCGGCGCATTTGGGGGTTATTCAATTACTCGAAGAAAACCAAATTCCCGTCGACTATGTAGCTGGAACCAGCATGGGTGCCTATTTTGGCGCCATGTTAGCGATGGGTTATAGCGCGCAAGAGATTGAAGATTTAACCTTTTCTATTTATTGGGAGAGTGGCTTTGTTGACGATGTCACTCGCAGTGAGTTATCGCTGCGAAGTAAAAAGCAAAAAGATGACTACCAAATAGCCTTGCCAATTGGGGTTAATAAAGACGGCGTTCAAATACCTAAAGGCGCTGTGCAAGGCCAAACTATGGCCGAGATTTTGCGTTATGCCACCAGTAATTTAGAAGCACTAGAAAGCTTTGATGAGTTGGCCATTCCTTATCGCGCAGTAGCCACCGATATGGCTGCTATGAGCCCTTATATCCTCAAGCGTGGTGACTTAGCCGTTGCTATGCAAGCGAGTATGTCAGTGCCCGGTGCGTTGCGCCCGGTAGAGCTTGATGGCAAACAGCTTTCTGACGGAGGCGTGGTTAACAACATGCCCGTGGATGTATTAAAAGAAATGGGCGCAGATATCATTATCGCGGTAGATATTGGTGCGCGGCTAAAAACTCAAGACGAGCTTAATACAGCAGTTGATGTGGTAGACCAGCTCTCTATCTTTCTTACTCGATCTGGTACCGAGCGACAAATTGCCTTGTTAGGGGCTGATGACTTACTGATATCACCTGATGTAACCGGCATCGATACCGCTGACTTTGCATTAATGCCTTTAGCGATTGAACGTGGTAAGCAAGCGGCAGCAGAGCCGCTTGCTCAGTTAGCTAAGCGTATTCATAGTGATGACCAAGAAAAGGTATATTTGGCCTATCAACAAAAGGTTAAAGATCGTAGAGCCACACTCAAACTACATGAACAATTTGTGGTGAGTAAAATTAAACTCAATAACAACTCAGCTTTGAGCGATGAGGTTATTTTATCTCGTTTACAACTCAATCAAGGTGAGTTGCTTTCCAAAGCTCAACTTGAAGAAAAAATTAGTCAGTTGTATGCATTAGGAACCTTTGAGAGAGTCGACTACCGAATTAGCAGTGAGCAGGGCGCTAATGTGATTCACGTGGATACTCAAGAAAAGCGCTGGGGGCCAGGCTACTTTGATATGAAGCTTGGTTTGCAGGAAAACTTTTCGGATCGCACTGAAGCGAACTTGGGGCTTGGATTTACTTTAACTAACCTAAACGAGTATGGCGCAGAGTGGCGTAATGAGTTTGAAATCGGCTCGATAAAGCGTCTGTTTACCGAATACTACACACCATTTACCGATAACCTTAAATATGCTTGGTTAATATCAGCAGAGTACGATAAACGTAGCCGTCGTTTATATGGTTTAGGTGAAGACATTGAATACCTAGAAGCCGATTTTAGTGATGCCACTTTTCGCACTCAACTAGCCTGGAACTATAAACCCTGGCAAGAATGGGGGCTTGGCTTAGCGGCTAGGCACGGTGATATCGAATTAAAAGGATTTAGTGGCGATGCCAGCTATTGGTTATATGGTCCTTACTTTAGATTTGACTACGACACCCTAAACAGCTGGGCTTTTCCTACTCAAGGTAAAATGTTGGATGTGGGTTTAACTCTGTATCATGAAGATGTACAAGGGTTTTCTAGTGTATTAGCGCCCAGTTTTGAGGCTCGCTGGAAAGTGCCATTTGGCTGGGACAAGCATAATTTAAATTGGTTTGGTGAATATGGCAGCACCGGTAGTGACTTTGTTGTGCCAACCGATGCTCAAGACTTAGGTGGCTTTTTACGTCTTTCGGGCTTTAAGTATGAACAGTTATCGGGTCGTTATAAGGCGCTAACGGGTCTCATGTACTTTTATCAGCTGCACTATTTTCAATCTCCAGTATTGCAAGCGCCTGTTTTTGTCGGGGGGTCTTTAGAAAACGGCGGAGTGTGGAATAGCTCTGATGAAATTTCTTATAGTAGTGCGCTGTGGGCCGGCAGTATTTTTGCTGCTCTAGACACCAGTGTATTAGGGCCGGTGGTACTTGCCTATGGGCACAACGAATCGGAGCAAACTTTATATTTATTTATCGGCAATGACTTCTAAATAAGTGATAAATGTGAATAAATTGTAACTTTTCCGCTTGTGGCTAAAGTATAATAAAGTTTGTAAGTTGTTGTTATAAAATGATTTAACTGTTTTTTTGTTAGCTTGGCTGAAACGTCGATATTTTAATTTATAGTTAAAACGGCTATAATCTCAGCCCCATGTGGCCAGCAAAGCTCTGGCCCATATATATGGATATCCCCTACGGGCATTATTACAATAAGGAGCGAGCCGTGCTAGAAAGCTACCGCAAACACGTCGAAGAGCGTGCTGTTGAAGGTATTGTACCTAAACCCCTCGATGCTGAACAAACCGCAGGATTAGTAGAGTTATTAAAAGCTCCGCCAGCCGGTGAAGAAGAGTTTCTACTCGATTTGTTAGCAAACCGAATTCCCCCAGGTGTAGATGAAGCCGCTTATGTTAAAGCCGGTTTTCTTGCTGCTGTAGCAGCTGGAGAAGTAAGCTCTCCTATTGTTTCTGCCGCGTATGCCACTGAACTGTTGGGTACAATGCAAGGTGGTTACAATATCGAACCACTTATCTCATTACTTGATAATACTGAGCTTGCACCTATCGCAGCTAAAGCCTTGTCACATACTTTATTGATGTTTGATGCTTTCCACGACGTGGAAGAAAAAGCCAAAGCGGGCAACAGTTTTGCACAACAAGTGATGCAAAGCTGGGCCGATGCAGAGTGGTTCTTAAGCCGCCCTGAGCTTGCTGAAAAATCAACACTTACTGTTTTCAAAGTGACCGGTGAAACTAACACCGATGACTTATCGCCTGCTCCTGATGCTTGGTCTCGACCAGATATCCCACTGCACGCATTAGCTATGCTTAAAAATGCCAGAGAAGGTATCGAACCTGATCAAGCGGGTTCAATTGGCCCAATGAAGCAAGTTGAAGCCTTGAAAGAAAAAGGCCATCCGCTAGTTTACGTAGGTGACGTTGTTGGTACTGGTTCTTCGCGTAAATCTGCTACTAACTCTGTGTTGTGGTTAATGGGCGATGATATTCCTCATGTACCAAACAAGCGTGGCGGTGGCTTCTGTTTAGGTGGAAAAATTGCACCAATCTTCTTTAATACCATGGAAGATGCTGGCGCATTGCCTATTGAGCTAGACGTAGAAAAACTAGGCATGGGCGATGTTATCGACATTTACCCGTTTGCTGGTGAAGTGAAAAAATCAGGTACTGACGAAGTTATCTCAACCTTTGAGCTAAAAACCGACGTATTACTTGATGAAGTTCGCGCTGGTGGCCGTATCCCTCTCATTATTGGCCGTGGCTTAACTGACCGCGCTCGTACATCTTTAGGCCTAGAGCCTTCTGAAGTATTCAAGCGCCCTCAAGATGTAGCTGCTTCAACTAAAGGCTTTACGCTTGCTCAGAAAATGGTAGGTAAAGCTTGTGGTGTAGACGGTATTCGACCTGGCCAATACTGTGAGCCGAAGATGACGACAGTGGGCTCGCAAGATACTACTGGCCCAATGACCCGTGACGAGCTGAAAGATTTAGCCTGTTTGGGTTTCTCTGCAGACCTAACCATGCAGTCATTCTGTCATACCGCTGCTTACCCTAAACCAGTAGATGTGAATACTCACCACACGCTTCCTGATTTCATCATGAACCGTGGTGGTGTATCTCTACGCCCTGGTGACGGTGTTATCCACTCTTGGCTAAACCGTATGTTGTTACCAGATACAGTTGGTACTGGTGGTGACTCGCATACTCGTTTCCCAATTGGTATTTCATTCCCTGCAGGTTCTGGTTTGGTGGCATTTGCTGCTGCTACTGGTGTTATGCCTTTAGATATGCCGGAATCAATCTTGGTTCGCTTTAAAGGCGAAATGAAGCCGGGTATTACCTTACGCGATTTGGTGCATGCAATTCCTTATGCTGCGATTCAACGCGGTCTATTAACGGTTGAGAAGAAAGGTAAGAAAAACATCTTCTCTGGTCGTATCTTAGAAATTGAAGGCTTAGAAGAGCTAAAAGTTGAGCAAGCTTTTGAATTGTCGGATGCATCTGCTGAGCGTAGTGCTGCTGGTTGTACTATTAAGTTAGGTAAAGCCCCAATCATTGAGTACTTAAACTCAAACATTGTGATGCTTAAGTGGATGATTGCTGAAGGCTACGGCGACCGTCGTACTATCGAGCGCCGTATCACTGCTATGCAAGAGTGGATCGCTAACCCTGAGTTGATGGAAGCGGACAAAGACGCAGAGTATAAAGAAATCATTGAGATTGATTTGGCTGATATTAACGAGCCAGTATTGTGTGCGCCAAATGATCCAGATGATGCCCGTTTACTATCTGAAGTAGCAGGCCAGAGCATTGATGAAGTGTTCTTAGGCTCATGTATGACTAACATTGGTCACTTCCGTGCAGCAGGTAAGTTACTCGACAAGCATACTGGCTCATTGCCAACACGTATGTGGGTTGCTCCTCCTACACGTATGGACCAGAAGCAGCTTACCGAAGAAGGTTACTACGGTATTTACGGTCGTGTTGGTGCACGTACCGAGATCCCTGGTTGTTCTTTGTGTATGGGTAACCAAGCACGCGTGGCCGATAATTCAACGGTAGTCTCTACCTCTACGCGTAATTTCCCTAACCGTTTAGGTACCGGTGCTAACGTGTACTTGGCTTCTGCCGAGTTAGCTGCTGTATCGGCAATTTTAGGTAAGTTACCTACTCCAGAGGAGTACCTTGAGTATGCGAAGCAAATTGACGCTACTGCAGCTGATACTTATCGTTACCTCAACTTCGATGAAATCACTGATTACACTAAAGTGGCTGATGAAGTAATTATTCAAGCCGCCGTGTAGAGTTTTCTCACCGTATAAAAAACGCAGCTTTGGCTGCGTTTTTTTTTGCACAATAGCCAAGTAACACACTGAGGTGGTACTATATATACGCCTAAATAAGTAAAATTATGAACATTTTATTATAAAATAAATATAATTTGCGTTATTATGTGCTGCAAAATATGGATAATTTTAGCATTTACTGGTATAAAGGAGCCCGCTAGATTTACTAGCTCATTCGCTTGCAGTTGGAAGACAATATGTCCTTTAATGATGTTGTAGTAGTTGGCCCGTTGGCCGTAGATATGAGCCAAAATAGTATTACGTTTAAGGATAAAAGTGCCTATTTGGGACCATTAAGAACCCATTTGTTGGGATATTTGTGTAAACATGTCAATCAAGTTGTGGGGAGAGACGACTTGTCTGATGCTGTGTGGGGGCGTAGTGTCTCAGACCATACAATTAACCAGCATATATCTCAGTTACGAAAAGTAATCACTACTTTGAACAATACTGAACTCACTATCGCTACCATTCCCAAAAAGGGTTACATAGCAAGATGTGAAGCAGTAGGTCAGCCAAACCGAGTAAAACCGGAGCTGGTTCAAAATCAAGCTAAAGCCTTGTTACTAAGTGATGCTGAGACCTGCCAGAAAATTCAAAACCTGAAGGCAGATGGCGAGTTAAAACAGTTAGAAATGTTCTCTAATGCTGGTTTGTTGCATGAGCGACTAATGAGCAACGAGTTCCAAGCTGTGATCATCGACACCGAGTTAGCTAATGCCGAAGGCTTAAAGCTAATTAAGGCAATTCGAACTGGCCAAACTTTAGCTAGCTCTGATATTGCTATTCTATCTTTAGCATCTGAAGCCACTAAGCAATTGCTTGGTTTTAATGTATTGATGGACGTGCAAGGCTTAATCGTAAAGCCTGTTAACATTGAAGTATTGGAAAAACAAATCAAAACAGCCGTAGCAATGCGCTTTAAACTAAAGCCAAATGCCGCTTATGATCTTGTTCCTACTATGTTAAACAGCGCAGCTAGCGTAAACTTACAGTCTGCTTGTTTAAGTAACTAGACTGAAACTATGGAACTGACGATTCGCCGTTCATTGGACGGCGCATTTTTTATTGATTGCGGTGACGAACATCGGTGTTTTTCGATGTGGCTAGAGCGTGAATTGAATAAAGATCGTCAGTTTATTTCTTCCTTACTCGCCCGCCTGAAAAATCTATCTGGCTTAGCAGAGCTACACATAGACAGTGATGAGTTCCGTTTTATGGCCAATCTAGATGAAGTAAGCATCGAGGTTTCTCAAGACGACGCTTCAGATAATCCAGCGCTTTTGCAAGATGCCATGAGTTTAGATGCAGCGCATAGTGCTTGCGGTTATGACGATTTCCTAGAATTGTTAAATTCTATCGAGACTTATTAACATGGTGCAGAATTAGCATCTAGCTCGAAAATGCTCTAAACCCTTCTTTAGCTCTTTTTATTCAGCCAATTCATTACTTTAACCCTAACTTATACGCGGGTTAACTGCCAAATGGTTACGTATTCTCCGCTAGCTGCACTTTATTAGTGCTGATAGAAATACCACTACCAAAATGTGAACCATGTTGGAGCGTTGTTAAAAAATATAGCACCATAATGGTGCGACTGTATTTGTTCTATTTTATGTTTTGTTTCTTAACTTATTGTTTTATATCGCTAATTTTGTTTTGGCACAAGCCTTGTATTTTGTTATTCGAGAAAAGTTAATCGATGACTCTTTGGAGGAGCTCAAATGAAACTAATTAGCGCGATAATCAAGCCATTCAAATTGGATGACGTGCGTGAAGCCATCGCCGAAGTTGGCGTAGATGGTTTAACCGTATCTGAAGTTAAAGGTTTTGGTCGTCAAAAAGGTCACACTGAATTATATCGTGGTGCCGAGTACCAAGTTGACTTTCTACCTAAGGTAAAACTAGAGATTGCTACTAGCTCAGAAAATGTGGATCGCATTATTGAAGCTATTTCTAGTGCTGCTTACACCGGCAAAATCGGTGACGGTAAGATTTTTGTATACGACTTAAGCAACGTAGTACGTATTCGTACTGGCGAAATGGATGCAGAGGCTATCTAAGGGCAACCTTAGCAAGCTTAAAACAGGGATTACGGGGAAGTAATTATGGAAAACGAAATTTATCAACTGCAATATGCCATCGACACCTTCTACTTTTTGGTGTGTGGCGCATTAGTAATGTGGATGGCCGCTGGTTTCTCTATGCTAGAAGCTGGTTTAGTTCGCGCTAAAAACACCACAGAAATTCTTACTAAGAACATCGCTCTTTACTCTATCGCTTGTATCATGTACTTGATTTGTGGTTACTCAATCATGTATGACGGCGGTATCTTCTTATCAGGCATCGAAGCCTTTGACCTAGGTGGCGTATTAGCTTCTAAAGCTGAAGAAGGCTTTGAAGGCGGCAGCGTATACTCAGGTGCTTCTGACTTCTTCTTCCAAGTAGTATTCGTTGCAACTGCAATGTCTATTGTTTCGGGTGCAGTTGCGGAGCGTATGAAGCTTTGGGCATTCCTAATCTTCGCTGTAGTGCTAACTGGTTTCATCTATCCTCTAGAAGGTAGCTGGACATGGGGCGGTGCAGACGTATTCGGTCTATACAACCTAGGCGACCTTGGTTTCTCTGACTTCGCTGGTTCAGGTATTGTTCACTTAGCAGGTGCTGCAGCAGCATTAGCCGGTGTACTACTACTAGGTGCTCGTAAAGGTAAATACGGTAAAAACGGTTCTGTTAACCCAATTCCTGGTTCAAACATGCCGCTAGCTACTGTAGGTACTTTCATCTTATGGATGGGTTGGTTTGGCTTTAACGGCGGTTCTGTATTGAAACTTGCTGATGCTTCAAACGCTCACTCTGTTGCAATGGTATTCTTAAACACTAACGCTGCAGCTGCGGCTGGTGCAATCGCTGCACTACTAGTATGTAAGCTTACTTGGGGTAAAGCAGACCTAACAATGTTATTAAACGGCGCACTAGCTGGTCTAGTAGCGATTACTGCAGAACCTTCTACTCCTACTGCGCTTCAAGCCACTCTGTTTGGTGCTGTAGCTGGCGTATTGGTTGTTGCGTCTATCGTATTCTTCGACAAGATTAAGATTGATGATCCAGTAGGTGCTATCTCAGTTCACGGTGTAGTTGGTCTATTCGGTCTATTGATTGTTCCACTAACTAACGATGGTTCAAGCTTCTCTGGCCAAATCATCGGTGCATTAACTATCTTTGCATGGGTATTCGTAGCAAGCTTCATCGTATGGAGCATCCTAAAAGCTGTAATGGGTATCCGAGTTTCTGAAGAAGAAGAAATGAACGGTATGGACATTGCTGATTGTGGTATCGATGCATACCCAGAGTTCGTAACAGTTAAGTCTTCTAGCTAAGATTAAAAAGTAATAAAAAAGGCCCGCATTGCGGGCCTTTTTTTGTTTTAAAACATAGCGAAAGATGTTGTCCCA
Source organism: Agarivorans sp. D1326 (assembly GCF_056958115.1). Lineage (NCBI taxonomy): Bacteria > Pseudomonadati > Pseudomonadota > Gammaproteobacteria > Alteromonadales > Alteromonadaceae > Agarivorans > Agarivorans sp. D1326. Next base: position 57,596 of record NZ_JBTWEN010000009.1, on the reverse strand, counting down.
TGTTAATCTAAAGTCAAATGATAACGATTTGCGTTTGACATATATTGAAGGACTCATTTGTGAATAAATCAGTATTCTCTTCATTAGTGGCCATGGTGGCTTCACTAGTGGTTGCCACTCCAGCCTTAGCTGCAGAAGAAGTAAACCTATACTCTTACCGCCAACAAAGCTTGCTACAACCTTTAACTGATGCGTTTACCGAAGAAACGGGCATTAAAGTAAATGTTGTGCATGCTGCTAAAGGTTTAGCTGAAAAGATCAAAGCGGCAGGCGAAAACAATCCTGCTGATTTAGTACTAACCGTTGATATCGGCCGTTTGGAAGAAGTGCGCGCTGCTGGTTTGTTTGAAGCCGTTAACTCTCCAGTTATTGATGAAGTTGTTCCGGCTCACTTACGCCACCCAGATAACTTATGGTTTGCCTTAACCACACGTGCTCGGGTTATTTATGCTCATAAAGACCGTGTTAAAGAAGGTGAGCTTAATTCACTTAAAGATTTAGCCGATCCAAAGTGGCAAGGCCGTATTTGTACCCGTTCTGGTAAGCATGTTTACAACATTGGTTTAATTGCTTCAGTGATTGCAGAAGACGGTGAAGCTGCCGCAGAAACGTGGCTAAAAGGTTTAAAAGCTAATTTGGCACGCAAGCCACAAGGTAACGACCGTGCTCAAGCTAAAGCCATCTTCGAAGGCCAATGTGACTTAGCGATTGCTAACCGTTACTACATGGGCAAGATGTTCTACAACACTAAGAGCCCAGAGCAGCAAGAGTGGGCCGAGCAGATCCGCGTTGTATACTTAGACCAAGACATTGGCGGCCGTGGTCAGCACATTAATATCTCTGGTGCTGGTTTATTGAAAACAGCTAAAAACAAAGATAACGCAATTAAGTTGTTAGAGTTCTTAGTTGGTGAAAAAGCTCAAGGTTTATACGCTACTGCTAACTACGAAGAACCAGTTCGCACCGGTATTAAAACTGATGAGTTTATTGAAAGCCTAGGTGATTTCAAAGCTGACCGTATTTCCTTACAAGAAGTGGCAGACCAACGTGCTGCAGCAGCACGCTTAGTTGACCGTGTTGGCTATGATATGTAAAGGTTGTTAAACTTGCTATTCTATTAGCAAGCGTCAATAAAGCTGGCCTTAGGTCAGCTTTATTAGTTTTCGGCTCTGTGCCGTTTTTTTATTTGGAAGCTATGAGCACTACCGCCAATTCTACTTCGCCTTTCTCGTTAGCTCGTTTACGCTTTGACCCTTGGGTATGGCTTGCCTTAGCAATTGCTGCCTTAGCCATTGTCCCTATTGCCACCATTTTGATGCTCTCATGGGCCGACAACCAAGAAATCTGGCAACACTTACTGGATACGGTATTTTGGATTTACGTTAAAAACACTTTAATGCTGTGTTTGGGCGTGGCTTTATTTACCAGTTTAATGGGTACCGGTGCGGCCTGGTTGGTCACGCGCTTTAATTTTCCCCTGAAATCGGTTTTGGTATGGGCGCTATTGCTACCCTTGGCGGTACCAAGTTACATTCTCGCCTTTGTTATTACTGACCAGCTTGAATACGCAGGTTTTGTGCAAAAAAGCTTGCGCGCTCTATTTGGCTGGCAAACCGCACGAGACTACTGGTTCCCGGAAATTCGCTCCATTCAGGGTGCCATTGCGGTATTGAGTTTAGTGCTGTATCCCTATGTGTATTTGTTAGCGCGAGCTGCTTTTGTAGAGCAAGCTGCACAGCTTTTTGAAATGAGCCGCTGCCTAGGCAAAAGTCAAACTCAGAGCTTTTTCAAAGTGGCATTGCCACTAGCGCGACCTGCCATTGTGGTTGGGGTTACATTAGCGCTTATGGAAACCATTAATGAATACGGCACGGTAGAGTTTTTTGCAGTGCCTACGTTAACCGCGGGAATATTTGATGTGTGGCTAAACATGAGCAGCCTTTCAGCCGCCGCTCAAATAGCTTTAATGCTGGTGAGTTTTTCTATCTTGCTGCTGGGTTTAGAGCGCTACAGCCGCAACGCTGGTAAGTTTTATAAGCTGACCGGTCAATCTCCCGCTATGTTTGCCGAACCGCTTTCGGGCTTTAAAGCGTGGCTAGCTACCGCTTTATGTTTGTTGCCTATTAGCCTTGGTTTCATCTTGCCTATCACGGTGTTAACTAATTATGCATTACGCAATTTAGACCAAGGATTAGAGCAGTACTTAAATAGTGCTTGGAACAGTTTTTCTCTGGCAATTATGGCCGCGTTACTAACAACGATTTTGGGGTTGTTGCTAGCCTACGGGGTCCGCTTATCTAAAAGCAACAAAATGCGTAGCATCGCCGAGGCTGCAACCTTGGGGTATGCCATCCCTGGTGCGGTGCTAGCAGTGGGCATTTTGTACCCGCTTGGTGTGTTTGATAATGCGGTTGATAGCGTAATGAAAGCCTGGTTTGATTATCCCACCGGCTTATTGCTCACTGGCACCGGTAGCGCCTTGGTATTAGCCTATTCGCTGCGTTTTATCGCTTTAAGCTATCGTACTCTTGACGCTAGCCTTACCAAAATCACTCCTGAAATGGATGACGCCTCACGTATTCTTGGCAGTCGTTCAGGTAAGACGCTATGGCGAATTCATCTCCCTTTAATACGACCAAGTGTGCTCACCGCCATGCTACTGGTGTTTGTAGACACCATGAAAGAGTTGCCTATCACCCTGATACTAAGGCCGTTTAATTTTGATACTTTATCAACCCAAGTATGGGATTTGGCGTCTTTAGAACAGCTTGAGCAAAGCGCTTTGGCTGCATTAACTATATTACTGGCGGGCATTATCCCGGTTATTATCATGAGTCGAAATATCGGTTCTTCTGAACGTCGCCCACAAGGACAATAAACCCGCAATGAGTATTGTTTTACGCAAAGTTAATCATTTTTACGGCGAACAACAGGCATTAAAAAATGTCAGCATTGAAGTGAACGAGAATCAAATCGTTGCGCTATTGGGTCCATCGGGTTGTGGTAAAACCACACTGTTACGCCTTATCGCCGGTTTAGAGCGACTACAAAGTGGCGAGCTTTACTTGCAAGACAAGCTAGTGGCTGCGCCTAAGCAAGCGATTCATCTAGCACCAGAGCAACGGGCCATTGGCATGATGTTCCAAGACTATGCCTTATTCCCTCATATGAGTGTGCGTAAAAATATCGAGTATGGTTTACGTAAACAGCAAGATCTTGCGAAGCGGCGTAATTGGATTGAGGAAAGCCTAGATAATATGGGCATGCAAGGCTTGTTAGAGCGCTTTCCGCATACCTTGTCGGGTGGCCAGCAGCAGCGGGTAGCTCTACTTCGTGCCTTAGCTCCAGAGCCAAGCACTTTACTGCTAGATGAGCCTTTCTCCGCGCTTGATGAGCATCTTCGTCAGCAAGTACGTGAAGAAACCCTTGATGTACTGAAGAAAACCAATACCCCTGCGGTAATGGTGACTCACGATCCACTAGAAGCAATGTTTATCGCCGATAAAATTGTAGTGATGGAGAAGGGGGAGATTGTGCAAAATGCTAGCCCTCAAGAAATTTACAACAATCCGAAAAACGCCTTTGTGGCAGCGTTATTTGGCCCTAGCAATCGCTTTGAAGTGGAAGTTGAAGGGCACAAAGTTAACACGCCACTTGGAGCATTTGCTGCAGCTGACATCGAAGATCAGCAGATGGCAGAGATTATTGTGCGGGCTAAAGATATCGTGGTACACCAGCTCGAAAACAAAGATCAGATAGAAGCTACAGTGATATCAGTGCATGCAATGGGTAACGAAACCCACTTTAGATTGCAGCTAAGCGGTATGCCTGAGCGGGTAATACATGCGCGTATGCGCGATCATTGGCAGGCGAGTGCTGGCACAAAAGTATGGTTGTCGGTAGATGGGGATGCGGCATTTGTCTTCCCTAAAGCATCGCTTTAGGGAAGCTAATTAGGCTTAGTTAGCCAACTTCAAAGAGTTCTTTCACTGACTGGAAGACATCGGCAATATCTACTTGGCGAGTAGGGGTGATAAAAATGGTGTCATCACCAGCAATGGTGCCAAGAATACCCTCAGCTTTGCCTAATGAATCTAACAAACGGGCTATTAGTTGAGCTGCGCCGGGGCTGGTGTGGATAACGATGAGAGCGTCATTGAAATCCATTTCTAATACTAAGATTTTTAGTTGGCTAGAAACGGTTGGAACCCCTAATTCTGCTGGTAAGCAGTAAACCATTTCCATTTTTGCGTTACGAGTACGCACCGCGCCAAACTTACTTAACATGCGTGACACTTTCGATTGATTAATGTTTTCGAAACCTTGCTCTTGCAGGGCGGTCACTATTTCGGCTTGTGAGCCAAATCGTTCCTCTTTTAACAGTGATTTAAAGGCTTTTATTAACTGTTCTTGTTTATCGCTATATTTCATCGGTGATCCGAGCTTATAAATCCGTTGCCATTGTCGCCAACTTTTTACTCTAATTCAACTTTATTCTAGTTTTATGCATATAAATGCATACTCTGACACAGAATTATTATTGCATTTAATAACAATTAGTTGTGAGCCTTTGCTAAGCTGAATTATGATAGCCCCATCCGACTCGATGAGTAGTTGATTATGTGGATTAAACTTTTCATTCTTTTTCCTGTTTTTGTGTTTAGTTCAGCCTTTGCTGAAGATAAACCCTTACGAATTGTTACCGAAGCCTCTTACCCACCATTTGAAGCCTTTGACGAGCAAAAGCAATTAGTGGGTTTTGATATCGAATTAGCCAAAGCGGTGTGTATACAAATAAACAGAGAATGTGAGTTTTACCATCAGCCTTTTGACAGTTTGCTGACGAGTGTTGCGGCAGGGCACTATAACTTGGCGATTTCAGCTTTAGACATCACCGAGCAGCGAAAACAGTTAGTTAATTTTAGCGATGCGTATTTTGACAACATGGCGGTATATATAACTAGCTCGGGACAGGTCTTGGCTAATAGCGCTGTTGTGGCAGTACAAAGCGGTTCTAGCTTTATGCGTTTTTTACGTGAGCAACGACCAGATATTTTGTCGATTGCTTACCCCAGTTATCAATTGGCACTTAATGATTTAGAACAAACGAAAATAGATGCGGTGTTTTTGGATGCCGCTGCTGCGCATTACTGGTTAGCGAGTCATCCCAACTTTGTTACTCAAGTCGATGAAAGCTATCCTGCTAGTGGTTTGGGAATGGCTGTTTCCAAGCAAGACGAAGACCTGCTGAATCAAATCAACCATGCGCTTAAAGTGTTAAAAAATAATGGCACTTACCAAACAATATATCAGTCCTTTTTTAACTAACAAATACTGTTAGACCAAGGTCTTAAGCCATATTGTTAAAGTGTGATTAAGGCAACCTTTTCCTGTTTTAAACTTGCTTTAAAAATGTTGCTAAATTGTATTTTGAGGCGGATTCCGTTATCTTGTCAGCTGTCTCTATAGACATCCCCTCTACAACTACAAAAAGCATGGAGAAGTTTGATGAAAGTTGCCGTATTAGGTGCTGCAGGCGGAATTGGCCAAGCCCTTTCATTACTATTAAAAACTCAGTTACCCGCTGGTTCTGAACTTTCGCTTTACGACATCGCCCCAGTAACACCAGGTGTTGCTGTAGATTTGAGCCACATCCCTACACAAGTGGCCATTAAAGGATTTGCAGGCGAAGACCCAAGCCCGGCCCTAGAAGGTGCCGATATTGTTCTTATTTCAGCTGGTGTGGCGCGTAAGCCAGGTATGGATCGTTCAGATCTATTCAACATCAACGCTGGTATTGTTAAAAACCTTATCGAGAAAGTTGCTGTTACCTGCCCTAAAGCGTGTATCGGCATTATCACTAACCCTGTAAATACTACTGTGCCAATTGCTGCAGAAGTATTGAAAAAAGCCGGTGTATACGACCCTGCTAAATTGTTTGGTGTAACGACTCTTGACGTAATCCGCTCTGAAACATTTATTGCTGAAGCAAAAGGCTTAAACCCTGCCGACATTAACTTAAACGTTATTGGTGGCCACAGTGGTGTAACTATCTTGCCATTGTTATCTCAGCTAGATGGTATTTCATTCACCGGTGAAGAGATTGCCGCGATGACCACGCGCATTCAAAACGCCGGTACTGAAGTAGTTGAAGCTAAAGCGGGTGGCGGTAGCGCAACACTTTCTATGGGTCAAGCAGCCGCACGTTTCTGTTTGTCTTTAGTTAAAGCCGCTCAAGGCGAAGACGTAATTGAGTGTGCCTACGTTGATGGCGGCAGTGAACATGCTAAGTTCTTTGCTCAACCAGTACGCTTGGGTCCTCAAGGTGTTGCTGAAATCTTACCTTACGGTGAAATTAGCGCATTTGAGAAAGCTGCAATTGACGGCATGTTAGACACCTTACACGGTGATATCGATAAAGGCGTAGAATTTGTTTAATTACAAATTTTAAATTCTAAAAAGGAGTGCAATGCACTCCTTTTTTGTATCCGCATGTTGTCGAAGTACCTAACTAAGCTAGGCTTGGGATAATAAACGGTTTCTGACGGCCTCTTTTAATTATTTCGGTGTTGTAGCTACTTGCAATAGGCTAGCTATTGGCATGCAGTTTCGCCTTGAACTAAGCAAACCTATCTCGCCAGAAACATGAAGCGAGATTGAGTACTGGCTTGCAGAGTTATCGTCACTCCCTTATCCCGAGTTCAGGTTAATTATAAAGCTGTTGTTGCCCATTTATTTGCGCTTCAATACTTGAGCTAAACTAATCTTAAACAAGCTTCAAAGCTAGCTTTAGCGTAGAAATGGCCATTTAGATTATCAGAGATAAAAGTGGCTTTAGTTTTTTGGCATGATGCCGATAGCTTAAGTGTTAAGACGATAGGAACGGCTATGAATAAGCAGATCATTTCACTACTTCTTGCTGCGGGAATAAGTTCAGCGGCCTTTGCAGAATCTATTGATGCCTTGTCAGTGGATGATGAATTAGATACGCCAGCACAGCAAGCTGAGCCGGTCACTATCGACCCTACCGAATACACCAGTCCATCAGATATTGAAGCGGTTCAGCTTTATAAGCAAGACGAGTTAATCACTTGGATTAACAACAATCAGCACCTTGCTCGGGTGAAAGCAGACGATTGCCAGTTAGTTGAAGATATTGAGGCACGGGCGGAAAAAGTTGCTATTCCAGCTTACCAATTTTTATGGGGTGATATGCTGGCATGGGGAGTCTGTATCGATTCAAATCCTGAGCTTGGCGTTATGTATATGTGGCGAGCGGCTAATCAAGGTTTAGCAGCTGCCATGGAGCAGCTAGGTCGCTATTACGCAACGGGTACCTTAGTTCAGCAAGATTACGCCAAAGCTATTCCACTATTACGTGAAGCAGCAGGACAAGGTTTTCTACCTGCTCAGTTGCGCTTAGTATCACTCTATGTGGAAGGCAAAGGCAGCCCTTACGATTATGAAGATGCCTATCGCTGGTTACATCATTCAATCATTGCCGACAAACAAACTCACCGTGAAGCCAGCCAATTATTGGCTGCTCTCGCTAGCAAAATGCCTGAATATGTAGTGGTTAAAGCTAAAGCAAGCAACCAACCCTACTAAAGCCACGCGCAAAGCATTAACATAGAGCTATTCTTGAAGAGCAATACGTTTTATTGCTCAACTTAGTAGGTTAGTTAATGCAAAATCAGGCTGTGTCGGCCACACTAAAATCGACCTTACTCGCTGCCTTAACAGAAGAAATGGCCCCCGTTTCTAAAGACTGGCTTAAAGCCTTGTGTAGTGAAGAACAACGTAGCCAATTCTCGGCAAGTCTTGCTGAGTTGCTTGATGAAGGTGCTTTAGTAACTACGCGGATCGGTGCTTATACCTTACCAGAGCGTTTAGGTTTAGTGACTGGAACCATTATTGGTCATCGTGATGGTTTTGGTTTCTTAAAAACTACCCAAGAAGGCACCGATTTATTCTTGCCTGCAAAAGAAATGCGCAAGGTCTTTCATAACGATTTTGTGTTGGCAGCGCCATCTAGCATGGATAAGCGTGGTCGCCGTGAAGGCCAAGTGATTCGAGTATTAAAACCAGGTAAATTAGAGTTAGTGGGGCGCTTTTTTGTCGAGGGCAATCACCGCTATGTCGTGCCGGACGATTCTCGAATTAACCAAGATATTCTCATTGGCAAAAATGACACAGCGGGTGCTCGCCAAGGCCAAGTGGTAGTGATTGAAGTGCTTAGTCGCCCTTCGGCTCCCAAACTGGCTGTAGGTAAAGTGATTGATATTCTCGGTGAAAAAATGGCACCGGGCATGGAAGTGCAAGTTGCTTTGCGTAATCACGATATTCCACATGAGTGGCCAAAAGCGGTCACTAAAGCCGTTAGTAAGCTTGAAGAAGAAGTGGATGAAGCGGCTAAACAAAACCGCGTTGATTTGCGTGAGCTACCATTGGTTACCATCGATGGTGAAGATGCTCGAGATTTTGATGATGCAGTATATTGTGAAGCCAAAAAGTCTGGCGGCTGGCGTTTGTGGGTAGCTATCGCAGATGTGTCTTATTACGTACGTCCCGATGCAGCACTCGATAAAGAAGCGCTAAATCGTGGTAACTCTGTGTATTTCCCTGACCAAGTTATCCCTATGTTACCAGAGCAACTCTCCAATGGATTGTGTTCACTTAACCCAAAAGTAGACCGCTTATGTATGGTGGCAGAGATGACAATTTCTGCTGCTGGCCGTTTATCGGGTTATAAATTTTATGAAGCGGTAATGCACTCGCATGCGCGATTTACCTATAACAAAGTGGCGGCGATTCTGGATGGTGATGAAGCTTTAGCCCAGCGCTACGCCGAACAAGTTCCGCACTTGCAAGAGCTGCATCGCTTATACAGTGCTTTAAAAGTAAGCCGTGCCCAGCGCGGTGGTATTGAGCTAGAAACGCAAGAAACCCGTTTTATTTTTAATGCCCAACGCAAAATTGAGCAAATTGTTCCGCTAACCCGTAATGATGCACACAAAATGATTGAAGAGTGCATGATTCAGGCAAACGTGGCAGCGGCTAAGTTTGTAGAAAAGCATCAGCAAGCCATTTTATATCGGGTGCACGATCGCCCCGGTAAAGAGCGTTTAACTAATTTTAGAGGTTTCCTGAACGAGTTAGGCCTGCCATTAGGTGGAGGCGAAGAGCCACAGCCGAGTGACTACTTTAAACTAGTTGAAGCCATTCAAGAGCGACCTGATCTTGAGCTGATTCAAACCATGTTATTGCGCTCAATGATGCAAGCGGTCTATCAACCTGACAACATTGGCCACTTTGGTTTAGCGCTTAAATCTTATGCGCACTTTACTTCACCTATTCGTCGATACCCAGACTTGTTATTGCACCGAGTGATTAAGTTTCTAGTTAATAAGTTAGAAGCTGAGGCCGCGGGCAAAACCGTTAAAAACAAATGGACGGTTACCGGTGGTTACTCTTATCAAGATGATGAAATGGATAAGTTTGGCGAAGTGTGTTCAATGACGGAACGTCGCGCCGACGATGCCACCCGCGAGGTATCCGACAGCCTTAAATGTGAATACATGCAAGATCATGTGGGCACCGTGTTACCCGCAACCATCGCTGCAGTCACCGGTTTTGGCTTTTTTGCCCGCTTGGATGAGTTTCATATTGATGGGTTAGTACATATCAACTCTTTACGTGGCGACTATTATCATTATGATGCCGCTCGCCAGATCTTGGTGGGAGAGAAAACCGGAAAGCGCTTTAGAATAGGTGATGCGGTTACAGTAAAAGTAGCCTCGGTAAACATGGCCGATCGTAAAATGGAATTTGTCATCGTTAATAAGGATGGTCAGGCCGACGAATTTGACCGCCCGGAGCGAACTGGCAAAGATGGCGGTCGCGGCAAACGCTTTGCTAAATCAACCGGGGATTCCGAACGCTCTAGGGATGGTAAAAAGAAACAACGCCATCGCGACAGTAAAAATAAAGGTAAACGCCGCGGCACTGCTAAATCGAAGAGCAATGAGAGTAGCAGCGAGAACAAAGGTGGCTTTAGCCCTTGGCAGCAACGTGATCCTGCGGCCAAAAAGGCAAAATCAAATAATGAGGCTAATGCCAAAACGCGTAAAAAGCCTAAAAAGAAACGTAAGCAGCGCCCTGGTAAACAAGAGCGTAACGCTGTTAAACAACAGAAGAATTAAACATGAGCCAACAAGTTATTTATGGTTTGCACGCTGTGCAAGCTTTGTTAGAGCGCAGTCCTGAGCGAATTATTGAAGTATACGCCTTAAAAGGGCGTCAAGATGAGCGTTTATTACCCTTGCTGAATGAGCTGCGTCGTTTGGGCGCTTCGGTTCAGTTTATGCCACGTAAAGCCCTAGACGACAAAGCCGAAAGTTCGCAACACCAAGGCATTGTGGCGCGAGTAAAAGCTGGCCGTGGTTATAACGAAAATGATTTAAAGCAGCTGGTGGAATCAAACTCGGCTCCACTGTTTCTGGTATTAGATGGGGTAACCGACCCACATAACCTAGGGGCATGTTTACGTAATGCCGATGCTGCCGGCGTGGCTGGGGTAATTGTGCCAAAAGATAAATCGGTTCAATTAAATGCCACTGTGCGCAAAGTAGCCTGCGGGGCGGCCGAAACTGTTCCTCTAGTAGTGGTAACTAACCTTGCTAGAACACTGCGCGAACTGCAGCAGCTAGGCGTGTGGGTAGTAGGCACGGCAGGTGAGGCCGAACAGTTTATTTACGACAGTAAATTACAGGGTCCAATGGCGATTGTGATGGGCGCTGAGGGCAGCGGGATGCGCCGCTTAACTCGTGAAACCTGCGATGAACTAGTGAAGTTGCCAATGCTAGGTGCAGTATCAAGTTTAAACGTATCGGTTGCAGCAGGAATCTGCCTGTTTGAAGCGGTGCGCCAGCGCCGTTAATACCCAATTTACCCTGCCAGAAATACTGAGTTACTAGCCTCTGCGTGGAATATCATTCAGAGGCTTTAATTTAGCTTGATTAAATTCTCGCCTTCACATAAAATCAGCGCCCCTAAAACAGCCATTTTACTTTTAGTTCCTTGCCTCTTCGGTTCGGCTGTACCATGAACGAGGCTATAACCCGTAGGGAGCAATCATGCGTCATTACGAAATCGTATTCATGGTCCACCCAGACCAGAGCGAACAAGTTCCAGGTATGATCGAGCGTTACTCAGCAGTTATCACAGATAACGGCGGTAGCATCCATCGCTTGGAAGATTGGGGCCGCCGTCAATTGGCTTACCCAATCGAAAAATTGCACAAAGCCCACTATGTTCTTTTGAACATCGAAGCTAGCGCAGAAGTTGTTGATGAATTGGAAACTGCTTTCCGTTTCAACGATGCTGTTATCCGTAACATGATCATGCGCACTAAGTCTGCTGTTACAGAGATCTCTCCAATTGCTAAAGCTAAAGATGAGCGTCCAGCTCGTCGTGACGAAGAGCGTCCAGCTCGTCGTGAAGAAGCAGCACCAGCAGCTGAAGAAGCTCCAGCAGTAGAAGCTAAAGAAGAGTCAGCTAGCGAAGAATAAGACTTATGTCTGAAAATAGGTTGGTTTTGCAGGGGCGAGTATTACGCGCACCAAAACGCTCTACCAGTCCGGCCGGTGTTGCACATTGCCAATTTTGGCTAGAGCATCGTTCGCAGCAACAAGAAGCTGGATTTTCTCGCCAAGCCTATTGCCAAATAGCAGTAGTTGCCAGTGGCGATATTTTGAAGCAAGATTCATCGCATATAAGTATGGGGTGTGAAGTAAGAGTAAGTGGTTTTATAAATAGCCACAAAGCGGCCAACGGTTCATATCGATTGGTACTTCATGCTTCTGAAATTGATTTGTTATCACGAGGATAATGTTATGGCACGTTTTTTCCGTCGTCGTAAATTCTGCCGCTTTTCAGCGGAAGGTGTTGTTGAGATCGATTATAAAGATACAGCAACATTAAAAAACTACATCACTGAAAGTGGTAAAATTGTACCTAGTCGTATTACTGGTACAAGCGCTAAATACCAACGTCAACTTGCACGCGCTATTAAACGTGCTCGTTACCTGGCTCTATTGCCATACACTGATTTACATAAGTAAATCGGCGTTTGCAACTAGCCTAACTCAATCGAATTAATCGAGGAAAGGTAATGGAAATTATTCTATTAGACAAAATCGCTAACTTAGGCGGTTTGGGCGATCAAGTTAATGTTAAAGCAGGTTACGCACGTAACTTCTTGATCCCACAAGGTAAAGCTGTTCCAGCAACTAAAGCTAACGTAGAAGTTTTTGAAGCTCGTCGTTCAGAATTAGAAGCTAAACTAGCTGAGACTTTGAAAGCATCTGAAGCTCGCGCTGAGAAACTAAATGCTCTAGAAGCAATTGTTATCGAAGCTAAAGCTGGTGAAGAAGGTAAACTATTCGGTTCTATCGGTACTCGCGACATCGCTGATGTTGTAACTGCTGCTGGTGTTGAAGTAGTTAAATCTGAAGTTCGCCTACCAAACGGTGTACTACGTAACACAGGTGAAGTTGAAGTTGTTATTCAAGTTCACACTGACGTAACTGCTACTGTTACTCTACAAGTTGTTGCTGCTGAATAATTTCAGCTAAATAGCTTGAAAAAACCGCGCCTAGGCGCGGTTTTTTTGTATATTGGCTATGATTTTAAAGGATTTTGAAAGATAGTTGAGATAAATCCGGTTTTGACTATAAGTATTTCGTTGTCGCAAATTGGTTACTTGAACAAGGAGAGTTAGAGTGCGTTTATTTTTGGTTTTAGCGACCGCCTTTATCAGTGTTTTTTCCCATGCCAATAGCAGTTGGTCAGACATAGAGCAGCAAGCTAAAGGGCAAACCGTGTATTTTAATGCCTGGGCTGGAGCCGATAATATTAACGCCTATATTCGCTGGGCAGGTGAGCAAGTTAAGCAGCGCTATGGTGTTGAGCTTGAGCATGTAAAAATTACTGATACCGCCAATGTGGTCAGCCGTATTTTGGCAGAGAAAGTGAGTGGCAGAACTAACGGTGGCAGCGTTGATTTGGTGTGGGTTAACGGTGAGAACTTTCGCGCCTTAAAAGAGGCCAAATTGCTCTATGGCCCATTTAGCCAGCACTTGCCAAATTTAGCGCTTACCGATACCAATAGCCCAGCCTTGCAGTATGACTTCACCATACCTGTAGAAGGCTACGAGTCTCCTTGGGGAGGCGCCCAACTGACATTCTATTACGACGGTGCGCGGATTAAGCAAGCACCAACGTCGATGCAAGCTTTACTTGGCTACCTACAGCAAAGCCCTGGTTTATTTAGTTATCCAGCTCCGCCAAGCTTTTATGGCACCACTTTTGTAAAACAAGCCTTATTTGAAACCATTGACGACACCGCGCAGCTTTATCAGCCAGTTGATAAACAAAATTTTAATAAGGCTACCAGCAAGCTATGGGCTTATTTGGATGAGTTACACCCATTAATGTGGCGCCGTGGCCAAAGCTTCCCTAGTGGCAGCGGACAAATGCAACAGCTACTCAATGACGGTGAGCTAAGTATTGCTTTTAGCTTTAATCCTAATGACCCAGCCGCTGCTATTGAACAAGGTCTATTGCCGGAATCGGTACGTAGTTATGTGCATCAAGTAGGTACAGTAGGGAATACTCATTTCTTGGCTATTCCGTTTAATAGTGACGCCAGTGCAGCTGCGATGGTCGTGGCTAACTTTTTGTTATCGCCTGAAGCGCAAGCACGTAAAGCCGATTTAACCTATTGGGGTGACCCTACGGTATTAGCTTTGGATAAACTTAGCGCTGAACAACAACAGTTTTTTGCTGGGCAGCAAAACCAAGCTAGCTTAAGTGCTGCAGATCGCGCCAAGGTTTTAGGCGAACCTCATGCTACTTGGGTCGCTTTATTAGAAGCAGAATGGTTGCGTCGCTATAGCCAATGAGTCTATTTTCCAAAAAGGCAGCAGTGTTATTTCCAGTTGTGACCTGTGCACTGCTGATGCTGCCTTTGCTGTTTGGTTTTATTGATACGCTTTTACCTGCTTTTGGCTACTTTCCAATTGCATCAAAACACCAATTTAGCTTAAGCGTTTGGCAACAGCTATTTAGTTATCCTTCATTATGGCAATCGGTATTGCTTACGCTGTTTACTGGTTGGGCTGCTGCTTTATTGTCATTGATATCAGCGCTTTGGCTAATCATGCACTGTTATCAAAGCCGTTGGTGGCAGTTTCTTGAAAAAACGCTGGCCCCATTTTTGGCCATCCCACATGCTGCAATGGCCATTGCTTTATTATTTCTATTAGCGCCAAGTGGCTGGCTGATGCGTTTGGTCTCCCCTTGGTTAACCGATTTTAACTACCCGCCTTTATGGCAAACAACTCAAGATGCTTGGGGGCTAAGCTTAATACTCGCTTTGTGGGTGAAAGAGTTACCATTCATGCTATTGGTATTAATGTCTGCTTGTTCTCAATTACCCGTAAAACGCAGCTTGGCACTTGGCCAAAGCTTTGCTTATTCGAGCCAGCAAGTATGGCAAGATATTTTGTTCCCGCAGCTAATTAAGCGTATTCGCTTACCGTTTTTTACGGTGCTTGCATTCTCACTCACGGTTGTGGACGTGGCGCAAATTATCGGCCCGAGTAAGCCTGTAACCCTGGCACTATTGGTTTGGCAGTGGTTTAGTGATAGCAATATCGATCTGCGTTTAGTGGGGGCGGCGGGCTCATTGCTACTGCTTACAGTAGTGGTGTTGAGTGTGCTGCTGTCTTTAGGCTTGGAAAAGCTCTATCTCACCAGGCAACTAAATAAAGCCATGCAAGGCGTTCGCAAATCAGCGAGTAGCGCCAAACTTGCTCGTGGTTTGTTAGTGACACTGGTGCTTAGCTTAGTATTGAGCTTTTTGGTGATCCTTATTTGGTCAATAACTTGGCGATGGCGATTTCCTGATGTATTGCCTGCACAGTGGAGCTTGCACTATTGGCAGCAAGCAGGGAGTTACTTGCTATCTCCATTATTTAATAGTTTAGGCATTGCGTTTTCTTCGGCTGCCATTAGTTTAATACTGGTTGTTGGCTGCTTGGAGTACCAATTAAAACAAGCCAATACGTCGCGCTGGTGGTCAGTAATGATGTACCTGCCTTTGTTGTTGCCTCAAGTGGTGTTTCTATTTGGTGTGCAAGTTCAGCTGTTTAAGTATCGCCTAGATGGCAACCTCATTACTGTTATCTGGGCACACATTATTTTTGTTCTACCCTATGTGTATTTATCTTTGGTTGGCAGTTATCGGGCCTTTGATAAGCGTTATATGCAGGCAGCGGTTAGTTTGTCGCATAGTTATTGGCGCAGTTTTATGGCGGTAAAATTACCCATGCTTACTCGTCCTTTAGGCTTGGCTTTTGCTATTGGTTTTGCTGTGAGTATTGCTCAATACTTGCCTACTTTGTTTGTGGGAGCAGGGCGAGTGAGTACTCTAACCACCGAAGCAGTTGCGCTGGCTTCTGGTGGTGATAGGCGAGTCACTGCAGTTATGGTGATATGGCAAACTTTACTGCCACTGCTGGTGTACAGTGCTGCTATTGCTTGGCCTAAATGGCGCTACCGGCATTTTCGAGGGATGCATAGTTAATGTTAGAGATTAAAGATTTTGGTTTAGCGTTTGCTCAGCAGCACTTTTTAAGCAGGCTTAATATGTCGGTGGCCGGTGGTGAAATAGTGACTATTATGGGGCCGAGTGGGTGTGGTAAATCTAGTTTTCTAGCGGCTATTGCCGGTACTTTAGACGAGGGCTTTACTTGTTCGGGAGAAGTGAGTCTGGCCGGGAAGTCTTTGCTCAACGCGCCGCAAGCGCAACGCCAAGTTGGAATGCTGTTTCAAGATGATTTGCTGTTCCCGCATTTTAATGTTGCTCAAAACCTGCAATACGGCTTAGCGCATGCCAAACAAGGCCAAGCAGCTCAGCTTATAGAGCAAGCTTTAGCTGATGCTGGTATGCCCGGCTATCAGCAGCGTGATATTGCTAGTTTGTCGGGCGGTCAGCGGGCGAGGGTAAGTGTATTACGTAGTTTATTGGCAGAGCCGAAATTATTATTGCTTGATGAGCCTTTTAGCAAGCTGGATAAACCCTTGCGCAAACAGTTTCGCGAGTTTGTTCGAGATAAAATTGAAGAGCTGTCAATTCCGGCTCTGTTAGTTACCCATGATGCTGAGGACTGTTTACAAGCTCCGCCTATTTCGATTTTTTGATGGCGGTTTCTGCCTAAGTATTAAGCTGTTGCTGTTGAGTTTTATTTGATAAGCTTAATTTTCCTGAGGCTTTATTGTGTGGAGCGAAAGCGTCAGGACTCACATAGAGATCCCCAATAACAATAAAGAGGATGAAGATGAACAAATTGATTATTGCGTTGGCATTGTCACTACCATTTGTCGCATCAACCGCAAGCGCGGCTCCAGCTAAAGCGCCATTATGTGCTGCGTGCCACGGAGCTGAAGGAAAGGCTATGATTCCGGGCTATCCGCATTTAGCCGGTCAAAATGAGCAATACCTAGTGTCTTCGCTTAAAGCCTATCGTGATAAGCAGCGTAATGGCGGGCAAGCTGTTGTAATGCAGGGCCAAGCGGCTAACTTAACCGACGCCGAAATTGCCGAATTAGCTGCCTACTACGCTAAAATGTAAGCAGCCGTTTTTTGCAATAAGCCAGCCTAGAGCTGGCTTTTTAGTTTCTAAATCTGGGAGAAATGTTACTTGGTGTGGCTGCATAATTCCCGCATAATAGGCGCCAGTAACAAACAACCGCAATGAAAGATTATGGCAGCCAGCGCGCCCTCTCGTAAGTTTAAAGATAAAGATAGAAAGCCTAAAGATTCGCAAATTGATCAGCTTAAAGTGCCTCCACACTCGTTAGAAGCTGAACAGGCAGTATTAGGTGGTCTAATGCTCGACAATAACGCTTGGGACAATGTGTCGGAGCTGGTAGTTGAGCAAGATTTCTATCAACGTGCCCATCAATATACATTTTCGGCCATGCACCGTTTGGCGGAAAGCGGTCAGCCTATCGACTTGGTGACAGTATCGGAAGAGCTAGAGCGCCAAGAACAGTTAGACGATATTGGTGGCTTTGCTTACCTCGGTGAGATCGCTAAAAATACTCCAAGTGCTGCTAATATTCGCGCCTATGCTGAAATTGTTCGCGAGCGAGCGGTAACTCGAGAGCTAATTTCAGTGGCTAATGAAATTGCCGATAGCTGCTATGAGCCGGCTGGTCGAAAGAGTAGTGATTTGTTGGACTTTGCCGAGAGCAAAGTATTTAAAATTGCTGAGTCTCGCGCCAATGCCAACGAAGGCCCTAAAGAAGTAAAAGGTTTGCTGGCCGAAACCATTGATAAAATTGAAGAGTTGTACAAAGCGCCTAACGACGGGGTAACCGGTGTATCTACCGGTTTTGCTGACTTAGACAAAAAAACCGCAGGCTTACAAGGTTCCGATCTTATTATTGTTGCTGCCCGTCCATCGATGGGTAAAACCACCTTTGCGATGAACTTATGTGAATACGCAGCAATGACTCAAGATAAACCCGCTCTGATTTTTAGTTTGGAGATGCCCTCTGAGCAAATCATGATGCGTATGTTGGCCTCTCTGGGTCGAATTGATCAAACTAAGATCAGAACCGGCGCCTTAGATGATGACGATTGGGCTCGCTTATCTTCCACTATGGGTTTAATGGCCGAGAAATCGAAGATGTATGTGGATGATTCTTCTGGCTTAACCCCCACCGAAGTTCGCTCGCGCGCCCGTCGTGTTGCGCGAGAAGAAGGCGGGCTTAGCATGATCATGATTGATTACTTGCAGCTGATGCAAGTACCGGGTTTGAGTGAAAACCGGACCTTAGAAATTGCCGAAATTTCCCGCTCGCTTAAATCGCTGGCGAAAGAGTTAAACGTACCGGTTGTGGCGCTTTCTCAGCTTAACCGTAGTTTGGAGCAGCGCGCCGATAAACGTCCAGTAAACTCCGACCTACGTGAATCGGGCTCTATTGAGCAGGATGCCGACTTAATTATGTTTATCTATCGTGATGAAGTTTATAACGAAGGAACGGATAACAAAGGCCTTGCCGAAATCATTATTGGTAAGCAGCGTAACGGCCCGATTGGTCGTGTCCCACTTACCTTCCAAGGTCAGTTCTCGCGTTTTGATAACTGGGCTGGCGAATTTTACGACGACGAATAGGTACTAATGGAAATCGCTAACGCGCAAGTTTCGCTATCTGCTTTAAAACATAATTACGTAGTATTAAAGCAACGTGCACCTAGTAGCAAAATTTTAGTTGTTATTAAAGCTAATGCTTATGGCCACGGCATGTTGCAAGTGGCAGAGGCCTTGGCGGAATTAGCAGATGGTTTTGCCGTTGCTCGTTGTAAAGAAGCGATCGCGTTGCGTAAAGCGGGGATTAAATCGCATATCCTAGTGCTAGAAGGTTTTTTTGATGGCGCAGAAGCAAAAGAGTTAGCGCAACATCAAGTAGCTACGGTCATTCATAGCGAGCAGCAACTAGAGCTGGTAGAACAGTTATCATTAAAGCAGCCCTTGGAGACGTGGATTAAGCTCGATACTGGGATGCATCGTTTGGGTTTGTTGCCCGAGCAATTTAAGCATTTATTACCACGAATTAGCACTTGCCAAAATATTCAGGCACCTTTCAAGCTGATAAGTCATTTTGCTTGTGCTGATGAGCTAGAACACCCCTTAACACCCCAGCAAATTACATTGTTTAGCGAATTAACCAAAGAGCTTGGTGTGGAATGCTCGTTAGCTAATTCGGCTGGAATTCTTCTTTGGCCAGAGGCTCATGCGCAGTGGAACCGTCCAGGGATTTCCATGTACGGTATTTCTCCTCAAGTGGATAATAACGGTGCGGATTTTGGTTTGATTCCAGCCATGACCTTGCAAACTAATCTTATCGCGGTGCGTGAGCACCCAAAAGGTGAGTCGGTAGGCTATGGAGCTACTTGGCAAGCAGAACAAGATACGCGTTTAGGCGTAGTTGCTATGGGCTACGGAGATGGTTATCCGCGTAGCGCCCCTAATGGTACGCCGGTGTGGCTTAACGGTCGCTTAGTGCCTATTGTTGGGCGGGTCTCTATGGATATGTTGTGTGTTGACCTTGGCCCAGATTGTAAGGATAAAGTAGGCGACAAAGTAATACTTTGGGGGCCAGAGTTACCCGTTGAGACGATTGCAAAGGCGGTTGGCACTATCGCTTATGAGCTGGTCACTAAGTTGACATCAAGAGTTCGTATAACTTACACAANATAATCACTCGCTAACGCTGAATAAATGGCTAATAAATGCTGCCCGAAGGGTTCGGATAAGCGAACTTTACTCTTTGTTAAGCACTTCTTGCTTAGCCCACTAGGCTTCTAAGTGCTCGCCGCGATTAAAGCCCGCTTATCTCGAACAAAATTTCAACACCAAAGATCAACAGACCTTAGTATTTACAAGTTCATCAAATTAGGCTATTAATTGGGTGCTGAATTATTAATCTATATTTTGATAGTTACAGCCTATCGAATTAATTGATTAGATCAATTCGTCAAGTCGACAATTTTGGCGCATTATTTATAGCGAAATTGATAACCTATTTAACAAGGAATACGAAATGAGTGTATTAGTTGGTCGTCCTGCTCCAGACTTTACTGCCGCTGCTGTTCTAGGTAACGGTGAAATTGTTGATGCCTTTACGCTAAGTGAGCACATCAAAGGTAAAGCTGCGGTAGTATTCTTCTACCCACTAGATTTTACTTTTGTTTGTCCTTCTGAGTTGATCGCTTTTGATCACCGTTTCCAAGATTTCCAAGATAAAGGCGTTGAAGTAATCGGTGTATCTATCGATTCTCAGTTCTCTCACAACGCATGGCGTAACACTGCTATTGAAGATGGTGGTATTGGTCAAGTTAAATACCCACTAGTAGCAGACGTTAAACACGAAATCTGTCAGGCTTACGATGTAGAGCATCCAGAAGCTGGTGTTGCTTTCCGTGGTTCTTTCCTAATCGACACTAACGGTGTTGTTCGTCACCAAGTAGTTAATGATCTACCTTTAGGTCGTAACATTGACGAAATGCTACGTATGGTTGACGCATTAAACTTCCACGAGAAGCACGGCGAAGTATGTCCTGCACAATGGGAAGAAGGTAAAGAAGGTATGGACGCAAGCCCTGAAGGTGTTGCTAAGTACTTATCTGCTAACGCTGAAGGCCTATAATAAGCCGTTAGTTAGCTAGAAAGTAAAAAGCCCGCAACTGCGGGCTTTTTTGTATTTGTTACTTAAGGCTAAATATTTTCGAAACAAATCTCGATGGTGGCGTGACCATGAATAGAAGTGAAAGGTATCAATACTTTAGGCCCTTCAGTTTTATGAGTAATGGTATGAGACGGACCTGAAACCACTACCGGGGTCGCCATATCAAAATCGTAGCCATCTTCAGCCAGCAAGCGTTTCGCACCACCAGTCACCATGTTAGTAATTTCGCCAACCATGTCGGTGACTTCTTCATTAATAGATTCTGGCGCTTCACCTAACATGCGGCGCATAATTTCAATAGCCAAGCCTTTATCAAAACTGATTGATAAAGAGCCTTTAGTTTGTGGGCCAACCATACCAATCAGTCCAGAAACATCACCGCGTGCAATTTCATCTTTTTTAAGCCCTGGCTTACCTGGCTTTAGCTCTAGTTGAGCCATGGTTTCGAGCACGTTTAAAAGAGACTTTAGAAAAGGGTTAACAAAATTTACGTCCATAGTGACCGATAACTTCCTACTGTGGGTGATTTTGGTCAAATTTAAATCAAGCGCTTAAACAGGCTGAAGACCAAAGCCACAAAAACTATTGAGAATTATTATAAGAATCGCACGAGATCCGATGAGCTGCAACTATTAGTCATATTTTTAAGAAGTGTTTCACTGAATCGTTGAGACTCAGTTGATATTCTCATTTATATCCTTTTAGCTTTCGGCTCATTTATAATTGTTAGGAACTATCGTTGCGAAAAGCCTTAAAAGATAATAACGAATGCCGCTGGTTCTCCAAGCTGCTAGTTCAAAGGTTCGCTGTAAGTTATTACACAGTGCCCAAGTCCCCCCTTCTTTATATAAATCTCGCCAGTGTTTTTTAAACACCTTTAAGCGTCCGTAAAAAATGTATTGCCAACGACCAGACTCGTTCCCTTGATTTGCTCTGCGAAACCACACCAGTGGTTTCGCAATAAACTTATATCGATGACCTTTGGCAAGCAGTGTGAGAAACAAATCATAGTCTTCTGCGATAACCTGAGAATCGAAGCCCTTAGCCTCGATAAAGTCTTTTCGTTTAACTAGCCAACTCGAAGGAACAATATGCGAGTCTACCAGGCTATCACTCATACTAAGATAAAGTGGTTTAGCGTCGCAGGTTTCGCTGGCTTCACCTTCTTCAGAAAAGATATTGGTGGCGCAGTGACAACCAGAGAGTTCCGGCTCGCTCTCCATAATTTGCTGTTGAAGTGCAAGTTTGTGTTTATCCCAATAATCATCGGCATCTAGAAATGCAATGAACTCACCTTTCGCAGCCTTAACTCCATTGTTTCGTGCTTCAGCTATTCCGAGATTACTGGGGTGATCAACAATAGTCGCCACCGAGCTAAATTGCTCTAGGTATTGTCGGGCTTCCTTGCTTGAACCATCATTCACAATGATTAGTTCTAGCGCTGGTTGAGATTGTTCGTTTACGGAGCTCACAGCTTTAGAAATAAACTGCTGATTATTAAAATATGGGATCACCACCGAGGTTTTGGCTTCCATTCTTCCATCCTTGAAAGTTTCATCACCTTAATCAGGTTTTATACAGTTGTGCTAGTTATTACAAATGCCAGACTACCAGTTAAAGCTAGTTGAGCAAGTGACTTAAGATAAGTTTATCGATGATGCCGGCGTAGAGTTTGAACTAGCACTCTCAACAGACCTTGCCTATTGCATGGTTAAATACAAGGAAGTGAAATGAAGAAATTAATCGCTGCAGCTTTGCTTTTCTCTCTTTTTGGAGGTGCTGTGTATGCTGCTGCAGAGATAAACCATGATGAAATGTTTGTGCTCAATTTTGAAGGCCCTGATTATTTGCGAACCATTCGTTATACCGAGCCATTTCGCGACGGCGATGAATGGAATATGGGCTCAGTGGTAAATGATAAAACCGTTTACCATAATGGCTGGATAACAGTATTTGATGGCGAACTTGAGCTGCGAAAACAAGCACATGGTCGGGTGTTTGTTTACCCAAATGCTGAGCAGTTGGCGGCTGATAACTGGATTATTTCACTGATTATTCAGCCTGATTTAAGCGGTTCGTTTATTGATAGAAGTGGAGTAGAGATGCATGAGTTTGTTGGTGAGTTTGCAAGGCTCCCCGAGCCTCAAAAAGATAGCTCTATCAATGGCTATTCTAATTGGCAGCTGGCTTTTAGTATCGTGCCAAAACGTGGCGTATACTCGGTTAATGGAGAGCAGCGTTATGAAGGCAAACTAGTAGGCCGTTCAAGCTGGTTAGCCGAGTGGGTTAAAGCTGGCGAATTTCAATTTTCACTCGAATAAGTAAAGCTTAGTTTAGGCAAAGTATTCTCTGACAAGATTGGGCAATACCTACTCAGCCGTAGTATAATTGCTGGCTGAGTTAAGTTAACTCAGGTATTTAGATGCACTTGATAGCGGCTAGCTTAAACAAGCTTTGCTATGAATATAGTGCTTTGATCTTTTAGCTTTTTATTATTATGTTGAGCCCATGACCCAAGTTTCACCCTACCAACCTCATCGCTTTTCTGTTGCGCCGATGCTCGATTGGACTGACCGTCACTGTCGTTACTTCCACCGTTTGATGAGCAAAAATATTCTGCTCTACACTGAAATGGTCACGACAGGTGCGATCTTACATGGCAAAGGGGATTACTTAGGCTTCTCTGAGCAAGAGCACCCGCTGGCTTTACAACTGGGCGGCTCTAATCCGCAGGAATTAGCCGAATGTGCAAAACGCGCTGAAGATTTGGGTTATGACGAAGTAAACCTAAATGTTGGTTGCCCATCAGACCGTGTGCAAAATGGTCGTTTTGGCGCTTGTTTAATGGCTGAGCCAGAGCTGGTGGCTGAATGTGTTAGTAAAATGCAGCAACAAGTTAAGATTCCAGTGACGGTAAAAACACGGATTGGTATCGATGAGCAAGATAGTTATCAGTTTCTAAAAGACTTTATCGAGCCGGTGGCTGAAGCTGGCTGCGAAACCTTTATTATTCATGCGCGTAAAGCTTGGTTGTCTGGTCTTAGTCCAAAGCAGAATCGAGATATTCCTCCGTTAGATTACTCAAGAGCTTACCAAGTAAAAGCTGATTACCCGCAGTTAACTATAAGCGTAAACGGCGGAATTGCTAGCTTGGAACAAGTGCAAGAGCACCTAAAGCATCTCGATGGCGTTATGCTAGGTCGCGAGGTTTATCAAAACCCTTACTTATTAGCGGATGTGGATCAACAGATCTTTGACGATCCGCAGCCAGCATTAAGCCGCCATCAAGTGGCTGAGTTAATGCTGCCATATATTGAAAACCATTTGGCACAAGGCGGTCGTTTACAACATATTAGCCGCCACATGCTGGGGCTGTTCCAAGGTTGTGTGGGAGCGCGTGCTTGGCGTAGGCATTTAAGCGAGAATGCCCATAAGAAAGGTGCTGGCATTGAAGTGATGCAAGCCGCAATGGACTTAGTTCCAGAGCATCAAGAAGCCTAGTTAGCTTACTTACTTGTTTAATTGAGGCCGCTTTATGCGGCCTTCTTATTATCTGGCACAGCCCTTGCTATCACTACCTGCGAAGAGTCAGCTTTTTGTCAGGAGTGCAAAACAATGGAATTTTTAGGACGTTTAATCGCCCGCTGGGGCATATTAGACATTTTTATGGCGTGGGTGCTTACCGCCAGTGGCATGTTACTGGTTATTCCCAAACAGTGGTTACCTGAAGCAGGCTTAAACGCGCAACTGAGTATGGTGTTAACTATTAGTTGTGTAACGGGCTTGGCTTATTTTCTTAGCCGCGGGTTGTTGTTGATTATGACCAGTATTACGGGAGCCGTTCAACATCGTCGAGAATTACAACGACTCGCTTCGATGATCTCGTGTTTGGATCATTCTGAGCGTGCTATTTTACGCGAGTTTATTATTACTCGTCGCAGCGTACTAAGTCTGCCGTTAAAAGAGCCTGCCGTAGCAAACTTAATGGAAAATGGTGTGTTAAAGCCAATGAATGAGCAACATGTTCACGAGCAACGAAGCAATGTGGACATGATGATCAATTTAGCGGCGCGGCCATTACTGAGTTACAAAGCTTTAGGCTTACCGGTTGGTAAGTTAAACGAAGAGCAAATTGAACATTTGAAATCAATTCGCCCTCGCTTTTTACAACCAGATTACAAAGCAAATCGTACTCACTCTGGGAAACTATTTAGGATCCGTGCTGGTGATACCGAAAGCCAAACGGCAGCGTAGTTTAACTAGTTCGCTGTTTTAGATAACCCGCGTAATCGGGGACATCTACCGAAAACTCCTGATTAAAGTGACGGCTGGCTAAGATAAATTCAGCCGTCGCTTGGTTGGTAGCCATAGGTATATTCCATACCGCCGCCAAACGCAGTAGCGCTTTCACATCAGGGTCATGCGGAACCGCGTCTAGTGGATCCCAGAAGAAGATCATTAAGTCTATTTTACCTTCCGCAATCATTGCGCCTAATTGTTGGTCGCCACCCATTGGACCGCTTAATAAGGCCTCTACTTCAAACCCTTGCTGTGACAACAGCGTACCGGTGGTGCCGGTTCCAAATAACTGATGCTTTATTAAATCTTCGCGATGATTCTTCGCCCAGTTAATTAACGCCGTTTTTTTATGGTCGTGGGCTACCAATGCTATACGTTTGCGAACGTTCATGGTGCGGGTGGTTGTATCCATGTTACCTCTTAAATACGATTAGTTTGAAAGCGTTTACTGCAGATTATGTTACTGTTTGTATTTACTATTAGCTAGCAACAGCCAGCAGATAATCAAGGTGGGATAACAAAAACGTGTGCGGTAGCGTAATGATTGGCGGTGAATATGAAATACGACAAGCCGTAGGTGTGGATTCGTTATTTCTAGATTTTGGCGAAACCAAACAGTATCGCCCGAGTGAATCGTTGCCAGCTTTGATTATTGAGCAGGAAACCCTGCGTTGTAAGCCTTTTATATGGGGAGTAAAGCACCCTCGACATCCCCAGCTTGTTATTAATGCTCGAGTAGAAAGTGCTGCTAATAAAGCTATGTTTCAAAACGCCTGGAAAACCCAGCGTTGTTTACTGCCAGTAAAAGCATGGCATGAATGGCGTAATCAAGAACGTTTTGAGTTTAGTTTGGAGCATCAAAATGTATTATTGCTGGGTGGTTTGTATTTGCAGGCTACTGAGGGAAAACAGCACTTAGTTGTTCTTACTCAAGCTGCAGCGAATGCTTTGCAGCAATATCATCATCGCATGCCTTTGTTGTTTGAACTCGAGCAAGGCTTGCGCTGGTTGGGCGGGCAAGCGTGTACATATAAGGCGGAGCAGTTTCATTATCATGTGTCGAGCAGTAGCCCACAGATGGGCTTGTTTTAGTTGCAAGTATATTTTGTCGCATCAGGTTTCTAGGAGTGATTGATGATTTACATTTTTGGTTATGGCAGTTTAATTGATGCAGATTGCAGACAGTGTACCTTTCCTGGTGAACATGCGTATGCAGCGCGGTTACATGGCTACCAACGTTATTGGAGTGGTTTGAAAAGCGCTGATGATCGTTCCGCTGTTGTCATTACCCCCGATAACAATGCCAGCGTAAATGGGGTGCTGATTCCTTTTGATGAAAGCTTCTTGCCTGAACTGGATAAACGCGAAGAAGATTACGATAGAGTATTACTCGATGTTTCACAGCTTGATCTCTTAGATACGCTGCCAAAGCCAGCGGTTAAAATATATACCTATGTGGCTAAAGAGTATTGGCATCCACAGAGCAATAGCCCTATTTTACAGTCTTATTTAGATGTGTGTTTGCGAGGGTGTTTGGCGGTAAATGAGCAATACGCCCGTGAGTTTTTGCTTTCGACTAATTATTGGGTAAGCCATTGGTTAGATGACCGTCATCAACCTATTTACCCAAGGGCCATTAATATGGATGCTCTAGCCTTAGAGCAAATTGATTCGATATTAAATGATATGGCGCATTTGGCTGATTACAACCCGGTCGCTCAGAGCTAAGAATTTGGGCATAAAAAAAGGCGCCTAAGGCGCCTTTTTTAGCTTCGATAAACGTAAATTACAGTACGTGTACAGAAGAAGTGTTAGTAGTACCAGAAGGTACTAAGGCACCAGATACCATCACTACGATGTCGCCTTTGTTTGCAAGACCTGATTCCATCGCTAAGTCTTTACCAAGCGCGTAGAAAGAGTCAGTGCTTTCAATGCTTTCAACAACGTGAGGAATAACACCTTTAGTTAAGCAAAGTTGAGCAGCAGTTTTAGTGTTAGTAGTAATTGCTAAGATGTTAGCTTGTGGGAAGTATTTACGAACAGATTTCGCAGACTTACCACCTTCAGTAGCAACAACAATAAGAGGAGCACTTAGCTTCTCAGAAGTTTCTACAGCACCTTTACATACCGCTTCAGTGATGCGTAGTTTACCGCTATCACGTGCTGGATCTAAGTTAGAAGGCATTACTGCGTCAGTACGACCACAAATAGTAGCCATGATAGATACAGCTTCTACAGGGTATTTACCTTTAGCTGACTCACCAGAAAGCATTACTGCATCGGTACCGTCTAGGATTGCGTTAGCAACGTCGCCCGCTTCTGCACGAGTTGGACGTGGGTTTTTGATCATTGAATCAAGCATTTGAGTTGCAGTGATAACCAATTTACGTGCACGGTTACACTTCTCAATCATCATCTTCTGAGCGAAGATTACTTCTTCAACTGGGATTTCAACACCTAAGTCACCACGAGCAACCATGATACCGTCAGAAACTTCTAGAATTTCGTCGAAGTTATCTACACCTTCTTGGTTTTCGATTTTAGAGATGATTTGGATCTTCTCGCCGCCATTCTCTTTAAGAAGTTGACGAATTTCTAGTACGTCTTCTTTCTTACGAATGAATGATGCTGCGATGAAATCAACACCTTGCTCACAACCAAAGATTAAGTCGCCTTTATCTTTAGCAGAAAGAGCAGGAAGTTGAACGATAACGCCAGGAAGGTTAACACCTTTGTTTTCGCCTAAGTCACCGTTGTTAAGAACAGTACACTTAACTTCGTCATCAGATACTGCGATAACTTCCATTTCAATTAGGCCGTCATCTACTAGGATGATGTTGCCTACTTTCAAGTCAGCAGCAAAACCAGGGTAAGTTACCGCTACGCGAGTTGCATCGCCGATTACAGTTTGGTCTGTAGTGAAAGTGAACTCTTGACCAGCAACTAGGCTAACGTCTTCGCCGCCAGCTAGTTTAATAGTGCGGATTTCTGGACCTTTGGTATCCAATAAAACAGCAGCAGATTTGCCAGTGTTCTTAACAACTTCACGTAGGTTGTTGATGCGAGTGCCGTGCTCAGCAAAGTCGCCGTGAGAGAAGTTAAGGCGCATTACGTTCATGCCTGACTCAACTAACTTAGTTAGCATTTCTACCGATTCAGTTTTTGGACCAATGGTACAAACTATTTTGGTTTTCTTCATTGAAGTGACTCTCCGTTAAGGATGCTAGTAAAAAATCTGCGCACATTATACAAGATTGATCACAAAAGGATATGTAGAAAAATAACTACAAATCCGAATGTCGATCAAAATAATGTCGATTTATAATTCACAAATGTGGCTTGTTAATTGTGCAATTTTGTAAAAGCTCGCTGTTTTGCTCATTATTTGAGCATCTAGCAAGTATAAAAAAACCTCGCCAAACTGCGAGGTTTTGATGCGATTTTATCGCTTATTCAATTTCACCACAGAAACGATAACCTTCACCGTGGATGGTGGCGATAATTTCTGGTGTTTCCGGGATCGACTCAAAGTGTTTTCTGATGCGGCGAATAGTCACATCAACTGTACGATCGTGTGGTTTAAGTTCGCGGCCAGTCATTTTCTTTAATAAGTCTGCGCGGGTTTGAATTTGTCCCGGGTTCTCAACAAAGTGCAACATAGCGCGAAACTCACTACGTGGCAGTTTGTAAGTCTCTTGGTTTGGACTAACTAATGAGCGACTATTAATGTCTAAGGTCCAACCGTTGAAGCGGTATTCTTCAACTGTGCCTTTATCTTCACTCGCTACTTGACCATTTACGGTACGGTTAAGTAGGTTGCGAGCTCGAATAGTTAATTCACGTGGGTTAAATGGTTTGGTGATGTAGTCATCGGCACCAATTTCCAAGCCAAGGATCTTATCTACTTCGTTGTCGCGTCCGGTTAGGAACATTAATGCAATTTGCTCACGGTCGCGCAACTCACGCGCTAATAACAGACCATTCTTACCAGGAAGGTTAATGTCCATGATAATTAAGTGAACAGAATGCGCTTCTAATACGCTGTTCATTTCATTGCCGTCAATCGCTTCGAACACATTGTAACCTTCGGCTTCAAAAGTGCTTTTTAGCGTATTACGAGTGACCAGTTCGTCCTCGACAATTAGAATATTTGGTGTCATGGTCTTCCCCAATGCTGTTTAGAATAAAGTTGGCTTGTGAACAGGTAGCGCTATATAGAAGGTGAGGCAATGGCTACTTATTCATCCATGTTGAGTTTGTGTTAAAACTCGTTGAATGGCAAAAAAATAGACAAATAGTTTGTCTAAAACGCGTGATAAATCAGCGTACGAGACCTTCCACATGCATTGTTCGTTACAAGCAGTAAACATATTCTATGGGCTTAACAGTGATATAACAACTTGAGTCTGAAAAAAGCTTACGTTTTCTGCGGTGCTTTTGATTCAAATCAATCGAAAATTGCGAATAAAGCGAATTTTACTAATCAATACTGAAAATAAACTACATGTTTAATTTGTATCAAAACACCATTTTTCTGGCAAATACCGACTTTAAATATCAAGAACTTGCTGTTATCACCGCGAGTAATCCTGATGGTGTGACGCGAACTCGACGATTTAATCACTGGCTAGATTGTCATTTTATTTCATTTTTGCAGCGTCATCAGTTTCGTCACTTTTGGGTATTTGCAGGCTCAAGGGATCTAAATCATTACGAATATAGTGCAATTGTTGACTGCTCGTTAATTGATGCTCAACATATTGCAAAGGCTTTCAGACAAAAGGCCTTTTATTGGTTAGATAACGAATGCTACCTTTACGACACTAAGCGTTTAGTGAGCGCCCATTCTAGCCTCGGAGAAATATCGCCCCGTTGGTTTAATAACCCTTGGGCTTACAACAAGATGATAGAGGACTATCACTATGCAAGATCTACTACCGGAACTGTGCGACCTATATCCAGCGCAAGTTAAATTACTCGAGCCCGTTTTCCAGATTTATGGAGCTAAAAAGCTGTTTCATGGCCAAGTGGAAACCGCTAAATGTTGGCAAGATAACAGCCGAGTAAAAGAGTTATTGGCCAGCCCTGGTGAGGGCAGGGTATTGGTTGTTGATGGCGGAGGAAGTACCCAAAGAGCCTTAATGGGAGATCTCATTGCAGATTCTGCTTACTTACAGGGCTGGGCAGGCGTGGTAATTTTTGGCGCTGTTAGAGATGTAGCTGCCATTAACACTATGGAATTGGGGGTTAGGGCATTAGCAGCTTGCCCGATGAAAACAGAGCGTAAGGGCTTGGGGGAAACAGCTGTGTCAGTAAGTTTTGCTGGCCAAACTATTCAGCCGGGTATGTACTTATATGCTGATGAAAATGGAATTTTAGTGAGTGAGCAAGCGTTGCAGTTGCCGGAAGGGTTTGCTTAGAAGCGATAGCCTAAGCCAAACTGCACTTGTTGTTGCGTCTCTTTATCTTGTTGGGCCTCAACTTGATAAACTGCTTTCACATCAATGTTCTTCAGCAGGTGGTAGGTACTAGATAGTTCTAAGCTATGCTCAGTATTGTCGTACTTGGGTTGGTGAACTTGCACGAGTTTACTTTGGATAGACAAGCTTTTTAAGGGTTGGTAGTTAAGCCCAGTTGAAAGGTTAAAGCCTTTACGTGTGGCAATGTCGTCGTATTGGTTGTTAACCCCAGCTTCAACGAACAAAGATAGCTCGTTGCGAAGCTTGTGTTGATAACCACCGTTGAAAAACCACGAATCAACATCATTGGATTCACCGGTACTCACAAATTGGCTGTTGTTGTAACCAGTGATGTACCAATTTTTCACCTGGCTACGTGACGATAGCTGAACGTGTTCGCCATCGCCGTAGCTTAAGCTCATTTCATTTTCAACTTCAGCGGCCGCTAAAGAACCGCTGGCAATAACAAGCACAGCAGCGATCGAATGCTGGAATAGTAACTTAGCCACTGCCGTCTCCTTGTTATTATTTTTCTTAGTAACAGTAGTATGGTTGATCATCACTTTAAGATCATTGTGGATCTTCAAAAATTTGCAGAAAGCCCAATAAATGATTTTAAAGCCAAATTTTCTAGCACAATCGTCTAGCGGTTAATAAATCGACGGCGTCTTCTGTATGGATATACGTCTTCAAACTGGCCGTTTTTAATGTTTTGCTGCAGCTCTTGCCAAAAACTGGCTTGAAAAAGCTCTGCATGTAACTCTTTAAATACCTGTTTAACGATGGGTTTTCCCAATAAAAAGGTGGCAAACTCCTCAGGGAAGATGTCGTTAGGTCCCACCGAATAACAGGGTTGTGCCGCCCATTGATCTTCAGGATATTGAGATTTTGGAAACTCTCTAAAATTACATTCCGTCATATAGGAGATTTCATCATAGTCGTAAAATACTACACGACCATGACGGGTGACCCCGAAATTCTTAAACAGCATATCTCCGGGGAAAATATTGGCAGCAGCTAGCTGTTTAATGGCATTGCCATACTCATCAATAACTTGCCGAGTTTGCGCTTCGTCAGCTTGATCCAGGTACATGTTAAGCGGGATCATTTTCCGTTCTGTATATAAGTGTTTAATGGTGATGGAGTCTCCCTCGATATGCAGCACCGAAGGTGCAACCGCTTGCAGTTCATCTAGTAAGCTCTGGCTGAAGCGCGCTAGCGGAAATTCAACGTTAGAAAACTCTTGAGTATCCGCCATTCTACCCACTCTATCGTGCTGTTTTACTAGTCGATATTTCTCTTTTACGATGGCGTGGCTTACGTCTTTGGGCGGGGTAAATTCATCTTTAATAATTTTGAATACAACATCATACGAGGGCAGGGTAAATACACTCATCACCATGCCTTTGATACCGGGTGCTAGCTCAAATTGATCAGTGGAATTGTGCAAGTGATTGAGGTAGTGGCGATATAATTCGGTTTTACCATGTTTTTGACAGCCAATGGCGGTAAATAGCTCGTAGTCAGTTTTATTGGGCAAAAGTTGCTTAAGAAAGTTGACTATCCGGCGCGGGGCTGGGGCGTCCACCATGAAATAAGAACGCGCAAAGCCAAAAATAATACTCACTTCATCACTATCAATTAGCACGCTATCAACGGCCACTTTGCCTTGCTGGTTAAGTAGGGGAAACACTATGGGAAAACTATGAGCTTCACTGGTGTATTGGCCAATCAGGTAAGCGGCTTTGTTTCGGTAAAACACCGGTTGCAACATAGTTATTTTGTGCAACTGTTGCTGAGCCAGCTGCGGAAGTTCCGTCAAGCGCTGCTTAATAAACCCTATGTCGCGAGCTAAATCTTCGTATTCGATATTAAAGCGATAGTCTTCGAAGAGCTGCTTTAATAAGGTATCCAACGAGGTATTCTGATAAGTATGGGTAAGCAGTTGGTAATCAAACAGTTTGCTGCATCGGCTAGGGCGAATAAACAGTTGGCTTTCTTCTATATAGCGATGATGAAACAAACGTTGATAAACAGAATTGAAAAACGACTCGGCTACTTCAAAATTATCATGCTGTTTAAGCAACTCTGAGTAATGCGATTTTACCGCTGCGCAAAAGGCATCGCTTCGTTGCAGGTGGCCGGTGAGCTGTTTAATCGCTGCTCGTGCCTCAGTTACGTGGTGGTCATAAAGGCGAATACGTTCTCGTGAGGCAAGTTGCACCGACATCCAGTCGGCTTCTTCAAAGCGTTTTTGAGCACCTCTAGTTACTTCCAGGAAGCATTGATAAAAGCTATTGAAGCGCTGCAGCATGGCGTGGGCGGCTTGGTATTCCATTAATTGCGTCATTGGCTATTTCTTATTGTTGTTTTTTTATCCACTATGGCAGGATTTAAACACCTGTTCAAATTTTTGTTGTGAAGTTGCGGCTGTGGTATTCACCTTCATATCTAGCACCTTACTCGGTCGTTTCGTCTAGTTTTCGCACATCGAGTAAAGGTTGCTTTCAAGCGCTAAGGTTAAAAGGCGCTAGTGCTCTGAATTTTCGATTAAAAGCTGCTGTTTTAAGCTGTTTATTATGCTCAGTATCTTTTATGCGGAGCCAAGCTTATTCTTTAAAAAACCTTCCTTTAAAGCATAAATAAGGCTAAAAGCGCACTTTTATGCATTTGGCTTAGATAAATAAAGCTTGACTATCCACCTCAGCTGGTTAAGGTATGGCCATAAATTGGATTTAGTTTTTTATTAAGATGCTAGTACGTTTTGCTTACACAACCACCGGAACTATTACCCGCACCACCACATGCGGGTCGGGCTGGTTGTAGCAACTTACTACATCGAAGAAAGCCCGTATCAACCACGATACGGGTTTTTTTTTGGGAGGAATAATGCGAGTCTTAAAATTTGGTGGATCATCTTTAGCTGACGCTGAGCGCTTTAATCGCGCTGCAGACATTGTGTTAAGCAATCAGCATCAATCTCAAATGGCAGTGGTATTGTCTGCCCCTGCTGGGGTGACCAATGATTTGGTTGCTGTAGTAGATAAAGTTAGTCACGGTAACGATGGCGAAAGCTATTTGACCCGCATTGACGCTACCTTCCAAGAGCTATTGTCAAAACTAAAAGAGAAGTATGCTGGCTTTGCCATAGAGCAAATGCAGTTAATGGTGCACCAAGAGTTGGGCGAGCTTCGCCAATTATTGAAGGGCGTAGCATTATTACAGCAGTGCCCAGACAACATTCGCGCCAAAGTACTGTCTACTGGCGAAAAGCTTAGCATTCATACTATGAACCACTTATTGTCGGTTCGTGGTCATAGCGCCGAAATCATCATTCCTCAACAAAAGTTAGTGGCTACTTCCGGCGGTTATCTAGAAGCGGTTGTTGATATTCAAGCCTCTAAACAGCGTTTGAACAAGGCGATGATTCAAGAAGATCTCATCTACCTAATGCCTGGTTTTACTGCGGGTAACGAGCAAGGTGAAACTGTAGTACTTGGTCGTAACGGTTCTGATTACAGCGCAGCAGTTTTGGCAGCTTGTTTAGATGCGGAATGTTGCGAGATTTGGACCGATGTAGATGGTGTTTACAACTGTGATCCTCGCATTGTTGAAGACGCTCGCTTGCTGCGTAGCTTAAGCTACCCAGAAGCAATGGAGCTTAGCTACTTTGGCGCCAAAGTACTTCATCCCAAAACCATTGCCCCAATTGCTCAATACCATATTCCTTGCCTTATTAAGAACACCTTTAACCCACAAGGTGAAGGCACCTTAATTGGCGCGCAAAGCCCTGCACAAGATGATTTGCCAGTTAAAGCTTTATCAAGCTTGTCTGAACTAACCATGCTAACGGTGTCTGGCCCTGGCATGAAAGGCATGGTTGGCATGGCTGGGCGGATCTTTGAGAGCATTTCGCGCAGTAAAGTATCGGTTGCCCTTATTACGCAATCTAGTTGCGAATACAGCGTAAGTTTTTGTATTCACAGTATTGATGCATCGCGTGCCTTGGCTGCGCTAAACGAAGAGTTTGAACTTGAGTTAGCTAACCAGCTGTTGGAGCCCATTGAAGCCATTGATAAGCTAGCGATTATTTCTTTGGTGGGCGACAGCATGCGCCGCAGTAAAGGCGTTGCCGCTCGCTTCTTTACTTCTCTGGCTGAAGTGGCGATTAACATTGTTGCTATTGCTCAAGGTTCGTCTGAGCGTTCAATTTCTGCGGTTGTGTCACAAGACAAAGCTGCTGAAGCAATTCGCGCTTGTCATCAAAACTTCTTCAATAGCATGCACTTCATTGACCTATTCCTAATAGGCGTAGGTGGTGTTGGCGGTGCTTTGTTAGAGCAGATTCATGCCCAGCAGAGTCATTTAAAAGAACAGCAAATCGGTATTCGTGTTTGTGGCGTAGCTAACAGCCGTAAGTTGCTATTAGATTCAAAAGGTTTGGATCTTGAGCACTGGCAAGAGCAATTGGCTGCAACCGAAGAAAATGGTGGCTTTACTTTAGACAATGTCACTAACCTGGTAGACCAAAGCCACTTAATTAACCCGGTGATCGTAGACTGTACCAGCAACGATGATATTGCCGGTAAATATGCAGAATTTTTAGCGAATGGCTTCCATGTGGTTACGGCCAACAAAAAAGCCAATACTTCGAGCATGGAGTACTACCAGCAGCTACGTAAAACGGCCATGGCAATGCGCCGTAAGTTCTTATACGACACTAACGTCGGTGCCGGTTTGCCAGTGATTGAAAACCTACAGAACCTGCTAAAAGCGGGTGACAAATTAGAGCGCTTTAACGGTATTTTGTCTGGCTCTCTGTCATTTATCTTTGGCAAGCTAGACGAAGGCATGAGCTTTTCTGAGGCCACTACAATCGCCCGTGAAAATGGCTTTACCGAGCCTGACCCGCGCGATGATTTATCGGGTATGGACGTAGCGCGCAAGCTGCTAATACTCGCGCGTGAAGCTGGCATGCCACTAAGCATTGAAGATATTCAAATTGATATGGCCTTGCCACCAAATTTTGATTCAAGCGGAGATACCGAAGCCTTTATGCAACGCTTGCCTGAAGCAGACGCTTATTTCGCTAAGCTTATGGATGAAGCGGCCGCAGAAGGCAAAGTACTGCGTTACCTAGGCAGCATCGATAAAGGTGTTTGCAAAGTGTCGTTAAGTGCCGTTGCGGCAGATGACCCATTACACCGCGTGAAAGACGGTGAGAATGCCTTGGCCTTCTACAGCCGTTACTACCAGCCAATTCCATTAGTATTACGTGGTTATGGTGCGGGTACTGCAGTAACAGCAGCGGGCGTATTTGCCGACGTATTAAGAACGCTTAACTGGAACCAAGAGGTGTAATATGGGTGTTGTTGTTTATGCTCCAGCCTCTACAGCCAATGTAAGTGTAGGTTTCGACAGCTTAGGTGCAGCGCTGTCGCCAATTGATGGGCAGCTATTAGGTGACCGAGTATTGGTTGAAGCTGCCAGCGGCGATGATGTGATCATCGAAAATGTTGGTCCATACGCACATAAACTGCCAGCCGATCCTAAACAGAACATTCTTTACGATTGCTACCACTACTTTGTTAAGCAGTATGCAGAGCATCATGGCAAGGTACTTGGCTGCGTTAAGATGACCCTAGAAAAGAACCTGCCTATTGGTAGTGGTTTGGGCTCTAGCGCCTGTTCAGTAGTGGCTGCGTTAGAGGGCTTAAATGCCTACCTTGATTCGCCATTTAATAAAGAGCAAATGCTAATTATGATGGGCGAGTTAGAAGGCCAAATTAGTGGCAGCGTGCACTACGATAACGTAGCGCCATGTTATTTAGGTGGCATGCAGCTAATGTTGCAAGAAGCCGGGGTGACTAGCCAAGCTATTCCCCATTTTGAAGATTGGTATTGGATTGTTGCCTACCCAGGCATTAATATTTCAACCGCTCAAGCACGCTCTATTTTGCCGGCGCAGTATCGCCGCCAAGACACCTTAGAATTCGGCCGTAATTTGGCAGGTTTTGTTCATGCCAGTTATAGTAAGCAGCCAGAGTTAGCCGCAGCCTTATTAAAGGACAATATTGTGGCTGAACCTTACCGTGCGAAATTAATTCCAGGATTTGATGAAGTACGCAGCTATGCAGCGCAAAGTGGTGCACTAGCCAGCGGTATTTCAGGCTCTGGGCCAACGGTTTATATTGTTACCCCAGTATTAGAACAAGCTGAGCGAACCAAGGCTTGGTTAGAACAACACTTTATTCAAAACGAAGATGGATTTTGCCATGTTTGTAAAATTGATGAGCAAGGCACACGAGTAACAGGAACGTCGCTATGAATTTATATAACTTAAAACACAACGAAGAGCAGGTGAGCTTTACTCAGGCAGTAAAACAAGGCTTGGGTAAACAGCAAGGTTTATTCTTTCCCGATAGCATTCCTGCATTTGATGATATTGATGCGGTGCTGGAACTAGATTTTCACGCCCGTTGCGCAAAGTTGCTCGCGGCTTTATTAGACAACGAGTTGTCTGAAGCTGAGCTATTTGACATGGTAAGCAAGGCCTTCACTTTTACTGCACCGTTAAATAAGGTGACTGAGCAAATTAGTGCGCTAGAGTTATTTCATGGTCCAACCTTAGCCTTTAAAGATTTTGGCGGCCGCTTTATGGCTCAGTGTTTAGCCAAGTTCTCTAATGGTAATAAAACCACTATCTTAACCGCTACCTCGGGTGATACTGGCGCAGCTGTGGCACATGCTTTTTATGGCATGGAAAACATTAACGTAGTGGTACTCTACCCGAAGGGTAAAATTAGCCCTCTACAAGAAAAGCTGTTTTGTACCCTTGGTGGCAACATTACTACGGTAGCGGTAGAGTCTGACTTCGATGCTTGTCAAAGTATGGTTAAACAGGCCTTTGACGACCAAGAGCTTAAACAAGCTATTGGCCTAAACTCGGCAAATTCTATCAATATTAGCCGTTTGGTGGCGCAGGTTTGTTACTACTTTGAAGCTGCTGCACAGTTACCTAAAGCGCAACGTGAGCAACTAGTGGTTGCAGTGCCTTCAGGCAACTTTGGTAACTTAACCGCCGGTTTAATTGCTAAAGCTATGGGCTTACCGATTAAGCGTTTTATTGCTGCCACAAACGTAAACGATACGGTGCCACGTTACTTAGCGTCAGGTAACTGGGAGCCTAAACCAACACAAGCTACCTTATCTAATGCGATGGACGTGAGCCAACCCAATAACTGGCCACGTGTTGAAGAGCTGTTTAAAACCAAAGGCTGGCCGCTAAGTGACCTAGGCAAAGGTGCCATGACTGATGAGCAAACTGCTGAAGCGGTTAAAGCTTTAGACGACTTAGGTTATGTGTGTGAGCCGCATGGCGCGATTGCTTATCAGCAACTTACCGAGCAACTAGCCGATGGCGAACAAGGTTTATTCTTATGTACCGCTCATCCAGCTAAGTTTAAAGAAAGCGTAGAAGAGATTTTGCAACGTGAAATTGACCTACCAAAACCGCTTGCTGACCGAGCAGACTTAGACTTGTTATCTAAAGAAATGCCCGCTGATTTTGCTCAACTGCGTACTTTGTTAATGAGCATCTAAGCTGATTGGCTAAACGACTTAAAACAGCGCCCTTTATGGCGCTGTTTTTGTTTGTAAAAGAAATGGTGAAAGCATGAAAGCCAGCCTGATAATTAGCATAGTGAGTGGTTTAATAAGTGCTACTACAAACGCTGAACCTAGCAATGCTTGGCATTACCAACAAAGTGCTGAGCAGCAATTGAGTTACGCGGAATTAGTTGATACATCTGGCGAAGTTAGTCTAATGTTTCGCTGCATTCATGGCGAGCTGGATAGCTTAATGCGCCTTGCAAATGGGCCTTTGCAGCCAGCGTATAACTTTATGGATTGGCAATTCACCCAGCCGCAGAATCAGCTAACTAGTTTTAATGTTCTTTATCATCATTTTGATGACGACTATTATCAGCTGGGGACGGGTTATAACAGCTGGTTTGAGCTGTACTTTACTATTATGCAGCATTCGCAGATGCGTTGGTCGAGTAATGACTTTGCTGACATAGAGTTTTTGTATCACGACTCAGCCGAGATTAGCCAAGTGATTCAGCAATGCCCAGAGGCTTTTCAAGCTTCTTATGACGAGCTGGCTGAGCAGTTAAGCCAAGAGCTAGTTACGGCACGTAATGCCGGTAAGCATCAACGAGTTAATGATATTGAGCAAGCCATTGAGCAGCTAGTACATTTAGCCACTCAGTTGGCTCAATTAACGCAAGTGCCTTTGCTGATTAGTGACTAGTTAGTCAAATAAATATCGCCTAGCTATCAAGTTGATCTTTGCAGCGTTCTCACGCATATTGCAAAGATTGCTAGAACAAAATACGAAAACTATGAGTAAAGTGTTAAAAGATTTGCTCGAGCTATTAAGCTTAGAGCGCATTGAAGAAGGCCTATTTCGCGGGCATAGCCAAGATTTAGGCTTTGGAGCAGTATTTGGCGGCCAAGTAATGGGGCAGGCCTTGTCTGCCGCTAAAGAAACAGTGAGTGAAAAGCGCCAGGTTCACTCTTTTCACTCTTACTTTTTACGACCGGGCGATCCCAATCATCGTATCGTTTACGATATAGAAAGCATTCGTGATGGTCGCAGCGTATCTACTCGTCGTGTTAAAGCGATTCAATTTGGTAAGCCTATTTTCTATATGACGGCGTCTTTTCAGCAGCCGTCTACTGGTTTTGAACACCAAGATGAAATGCCTGACGTCGCAGCTCCAGAAGAACTGCAATCAGAGCAAGAGTATGCTTTTCAGCTGCGTGACATGCTACCCGATGCGGTGCGTGACAAGTTCATTTGTGATAAGCCCTTAGAGATGCGTCCGGTGGAGTTTGTTAATCCTCTCCAGCCAGAAAAGCTCGCCGCTAAACGTTGTGTATGGTTTAAGGCAAATGGCCAAATGCCCGATGACGGGCGGATTCATCGTTACTTATTGGCTTATGCATCTGACTTTAACTTTTTGCCTACCGCTTTGCAGCCTCATGGGCGCTCATTTATTGAGCCGCAGATGCAAACTGCAACCATTGATCACAGCATGTGGTTTCACCATGATTTTCGCTTAGATGAATGGTTATTGTATGTGGTAGATAGCCCTGCAGCATCTAATGGCCGAGGATTGGTAAGAGGGCAGTTCTTTACTCGTGATGGCAAGCTGGTTGCGTCTACCATCCAAGAAGGCGTAATTAGGGAACGAACTTAGCTTTTGTAGAGCCTAGATAACAAAAAAGCATGCCTAGGCATGCTTTTTTCGTTTTAGTTACTGAGTCTTATAGTGATTCAGTAAAAGTACGCGTAATTACGTCTTGTTGTTGCTCAGTAGTAAGAGAGTTGAAGCGAACAGCGTAACCAGAAACACGAATAGTAAGCTGCGGGTATTTCTCTGGGTGCTTAACTGCATCTTCTAAAGTTTCGCGACGAAGAACGTTAACGTTTAGGTGTTGGCCACCTTCTTCGATTGGCTGAGCTTTCATTGGTACTTCGCGATATTCGATTTGACCTAGTTTATCGATAGCTACCACTTCATCTTCAGCGTATAGCTCGTCTTTTACACATAGGCAGCGAGCTTGATTTTGCTCGTTGTCTAGTAGCCAAAAAGAACCTAATAGTGCGTCGTTATCTGCTTTAGTGATTTGAATACCGGTGGTCATAACATACCTCATTAGCTAAAAGTTGTAATTTTATTACAGAATATAGCGATCCTTGAGCCACTTACGAATCATTATCGCCACTTGCTGTAACTATACTACAATTGACCTTAATCAAAAAAGGGTTTTTTTTGAATTTTATTATTATCTTTGTTGATTAAGGTTAAGAGGAGGTTTGATTGCTTGTGTTAGTGCCTTGAGCTGTGCTTGAATAAGAAATAAGCGTTTATCATTGATGTGTTATACAAGCATTTGTTTTTTATGGCTTAGTAGTTAACAAACAGTACAAACCCGCTTTTTGGCGTGTTTATCTTAAAAAGTGTGAACTGAGCGAAAAGCAAATCTGTCTAATAAACGATCTAGCGCAATAATAGTACAACGGTGAGTCCTTTATACTGATTTGAAAAGTGCTGGTTAGCCAAGGAGAAGCAATGTTACAAAGTCTTCAACAAGATCATCAAAATATCGCTAAATTGCTGAAGGTGTTAGAGCAGAAGTTGGCTCATATTCGCAATGAAAAAGCGGTTAAATATAAGTTGATCGCCCATATCATTAGCTACATGCAAGAGTACGCAGACCGTTATCACCACCCTAAAGAAGATCTTATTTATGATTACTACGTGAAATACCGTGTAGTAGAGGATGATTTATCCAATCAACTTAAGAAGCAGCATGAAAATCTTATGGCGATGACCGATGAGTTGAGCGATATCTTAGATATCATCTTGCTTGACGCAGTGGTACCACTGGATCAATTTAGTGACAAGCTGGAAGCCTTTATTAATGCTCAGTGGGAACACCTTAATTACGAAGAGGATGTTGTTTTTCCTGCCTTAAAGCGCCACCTTACAGCGGATGATTGGCGCGCAATTGAGCAAAGCTGGCAGCACGGTAATTACGAAGACCCACTATTTGGTCACCGTGTTCATGAGCAATACAAAGCCTTGTCTGAGCGAATTAAGCTGTCTCAACCTCAAGAAGAAGAGTAGAGAGTATAATTTCAGCAAATAAAAAACCCGGCTAAAGCCGGGTTTTTTTGTTTAGTATTCGTACTCTGATTGTAGATCAAAACTGTGGTCGATTGACTGTAGTTCTTTTTGTAAGCGAATCTTATCTTTAATTGCCTCAATCTCTCGCCACTTACGTTTCTTATTTGAACTGCGAGAAGATTTGCTGGTTTCAACAGTATCCAAGTCTAGCCTATCCATGGTTATCTCCTTGTATGTTGTTGCAATTTAATAAGTACCATACGAGCACAAAAAGTAAAATACTAATGTTGCAAAATAGTTACAGCGGCTCACTTTTTTAGGCTTTTTTTGCGAGATTTTCTAAGCTTTATCTGTAGTTGCTATTTGTAGTCATGGATTTTTATACCGTTAATTTATATCGATGTGAGTTTTTATCTTGTTTTTGTTATATATCAAAGCATAGTCGCGCGCAGTTCCTTAAAATCCGCGTCCATTCAAACCTAGCTTAGGTTTTTAACCAACATTAAACGTAAGGTGAATCCGAACCATGAATGAGATTGTGAACTGGTTAAACGATGTGCTGTGGGGCAACTTGCTCATCTACTTGCTGTTGGGTACGGGTGTGTTGTTCACCGTAAGAACCAAATTTATTCAATTTCGCCATTTTGGTCATATGTTTTCGGTAATGAAGTCTAGCCGTAAATGTGATGCTAGTGGTATCTCCTCATTTCAAGCTTTATGTACTAGTCTTGCGGCGCGGGTAGGTACCGGTAACTTAGCCGGTGTGGCTGTTGCGGTAACCTTAGGTGGGCCTGGTGCGGTATTTTGGATGTGGCTAATTGCCTTGTTGGGTATGGCAACTAGCTTTGCTGAAAGCAGCTTAGCCCAGCTTTATAAAGTAAAAGACAGCGATGGTAATTTTCGCGGTGGCCCGTCTTATTACATGGAACAAGGCTTAGGCAAGCGTTGGATGGGCGTGGTATTTGCCATCTGCCTAATTATTGCGTTTGGCTTGGTGTTTAACGCCGTTCAAGCTAACTCTATCGCTTCTGCTTTGCACGAGGCATTTGGCTTTGAGAAATACCTAGTGGGCTTAGTACTGGTGATAGCGGCCGCGCTAATTATTTTTGGCGGTATTCGCAGCATCGCTCGCTTTGCCGAGTTGGTGGTGCCAGTGATGGCCTTAGCTTATGTGGTAGTGGCCTTGCTGGTTGTATTGGCGAATATTCAACAAATGCCAGAGGTGTTCGGCCTTATATTCCGCTCGGCTTTTGGTTTTGAGGAGGCTGGTGCTGGTGCTTTAGGCGCGGCGATGATGAACGGTATTAAGCGTGGCTTATTCTCCAATGAAGCTGGTATGGGTAGTGCGCCTAACGCAGCGGCCACAGCAACGCCTTATCCGCCGCACCCTGCTTCTCAGGGCTATGTGCAAATGCTTGGGGTATTTATCGACACTGTGGTGATTTGTACTGCAACTGCAGCGATTATTTTGCTTAGCCACAACGAGCAACTTACCGGTGATGGGATTGCACTAACCCAGCAAGCTTTAAGTGGTCAAGTGGGTGCCTGGGGAAGTTACTTTGTAGGTATTGCGATTATTTTCTTTGCTTTCACATCGATAGTGGGTAACTACTCGTATGCAGAAACTAACTTAATTTTCTTAGAGCACAACCATAAAGCCGGTTTGTGGATCTTCCGTTTATTGGTACTAGCAATGGTAATGGTAGGCGCAGTGGTCAAAATCGACATTATTTGGAATTTAGCCGATGTGTCGATGGGCTTTATGGCGCTAGTTAACCTTGTGGCTATTTTGATGCTCTCTGGTGTGGTTGTGAAATTAGCCACTGATTACAATCGCCAGCTAGACGCCGGCAAAGTGCCAAGTTTTAACAGCGACGAGTACCCAGAATTGAAACAGCAAATAGATAAAGACATTTGGTCTGGCTCAAGTAAATAGAAGGCTTAGCTCTTCAAACAAAAAAAAGCCTCGATAATATCGAGGCTTTTTATTAACTCATTTAGGCGAGTAACTAGTATTGCTCGGCGCACCAGCTTTCAAAAATTAAGGCGGCGGCTAGGCTATCTACAGCGCCTTTTTCTAAGGCTTTATAACCGCCTAACTCAAATAACTTTTCTTTTGCATCTACCGTGGTTAATCGTTCATCTTGCATCGCTATTGGGTAGCCAAAACGGCCATGTAGGCGGTTGGCAAACTTTTTAGCTCGGTTGGTGAGATCTTGCTCGGTGCCGTCCATGTTAAGTGGCAAACCAATTACCAGTAGATCGGGCTGCCATAGCTTGAGCAGTTCTTCTAAAGTTTGCCAATTTGGAATGCCATCTTGAGCTTTGATGGCGGCCAGCGGCTTAGCTGAGCCCGTTAACTCTTGACCGATGGCAACACCAATACTTTTGGTTCCAAAGTCAAAAGCAAGGGCTGAGCGCTCTCCAGATCTGGCCATTAAGCGTGACCTACTTGGTTAGATAATTGCCAGATATCAATGCCCAAACTTTTGGCCGCGGCTTCCCAACGTTTATGAATGGGGGTTGAGAAAATAATGTCGGTACTGGCCGGTAAGGTTAGCCAAGAGTTTTCAGCAATCTCTTGCTCCAGCTGACCGGCTTCCCAGCTGGCATAACCTAAGGTGACGATATAATCACTGGGCTGGGAATCAGTGCCTAAGGTGTCGAGCACATCCTTAGATGTGGTGACCATTAGCTCTTCACTTACTTTTAAGCTGCTGCTAAAGCCTTTTACCGGTGAGTGCAGCACAAAACCTCGTTCCTGCGACACTGGGCCGCCTTGGTATACCGGGCGGTCCAAATCTTCTCGGATCATTTCTACTTGGTCTTGCAGTTCTATTTGTTGCAGCAGTGATTCTACCGATAAATCGACCGGTACATTAATCACCAGGCCCATTGCGCCTTCTTCGTTATGTTCACACATATAGACTACCGAGCGCTTGAAGAAAGGGTCTTCTAAGCTCGGCATGGCGATTAAAAACTGATTCTGCAAAGTGTTCATTGCGTCCAAATTAACCCTTTTAACTACTTAGGTTGATGATTTAAGTCTAGCTTCTATTGCATCCATTAACTTACCGGTAATGGAAATATCGTAGGCTGCTTCAATTTCTTTGATGCAGGTAGGGCTAGTGACGTTTATTTCAGTCACCTTATCGCCAATCACATCTAAGCCTACAAATACTAAGCCTTTTTCTTTTAGAGCCGGGCCTATGGCATTAGCGATGTGCCAGTCACTGTCTGAAAGTGGTTGAGCAACACCTCGGCCACCTGCAGCCAGGTTGCCACGGGTTTCGCCTTTCGATGGAATGCGCGCTAAGCAATAGGGCATAGGCTCACCATCTACAATCAAAATGCGTTTATCGCCATCTACAATCTCTGGGATGAACTTCTGCGCCATGCAGTACTCTTGACCATGATTAGTGAGTGTTTCGAGTATCACGCCAACATTTGGATCGCCTTCTTTTAGGCGAAAGATAGATGCTCCACCCATGCCATCTAGCGGTTTCATGATGACGTCTTTGTGCTGCTGGTGGAAAGCTTTTAAGCGCGGCATATCACTGCTAACTAGCGTGGTTGGGGTAAACTCGGCAAACCAAGCTGTAAACAATTTCTCGTTAGCGTCGCGTAAGCTTTGCGGCTTGTTAATGATTAAGCTGCCCTCAGCTTCGGCGCGCTCTAAAATATATGTGGCGTAGATAAACTCGGTATCAAAAGGAGGATCTTTACGCATTAAAATGACGTCTAGCTCACTTAAG
This sequence comes from Agarivorans sp. D1326, assembly GCF_056958115.1. Classification (NCBI taxonomy): domain Bacteria; kingdom Pseudomonadati; phylum Pseudomonadota; class Gammaproteobacteria; order Alteromonadales; family Alteromonadaceae; genus Agarivorans; species Agarivorans sp. D1326. Next base: position 13,061 of record NZ_JBTWEN010000009.1, on the reverse strand, counting down.
CTTTGATCCACTTCACTGCCTAATTCATACCAAGATTGCTCGTCATGTTGTACGGCTAATGGGCGCATCTTAGCTGCAGCCCTGCCGCCATCTAAATAGAGATCTTGCATCTCCATGTAGTAAATCTCGTAGCCGCGTGATTGAGCTTCTAGCAACATGGCGAAACTAGAATCTTTTTTGATGTTAATGTCGGCGATGGGATCCATCACGATACCAAGTTTAATGCTCATTTATGCTAAGTCTCCAAATTGACATTGCAAAGCGGTAATAGCCGTAAGGGCTGCTGTTTCGGTTCGCAGTACCCGCGGCCCTAAAATTGTCTCTTGAAACTGATGCTGATTGCAGTTTTCAATTTCTTGCTCGCTTAAGCCACCTTCTGGCCCAATAAGTAGCCTTACTCCGTGTTCAGGAGTTGGCAGGGTCTTAATGCTATATGGGGCCTTTGGGTGTAAATTCAACTTCATAGCGGCAGACTCTTCGCTGGCCCATTGCTCCAGGCTTTGTAGTGGCGCTATTTCTGGCACAACACTGCGCCCCGACTGCTCACAAGCAGCAATAGCAATTTTTTGCCATTGTTGGCGCTTCTTCTCAAAGCGCTCTTGGTTGAGCTTGACCCCGCAACGCTCGCTGGTGAGAGGAGTGATTTTGTTGACCCCCAATTCCACAGATTTTTGAATGGTAAATTCCATTCTGTCACCACGAGAAATCACTTGGCCTAGATGGATATGCAGTGGAGACTCGCTAGGGTTAGCGGTAACTGCGGTAATTTTCACCGACACATGCTTTTTACTGGCTTTTTCTATTTGTGCTGCGTAGTTATTGCCATCGTTATTAAACAGCTCAAGTTGCTGGCCAGCTTCCATGCGCAGTACCCGCCCAACGTGATTAGCTGCTTCATCATCAAGCTCTGTGACCATGTTTAGCGAGAGCGGCTGAGAGTGGAAAATTCGTGGAATGCGCATGGTGAAAAATAGGCCTTTTGGGTTGTTGTAATGGTTAAGGATTTGACCGTTAAAGGATAAACCTATTGCTTACTTATGCCTAGTAATCCATTAGTACTTAGGATATTTCTATATTGATTTATTCGTTATTTATTGTAGTCTGTGCCTTTTTCAAGGGACTGAATATGAAAGTAATTAAACTTGGTTTGGCTTTTTCTATGATGGGGCTTTTAGGTTGTGCTGCGACCAATCAAAAAGTGGAAGAAATAGCATTGAACTATCAACCAAATCCTCCTTCGGTTGTTACCGAAACTACTAAACAGTTACTCGTTGAGCGTTGCAATAAAAGAGTGAGTTCTGTGAGTTATTTAAAAACACATTGTTATGTTGTGGGTGATGTATTGGTTATTGAGCACCGCCTTCGCGACAAGCGCAGGGAATGGACTGCAAATTCTATTTCTGACTCTCAGCTTCGATTAGCTAATAACGTTTGTAATTCTCATGTGGAATTTGGTGCTCTGCAAGATGGTATGGGTTACATGGTTAACTTTACTGGGGGAAGAAATGGTTTACCTACCAGGGTTATCACCATTGACGATTGTTCAAACTCTTAATCGTTGATTACACTTCTTGCACTGATAACTGGCCCCTTTTAACACTTTATTATGACGCCGTACACTTAATTGATGAACTTGGCAGGCACAGCGATATTCAAAACTGCTTAGCTGTAGATGTTCTAGTGAGTAGTTGTGAGTGGTAGCAGCGGGGCAGTTAAAAACCTGCTGCATTATTTGTTGCCATTCTACACCGTGGGGTTTTACTCGGCCGTATACCGCGTGGCAGACAAGATGAGCGACTTCGTGAGGGACGGTTTGCGCTAAAAAGTGTTCTGGTTGCTGTTGATAAAAATGGGCGTTAAAACGCAAGCGCCATTGACTTAAATTGGCACTACCCGCCACTTTACTTTTTCGCGATGACAGCACCAGCTCGGGGCGCTTAAAGCTTTGCTTAAAATGGCTTTCTGCCAGCCTAAAGCACAGTTCTACTTGATGAGTTATTTGCTGCACAAATTGAATTCTTAGACTTAGCCAATAAAAAAGCCGAAAGGATAATCGACGATTATACGCTTTCGGCTTAATTTAACGAGTGAGCAATAGCTTATAAGCCAGCTTCACTCTTTAGTAGTTCTGCTTTATCAGTCGCTTCCCAAGGGAACTCTTCACGACCAAAGTGACCGTAAGCAGCGGTTGCTTTATAGATTGGGCGCTCCAAATCTAGCATGCTTAAAATACCGTAAGGGCGCAGGTCAAAGTGCTTACGCACTAAAGCCACTAATTTGTCATCGGCAATTTTGCCAGTGCCAAAGGTATCAATGCTGATTGAAGTCGGCTCAGCCACACCAATTGCATAAGATACTTGAATCTCACAGCGATCGGCTAAACCTGCGGCAACAATATTTTTAGCTACATAGCGGCCAGCGTATGCGGCACTACGGTCAACTTTTGAAGGATCTTTACCAGAGAATGCACCGCCACCATGACGTGCCATGCCGCCGTAGGTGTCTACAATAATTTTACGACCGGTTAAGCCACAATCACCCATTGGGCCACCAATTACAAAGCGGCCAGTAGGGTTAATGTGAAACTGGGTCTTATCGTTAAGCCACTGTGCAGGTAGTACTGGCTTAATGATTTCTTCCATTACGGCTTCACGTAAATCGGCAGTAGAAATACTGTCACAGTGCTGTGTAGACAAAACTACAGCGTCAATGCCAGTAATAATGCCATTCTCGTAAGCAAAGGTAACCTGTGATTTAGCATCTGGGCGTAACCAGTCAAGCGTGCCATTTTTACGCACTTCTGCTTGGCGCTTAACCAGCAAGTGTGAGTAAGTAATTGGTGCAGGCATTAATACGTCGGTTTCGTTGGTGGCATAACCAAACATTAAACCTTGGTCACCAGCGCCTTGATCTTCTGGGCGTGAGCGGTCTACTCCTTGGTTAATGTCTGGGCTTTGTTTGCCCACAACGTTAAGCACTGCGCAAGAGTCAGCATCAAAACCCATATCTGAGTGGGTGTAGCCAATGTCACGTACTGTTGAGCGAGCAAGTTCTTCGATATCAACCCAGGCAGAGGTATTGATTTCGCCGCCTACCATTACCATGCCGGTTTTTACGTAGGTTTCACAGGCTACACGTGCCTTTGGGTCTTGCTCTAAGATTGCGTCCAATACTGCATCAGAGATTTGATCTGCAATTTTGTCTGGATGCCCTTCAGACACTGATTCTGAAGTAAATAAATGAGTAGCCATGTTTATATCTCGTAAATGGAATTATATACGTATGGATGTTTTACCATCTGGACGTCTATTCTAAGTGAGGGGTAAAAGATTTGCTAGCGCTTATTAATGAAAATAATTCACATTGGCAGATTAGTTTTATTGAATTTGCCCATTAATACGCAGGCTTTCAACTTTGAGATCTTAGCAAAATCTATTTTGTTGCTAATCGCTTAGTTATCTTTAGGGGCTGGTGGTATGTTCGAACGGCAGATACAGAGCACCGCATAGAAAAGCCTAAAGGTGGTGGTTGTTAGATCTTAATTTGAACTGTAAAGCATTTAGCCGCTTCTAAAGCGGCTAAATGTAAAATTATGAGTGCAAGTTGCGTTGTTAGGGCTTGCTCAGCTCGTGCTTGATCCAGTTGCTCAAGTTTTGCCTGGTTTCGAGTCCGGTTTTGCGAGCGATTTCTTCGTCGCCACGCACAATTACAACAACCGGCAGAGTAGAAACTTGATACTTGCTACGAGCGGTTCTGTCTTCACTCAAGTTAATTAGCTCAATTTTTTTGTCATTCTGCTGGTTATAAAGCAGCACCAAATCAGCTTGAATTTTACTTTGGTCATTTCGGTCATGCACAAAAGAGACTAAGCGAATTGGAGGACGAGGACTACGGGTTAAATCTAGGCATTGGCCGCCATCATCGTATTCTTTACATGACCAAACAAAGTCGTGGTACTTAAGAGTTTGCGAATAGAAGTATTGGCCAGCATCGAACTTTTTGATGCTAGGTATGTGCTTGGTGGTTTCACCATGTTCATCGCTGAAGCTTTTAATCACTCGACTATTAGCTTGGAAGGTGGTGGTGTCGGTATTTACGGCAGCAAAAACTTGACCTGAAAACCAAGCCATTATTAACAGTACAACTGGGCGGCGCATAAAAAAAATCCCTATAAAATACAAAGCCACTATTAATATCCGTGTCATTCTAGAACACTTAAGCCTGCAAGCCTATCGTATTTTTCTGTGATACCGTTCTCATTTTCATTTCGCCTAGTTTTTCCGGTGAATAGCTCCTTTCTTGTCTTATTTGACAGGTATTATCGGCTCATCTTTGCTGGTTAGGATTTTGCTATCTGTAGTGCTGGGACTGGGCTATTCGTTTCACACATTTGTTGGGAGAGCGCTGCTCAGTTTATCTAGCTAGCGAGTTGTTTTGGTAATAGAGAATGCGAGGGTACTTGTATTTAAGCTTGTCTCTTTGTCGTCGCCGCTATTGCTGGGTCTTACATTTAACTTTGCTGCAACTGTTCACTATCTAGCGTTTTGTTTTCTTCCTTAACTAGAACGGGGCTATTGATTAAGCGGATTTGCGCATTGAGCAGTTGCTGCTCAATCAAACTGGGTGAACGGAAGATATATTTGGCAATGGCACTGGCGCACAAACACGCCACTATGGCTGGTATAACAATTTCAACCTGCATGGTTTGTTCGGTAATTAGCAAAAATGCTGCCCAGGGGGTGCGAAATACTGCGCCAAACATGGCGCCCATACCTACTATCACTAGCATTAAGTCTGCGCTGTTAGGAATAACCTCGCCAATGATACTGCCTAAAATACCGCCAATTACCAACATGGGGCCCAAACTGCCACCGGGTAGGGCAAAGGCTAAAGCTACAGTGGTTAAGACGATCCTAGCTAATAACCAGAGGTGCTGTTGGCCAAGATCTAACTCCCAATAAAGTAAACCGTTTGGCGTAATAGGTTCTAAACCTAACCATTGAGGGTTTAGCAGTCCTGCCAAGGCTGTCGCACTAGCAGCAATGGTTACCGCATAGTTGCGGTTAAGTTTGGGCATGGCGCGAATAAGCTTAACCAGCAAAGTAGCAAATACACCACACAACATGCCGAGTAAGGCAAACTGCGCTAAACCATGCCATTCAAAAGACTGTGGAGGCAGGTTAATTGTTAACATGCTTCCACCATGTAATTGCGATATAACGCTTGCTGTTGCTGCCACCACGGCAATGGTGGCGATAGAGCGCCAATTAAAGCGGCGCATGACTAACTCATAAGCTATCACCGTACCGGCCAATGGCGCATTGAATAAAGCCGCTACTGCCGCGGCGGTGCCACATGCAACACTTAAGCGTACTTGACCTTCGGTTAAGCGCGCGGAATAAGACAAATTACTGGCAACAACCGCGCTTAGATAACAGGCTGGGCCAACTATTCCTACGGCATAGCCACCCCACGTTAACAGCAGGCCTACCGCAAACTGATATATCAGGTTACCCCAGTGCAGCTGCCCCTCATCAAAGTGGTAAGCCTTCACCACAAAAATTAAACCCACTTGTTTGTAACGACTAAATAAGCGCTCAAACAACAGAATACAAATAGCCGCAATAAAGGGCAGTGAATAAACAGGTAAGGGCGAATCAAGAAACTGATTAGGGTTGAGGTGGGCGAGATCACTAAACAATAATGCTAAGCCACTGGAGAACAAACCTATGAACAGGTAAACAAAAAAACTGCGGCTGCGAAAAGCAAAGTTGTTCGCCATTTTTTGTTTAACGTCCTTGTTTGGTTCTTATATCAAGACTTTATCACGAAGATTCAAACTGTAAATATGCGATTGCTTAAGCATTCAGCAGAAAAAATGCATAAAACTGGAGATTCTTTTTAGATAAATATTGAGTAACACCGTTGACTTTGTGACAATACGCGCCTCTCGATACCCAATAGCCCTAATATTTGCAGGAGAAATTCATGTCTTCTCGTCGTCAATACGCCAACGCTATTCGTGCTTTAAGCATGGATGCAGTTCAGCAAGCTAACTCTGGTCACCCTGGTGCACCAATGGGAATGGCAGACATTGCTGAAGTTCTATGGCGCGACTTTTTGAAACACAACCCAACTGACCCAAACTGGGCAGACCGTGACCGCTTTATTCTATCTAACGGCCATGGCTCAATGTTGCTGTATTCTCTACTGCACCTATCTGGGTATCAGCTACCTATTGAAGAGCTTAAAAACTTCCGTCAGCTGCATTCTAAAACGCCTGGTCACCCAGAGTACGGTTATGCACCTGGCGTAGAAACCACCACTGGCCCATTAGGCCAAGGTATTACCAACGCAGTTGGTATGGCGCTAGCCGAGAAAATCTTAGCGGCTCAATTTAACCGCGATGGCTTCCCAGTAGTTGATCACTACACTTACACCTTCCTTGGTGACGGTTGTTTGATGGAAGGTATCTCGCATGAAGCATGTTCTTTGGCGGGTACTCAGGGCCTAGGCAAACTTATCGCATTCTGGGATGACAACGGCATCTCGATTGATGGTGAAGTTGAAGGTTGGTTTACCGATGACACAGTTAAGCGTTTTGAATCCTACGGTTGGCACGTAATTGGTGGTGTAGATGGTCACGACAGTGAAGCTATTAGCGCTGCAATTAAAGCTGCTCAAGCTGAAACTACTCGCCCAACCATGATTTGTTGTAAAACCGTTATTGGTTTTGGTTCGCCAAACAAATCTGGCAGCCACGATTGTCACGGTGCTCCACTAGGCCCTGAAGAAATCGCTGCTGCCCGCGAATTCTTAAACTGGCCACACGCTGCGTTTGATATTCCACAAGATGTTTATCAAGCGTGGGATGCCAAACCTAATGGTGAAAAAGCGCAATCAGAGTGGAATCAGTTATTTGCTGGTTATGAAGCTGCTCAGCCAGCATTGGCTGCTGAATTTAAGCGTCGTGTTGATGGTCAACTACCTGCCGACTGGAAAGAGTTTGCCGATAACTACATTAGCGAGTTGCAAGAAAGCCAAGCTAAAATTGCTACCCGCCAATCTTCACAAAAAACACTAGAAGCCTTTGGTCCTAAATTGCCAGAGCTACTAGGTGGTAGTGCTGACTTAGCGCCGTCTAATCTTACTATGTGGTCTGGATCTGAAGCTGTTACTGCTGAAGATGCTTCAGGCAACTACATGCACTACGGTGTTCGTGAGTTTGGTATGTCGGCCATTATGAACGGCATTACTTTGCACGGTGGCCTAAAAGCTTATGGTGCAACTTTCTTAATGTTTATGGAGTACGCGCGTAACGCTTTGCGTATGGCTGCATTAATGAAGCAACCTGCGATCTTTGTATACACGCACGATTCAATTGGTTTAGGCGAAGATGGCCCTACTCACCAAGCGGTAGAGCAAACAGCAAGCTTACGTTTAACGCCCAACATGAGCACCTGGCGCCCATGTGACTCGGTTGAGTCTGCAGTGGCTTGGCGTCATGCGGTAGAGCGCAGCGACGGCCCAACCTCACTAATTTTCTCTCGCCAAGGCCTAGCGCCGCAAGCGCGTGATGCTCAGCAGTTAGCTGACGTAGCACGTGGTGGTTACGTGCTTAAAGACAGTGCAGGTACACCAGAGTTAATCTTAATTGCGACCGGTTCTGAAGTAGAACTAGCGGTTGCGGCATACGAAGAGCTGACTGCTGCTGGTAAAGCAGTACGAGTAGTGTCTATGCCAGCTACCGATGTATTTGATGCGCAATCTGCTGAATACCGTGAATCGGTATTACCTAATGCTGTGCGCAAGCGTATTGCAGTAGAAGCCGGTATTGCTGACTTCTGGTACAAGTACGTTGGCTTCGACGGCAAAGTTCTAGGTATGACTACCTTTGGTGAATCAGCGCCTGCTGGTGAACTATTCAAGCTATTTGGCTTCACTAAAGAAAACTTAGTGAGCATGGCTAACGAACTACTATAAGCGCTAGCTTGGTGTAAGTTCAGTAAAAATAGAACCCTCTGCTAAGAGGGTTCTTTGTTTCAGCGTTATCAAAAGGCGATATGTATGCCTAAGCAAGCTATTAGAGTAGCCATCAACGGATTTGGTCGAATAGGCCGTAGTGTGGTTCGGGCTCTTTTTGAATCTCATCGTCAGCATCAAATCAAAATTGTCGCGATTAACGAACTGGCAAGCCCAGAAGCCATGGCTCACCTTCTTAAGTACGATTCTACTCACGGTACTTTTGCCGAAGATGTACTGCTACAAGGCGAAACATTGCTGGTGGAAGGGCAAGTTATACAGTTGCTACATCAAAGCGATCCCAGCACGCTACCTTGGCAAGATCTGGAAGTAGACATTGTGATGGAGTGTACTGGCCGTTTTAGCTCGGTAGCCGATGCGCAAATGCATATTGACGCGGGTGCTAAGAAAGTTTTGTTTTCTCATCCTGCCGATCCTTGCGTAGACCAAACAGTAGTCTATGGTGTAAATGACCAGCTATTAAGTGCAGCCGATAAAGTGGTGTCAAATGGCTCTTGTACCACCAATTGCATTGTGCCGGTGATACAGGTCTTAGATGAAGCCTTTGGGGTTGAATGTGGTACTATTACTACAATTCACTCGGCAATGAACGACCAACAAGTGATTGATGCCTACCATACAGACTTACGTAGAACACGTGCTGCAGGGCAATCAATAATCCCGGTTGATACTAAGCTGGCTAAAGGTGTAGAGCGGATCTTACCTAAATTTGCAGGTAAATTTGAAGCAATTGCGGTAAGGGTGCCAACACAGAACGTTACGGCGATGGACTTAAGTGTAACATTGTGTAAAAAAGTTACAGTTTCTGATATAAATCAAGCCATCCAAGCTGCAACTTGCGGTAAATTAAGCGGCATCTTGAGTTATACCGAAGAACCATTGGTGTCTATCGATTTTAATCACGATAGTCATTCAAGCATTATAGACGGTTCACAAACCCGGGTAAGTGGCGAACATTTAGTAAAAGTGTTGGCCTGGTGTGACAACGAGTGGGGCTTCGCCAACCGTATGTTAGACACCGCAGAGTTAATGAGTAACACGGAATTGTAGGTTTAGCCATGCTGGCTAAACTGTAAGTTTAAATTGAAACTATAGAGGACAGATAATGTCAATTATCAAAATGACCGACTTAGATCTTGCAGGCAAACGCGTATTTATCCGTGCTGATCTAAACGTTCCAGTAAAAGACGGAAAAGTAACTTCAGATGCACGTATTCTTGCATCTCTTCCTACCATCAAGCGTTGTCTAGAAGCTGGCGCTAAAGTAATGGTTACTTCTCACCTAGGTCGTCCAACTGAAGGCGAATACGCAGAAGAGTTCTCTCTAGCTCCTGTAGTTAACTACTTAAACGACGCATTAGACTGTGACGTTAAATTAGCTAAAGATTACCTAAATGGCCTAGAGCTAAACACTGGTGAATTGGTTGTTCTTGAGAACGTTCGCTTCAACAAAGGCGAAAAGAAAAACGAAGAAGAGCTATCTAAGAAGTATGCTGCATTGTGTGACATCTTCGTTATGGACGCATTTGGTACTGCACACCGCGCCCAAGCTTCAACTCACGGTGTAGGTACTCACGCTCCTGTAGCATGTGCTGGTCCTCTTTTAGCTGCTGAGCTAGAAGCATTAGGTAAAGCGATGGACAACCCAGAGCGTCCATTAGTAGCAATTGTTGGTGGTTCAAAAGTTTCTACTAAACTAACCGTACTTGAGTCTTTATCTAAAATTGCTGACCAACTAGTAGTAGGTGGTGGTATTGCTAACACCTTTATCGCTGCTGACGGCCACAACGTAGGTAAGTCTTTATACGAAGCTGACCTAGTAGATACTGCTAAAAAGCTAATGAAAGAGTGTGCGATTCCAGTAGCTACAGATGTTGCATGTGCTAAAGCATTTGACGAAAACGCAGAAGCGGAAATTAAGCCAGTATCTGAAGTACAAGACGACGACATGATCTTCGACTTAGGTCCAGATTCTACAGCAGCACTAGCTGAAATTATTGGCAATGCTAAAACAATCCTTTGGAATGGCCCAGTTGGCGTATTCGAATTCAAAAACTTCGAAGCCGGTACTGCGGGTATTTCTAAAGCCATCGCAGAATCTGCGGGCTTCTCTGTAGCGGGCGGCGGTGATACACTAGCGGCCATCGACAAGTTTGGTATTAAAGCCGATGTTTCTTACATCTCTACTGGCGGCGGCGCTTTCCTAGAGTTTGTAGAAGGCAAAGTATTACCAGCTGTAGCCATGCTTGAAGAGCGTGCAAAAGGCTAATTACTTGATCGGGAGCTTCGGCTCCCGTTTTCTGTATTAGAATGTTCTATGCAGAAATGAATAATTTTTAATCAATAAGACTAAATGGAACCATTGCTATGTCTAAGATCTTTGACGCAGTTAAGCCAGGTGTAATCTCTGGTGATGACGTACAGAAAGTTTTCGAAATTGCTAAAGAAAACAAATTCGCTTTGCCAGCAGTTAACGTAGTTAACACTGACTCAATCAACGGTGTTCTAGAAGCTGCTGCTAAAGTTAAAGCTCCAGTTGTAGTTCAGTTCTCTAACGGCGGTGCAGGTTTCTTCGCTGGTAAAGGTCTGAAACTTGAAGGACAAGAAGTACAAATCAAAGGTGCTGTAGCTGGTGCTAAATACGTTCACGCAATTGCTGAATCTTACGGCGTTCCTGTGATTCTTCACACTGACCACGCTGCTAAGAAATTGCTACCTTGGATTGACGGCCTACTAGACGCTGGTGAAGAGTTCTTCGCACAAACTGGCAAGCCATTATTCTCTTCTCACATGATTGACTTAAGTGAAGAGTCTCTAGAAGAGAACATTGAGATCTGTGGTAAGTACCTAGAGCGCATGGCTAAAATGGACATGACGCTAGAAATTGAACTAGGTTGTACTGGTGGTGAAGAAGACGGCGTAGACAACTCTGATATGGACGCGTCTGAGCTTTACACTTCTCCAGAAGACGTAGCTTACGCTTACGAAAAACTTAACCCAATCAGCCCTCGTTTCACTATTGCGGCTTCTTTCGGTAACGTACACGGTGTTTACCAAGCGGGTAACGTTGTACTTACTCCTACTATTCTTCGTGATTCTCAAGCTTACTGTGCTGAGAAATTTGGTATTGCACCAAATGCACTTAACTTTGTTTTCCACGGTGGTTCAGGTTCTTCAGAAGCTGAAATCCAAGAGTCAATTGGTTACGGTGTTATCAAAATGAACATCGATACTGATACTCAGTGGGCAACTTGGAATGGTATCCGTGAATATGAAGCGGCTAACCGTGAATACTTGCAAGGTCAAATCGGTAACCCTAAAGGTGCTGACCAACCTAACAAGAAGTTCTACGACCCACGTGTTTGGTTACGCGCTGGTCAATCAGGCATGGTTACTCGCCTAGAAAAAGCTTTTGCTGACCTAAATGCAGTAGACGTACTGTAATTTAGTCATCAAGACTTTATCAGTTAAGGCTCACTTCGGTGGGCCTTAATTGTTTTTGGTTGCCTAGTAAATACTTTCAAACTAATTAATAATCTAACACTTTTCTTTTTTGTAAACTTTTTTATACATTTTTTCTGGTTCTCAATTCTCCATTTCTAAACAATTCCAAGCATTTCATTTTTCTCGCTTTTAGTTCATGATTGTTTTACTTTAGCTTCATAAGATAATGAATTAACTATATTTATTTTTGTTCGTTGTGAAAAATAACTATGTGATTCAAGCGTTTATGATACTTGTTAGTGCAAGATTAGAAAAATTCATTCGTTAAAACTAGCGGTATTGGCTAAAATTTATACTCTAAGTCCAATGAATTGGCGTGAGTCGCGGGCTGCGGACAGCAAGCGTATCGAAAAAGATTGAAAGGAATAATCAAATGGAACAGAGCATTGCAACTTCAAGTGCAACCATTGTATCTATTCAGGGCCAAGCGTTTGCCGTAGATGCCCAAGGCAACATTAGACCCCTACAAGCGGGAGATAGTATTGCGCCTGGCGAATTGATTATAACTTCTCAAGGCGCGCAACTTGGTTTTTATTATGGTGATGACCAATATGTGCTTGGTGATAATAGTGCGACTCAATTACCTGAATTTGAACCTAACCAAACACTTTCGCAGTTAAATGCAGCCAATGACCTTGATGTAGAAGCGCTACAACAAGCCATTTTGGAAGGGGCTGACCCGACTGAACTATTTGAAGCTACTGCTGCAGGAGGTGCCCCCGCAGGAGGTGGCTCCTCGGCCGGTAATGGTGGATTTGTAACTATTGAAAGAATTGGCGTTGAGACCATCGCTCAAGCTGGTTTTGATACGCAACCTCCTGCTACCAATTCTGAACTCGCAGACACAGACAACGAAGCTACAGAGCCCTTAGCAATTAATAACTCATCTAATGAGCCAACCCCTCCAGCACCAAGTCCTGATCAAGTGCCAACAGTTAGCTTAAGCGTACAAGCTATTACTGAAGGGGCCGTTGATACTGATACTGTTGTGGCTACATTTAGTTCTAGCGATCCCGATGGTGATGAGATCATTCATAGCCTAGTTAATGATCCTCAAGGCTTTTTTGTCATCGATGGCAATGAGATAAAGCTAACTGAAGCGGGAGTGGCAGCAGTAAATGATGATCAGCTAAACCTCACGTCTTTAAACATTACGATACAAGCTGAAGCAAATGGATTGACTGCAAGTGACAGTGCTGATGTAAGCATCGCTCGCACTGATGATGGAGTTACACCTCCGGTTGACCAAGGCCCAAGCATTAGTGTCACCGCAGAAACGCTCACTGAAGAATCCGTGTCTACCAACACCGTGGTTGCTAACTTTACGTCTAGCGACCCAGAAGGTGACGCCCAGACCTACGCCTTGCTCAATAATGACGATGGCTACTTGGTGCTTGATGGCAACCAAGTCAAACTGACCGATGCCGGTGTGACCGCGGTCAACAACGATACTCTCAATCTTTCCGAACTTAACATTAGTGTAGAAGTGACCGCCAATGGTCAAACTGCCAGCG
>NZ_JBTWEN010000008.1:0-273389 GCF_056958115.1 Agarivorans sp. D1326 | reverse complement strand
GCTTCCCCATGTGAAAGTAGGTCACCGCCAGGCTCTCATACTAAGCCCTCGTCTAACGACGAGGGCTTTTTACTCTAGCTAAGGAAATTTTGGCCTTGCCAACTAGCTTGAGTGAACAATGTAAAAGTTTTTGCCTAGTGGCAATAGCGTTGTGGACCCACCTGACCCCATGCCGAACTCAGAAGTGAAACGCAACTGCGCCGATGATAGTGTGGGGCTTCCCCATGTGAAAGTAGGTCACTGCTAGGCTCCAAATAGTAAAGGGCTTCCCAATGGGAAGCCCTTTTTCTTTGCGCGCCATAGTTGTGTGGAGCTAACAGCAATTTTACGCTTTGTTGATAGCTTTCTTAGTGACCAAGCTGATCCTTTGTTACAATTAGCCAAGCATAGTGCTAGTAATCAAGAATCTATATTAATGACTCCACGTTTTTCTCGTAACGCATCGTTACAGTCTCTTCCCAAAATTGCGCAAGATCCACTGCAGTTTAAAACCTTGCTGAGTGCAGAAGAGTATCGCCTTGCTCTGCTAGAGCAAATAGCTGAGGCTAAGACTCGGATTTATATCGTTGCGCTTTACCTTGAAGATGATCAAGCTGGCCGCAGCATTATGGAAGGCCTGTATTCTGCTAAACAGCATAACCCAGAGCTAGAAGTTGTTGTCTTAGTTGATTGGCATCGTGCTCAACGTGGTTTGATTGGCGACGAACAAGCCGAGGGTAATGCTGCGATGTACCGCGAGTATGAACAACGTTATCCGGGCCTTATTACCTTCTACGGTGTACCTGTGAGTAATCGCGAATTGTTTGGTGTACTGCATTTAAAAGGCAGCATTATTGATGATACGGTAGTGTATAGCGGTGCCAGTATTAACAATATCTATTTGGCGCAGCAACAGCGCTACCGCTTTGATCGCTACCACTTGATTGATAATGCTCGCCTGGCTAATGCGATGGTTGACTATGTAGAGCAGTACCTAGTGAATAGCGAAGCGGTGTCTAGTTTATCTACCAATGTGCCGGTGACTACTCGTTCGCTAAAGCCTGCTATTCGTCGTTTACGCTTGTCATTGCAACGTGAGCAATACAGTTATTATCCCCAGCAATGTGATGAAACAGAAGTTGGCATCACCCCTTTATTAGGTTTGGGGCGTCGCCAAAATTTACTCAATAAAACTATTCGCCAGCTGATCATTAAAGCCAGCCATCAAATAACCTTGTGCACGCCTTATTTTAATCCTCCGGGTAGTTTGTCTAGGGAAATTAGCAAAGCCTTAAAAAATGGTGTGAAAGTAAAGCTGATTGTTGGAGATAAAACTGCAAGTGACTTTTACAGCAAACCAGATGAGAACTTTAAGGTTATCCATGCGCTACCTTATTTGTACGAGCTGAATTTGTCTAAGTTTGTTAAACGACAGCTAAAATATATAAACAGTGGTTTGTTAAGTATTCATTTGTGGTCGCATCAAGATAATAGCTTTCACGTAAAAGGTTTGTGGGTTGATGAGCGCTATAGCTTATTAACTGGTAATAACTTGAATCCACGCGCTTGGAACTTGGACTTAGAGAATGGCTTATTAATTGATGATCCGAAAGGATTGTTGAGTGAGCAAAAGCAAGTCGAGCTGAATAATATACTGGCCCACACAAAGTTAGTGCATTGTGTCGCAGATTTAGACAGCCTGGCTAATTACCCCTTGCCAGTGAAGCGCTTGCTAAAACGAATAAACAGAGTGCGCGCTGACCGTTTGTTAAAACAAATCTTATAAGCAGCTGCCTACCTGCTTAGCCCAGCCTTAAGCTGGGCTACTAAGACAAATAACCCATTTAGCTAGGGAATGAGAAATTTACCCCTTCACGTACCGACGCTGATGGCCAACGCTGGGTAATGGTTTTACGTTTAGTATAAAAACGCACAGCATCTGGGCCGTAGGCGTGTAAATCACCAAACAAAGAACGCTTCCAACCACCAAAGCTATGATAAGAAACCGGCACAGGCAGAGGAATGTTGATACCTACCATTCCAACTTGAATGTTGTCTGAGAAGTAACGTGCTGCCTCTCCATCACGGGTATATAGGCAAGTACCATTACCAAATTGGTGCTTGTTAATCAGTTGCATACCTTGTTCCATGCTATCCACTCGAACCACACACAACACCGGTCCAAAAATCTCTTCTTGGTAGGCTTTCATTGTTTCGGTGACATGGTCGATTAGGGTTCCTCCAACGTAGAAGCCATCAGGGTAGCCCGCTACTTGAGTATTTCGACCATCTACAACAACGGTGGCACCATCTTCTTCAGCACTACTAATGTACATTTCAACTTTGTCTCGCTGTTCGGCACTAATTAGTGGTCCAAAGTCATTTTCTTTATCTGAGTAGGCACCAACCTTTAGGTTCTGCATTTGCTGAGTTAAACCATCTACCAGCTTGTCGGCAATTTCGTCACCTACGGCAACCGCAACCGATAAGGCCATACAACGTTCACCCGAGGAGCCAAAAGCTGCACCAAGTAGAGAGTTTACTGCGTTATCTAAATCGGCATCAGGCATGATGATGGCGTGATTTTTTGCCCCACCTAAGGCCTGGCAGCGCTTACCATTGGCGGTAGCGGTGCTGTAAATGTACTCAGCAATTGGGGTAGAACCCACAAAGCTCACAGCTGCAACTCGTGGGTCGGTGAGTAGGGTGTCTACGGCTTCTTTATCGCCATTCACTACATTGAAAACACCTGCCGGTAATCCTGCTTGATGAAGTAGTTCGGCAATTAGCATTGTCGCCGACGGATCTCGCTCAGAGGGTTTTAATACAAAGCTATTGCCGCACATAAGTGCCATGGGGAACATCCACATGGGCACCATCACAGGGAAATTGAATGGGGTAATCCCAGCTACTACTCCCAAGGCTTGGAATTCACTCCATGAGTCTATGCCTGGGCCAACGTTACGCGAATGTTCACCTTTAGTTACCTCCGGTGCAGCACAGGCGTATTCAACATTTTCAATACCACGGGTAAGCTCGCCCATAGCGTCATGGACGATTTTTCCGTGCTGTTGGCCTACCAGTTCACAAATGCGCTCGGCATTCTCTTCCAGCAAGGTTTTGTAGCGAAACATAATTTGGGCACGTTTTGCCACTGGCGTATCTCGCCAAGCGGGAAAAGCTTGCTGAGCAGCGCTAATGGCTTGCTCAACCGTGGTTTTGTCAGCCAAGGCAACTTGGCTAGCGACTTGACCAGTTGAAGGGTTATATACATCTTGTGAGTGCGTGTACTCGTTGTGGCTTTCGCCGTTAATTAAATGACCGATGATAGACATAAAGCTTTCCTTATAGGCTTAGGCTTGGCCTGATAGTTGATTAATGGAGTCGCCTAAGGCATTAAATAGGCTGTCGATTTCTGCTGCGCTTACGTTAAACGGAGGCGCTATTTGTATAGTGTCGGCGCCATAGCGCACGTAGTATCCTTTTTGCCACATTTGTTGGGCCACCAAAAACGGATTAAGTGCCGGCTCACCGGGTGCATGAACAAGGCTTAAGCCTGCTGCTAAGCCCATGTTTCTTACATCGCTTACTAAATCCAACTGTCCCAGCTGATGCGCAGCATGTTCAAGTATTGGGCTCATTTCCCTTACTTGCTCGAACATATGTTCTTTTTCTAATAAGTCCAAAGAGGCAAGTGCTGCGGCACAAGCAATAGGGTGAGCTGAGTAGGTATAGCCGTGGGGCAGCTCTAACATATAGTTTGGACCACCTTCGTCCATAAAGGTGTCGTAAATTTCTTGCTTGCAGGCCACAGCTCCCATAGGAATGACCCCATTGGTGAGCTGCTTGGCCATGTTAATGATGTCTGGTGTAACGCCGCAGGCCTCTGCTCCGGTTTTGTAACCTAAGCGGCCAAAAGCACAAATCACTTCATCGAAAATCAGTAAGATTTGGTGTTGGTCGCAAATCTCACGCAAACGTTTTAAGTAGCCAACCGGTGGTGGAATTACCCCAGCACTGCCGGCCATAGGTTCAACAATCACTGCCGCTATATTGGAAGCATCATGCATGGCGATTAAATCGATTAAGTCATTGGCGAGTTCAGCGCCTTGGTTTGGTTGGCCTTTAGTAAAGGCATTTTCTGGCAATACCGTATGGCGCATGTGGGCGCTATCTACACCGGCACCAAATATGGCGCGATTTGGGCCTATGCCGCCCACTGATATGCCGCCAAAGTTTACCCCATGATAGCCTTTGCCGCGGCCAATCAACTTGGTTTTACTGGCAAGGCCTTTTTTGCGCCAATAAGCGCGAGCGATTTTTAGTGAGGTATCGGCAGACTCAGAGCCTGAACCAGTGAAAAATACTCGGTTTAAGCCCTCTGGCATAAACTCGGTAATTCGCTCTGCCAGCTGAAATGATTTTGGGTGACCAAACTGAAAAGCCGGTGAGTAATCAAGCTGGCTGGCTTGTTGGGCAATGGCATCTACTATTTCTTGGCGGCCATGTCCCAAGCCGCAAGTCCACAGGCCTGACAAACCATCAAATATTTTTCGGCCGTCGGCGTCGAAGTAATATTTGCCTTTAGCTTGGCAAATCATTCGTGGATCTTGTTTGAACTGGCGATTACCTGAATAAGCCATCCAGTGGCTATCAAGTTGATTTTGAGTAATTCCCATATCTTGCAATGTGGCCATTTGCTTCTCCTAGCAAAGCTTTACGCTAGGTTTAGCCTAATGCTGGTTTTAAGTTACATAAATATGTATCTTTGAATCTAAAGTTTCATAAGGATGAAACATAATGCAGAAAATTTTGGGTCAACTTAGTGATATTGATTTACGCCTGCTAAAAGTTTTTAGGGTAGTGGTGGAATGTGGAGGCATTTCGGCAGCCGAAGTCGAACTCAATATTGGTCGCTCGACCATTAGCCGACATGTTAAGGATTTGGAGGTCCGCCTTGGGGTAACCTTATGCCAGCGGGGGCGAGCTGGGTTTGTGTTAAGTGCTGAAGGGCAACATATCTATCAATCTAGCTTGCGTTTGATGGGCGCCTTAGATGAGTTTCGCGCAGACGTTCAAGGCTTACACAAAGAGATGACCGGTAACCTAGCCATTGCCTTGTTCGATAAAACCGTCACCAACCAAGAAGCTAAAATCTCCCAAGCATTACAGCTATTCGACCAACGAGCCCCCAAGGTTAGTTTAGATTTATACGTAGAAACCTTATCGGTGATCGAAAGTGGAGTGATAGAAGGGCGTTATCATGTTGGTGTGGTGCCGGGGCCGCGTCAATCTGCCAGTTTAGCTTATCAGTGGCTATTTGATGAAAAAATGTCTCTGTATTGTGGCTATCACCACCCCTTGTTTAAACGCAGTGATATTACGATTAGCGAGCAAGAGATTGTTAGCCAAAAGTATGCTGGCCTTGGCCACAACTCACCTAATATGGATACTTCTCAGCAAAAAGGCTTTAAGCGACACGCCACCGCTTATGACCAAGAAGCAGTCGCAACTTTATTGTTGTCGGGCAGTTATTTGGCTTATTTGCCCGACCATTATGCACGTAGTTTTGTAGAACAAGGGCTGATTAGAGCCATTGGTGGCGAGGTGTTTAGTTATGACTGTCCGTTTTTAGCGGTAAATCGTATATCACCCAAACCCTCACGGATATTGGCTTGTTTCCTAGAGTGCTTAAAGCAAGCCCATCACTTAGTTTAAACGGGCACCTATCCACGCTTTAATCGCCTTTATTTGGCTCGGCGACACACTGTGCGCCATATCAAATAGGCTAAATTCCACTTGGTAGCCTAAAGCTGATAGTTGCTGATAGGCTTGCTCACCTAAGCTTGGGGCAACCACATCATCTTGTCGGCCATGCTGGATGAGGATCGGCGTATTAGCTTGGAAGTGCTGTTTAGGCAGGCTTTCATTAACTAAGTAAGTAGACATACACAACACACCTCCTAAGGCATGCTCTAGGTTTAACGCACAGTGATATGCCACCGCACCGCCTTGAGAGAAACCGGCCAAAATAATGTTTTTACTGGGGATGCCTTGAGCAAGTTGTTGCTCAATTAGCTGGCTAATTTCTTGGCTTACTTGTTCTAAGTGCTGTTGATTAATTTTACGCTGCGGTGAAAATGCCAGTATGTCGTACCAAGCGGGCATAAAGTAGCCAGCGTTTACGGTGACGGCACGCTCGGGCGCTGCTGGAAAGATAAAGCGCACTGCTGCTTCATCGGGCAGCTTTAGTTGCTTAGCTAAAGGTACAAAATCTTCTGGTCCTGCGCCTAAGCCATGTAGCCAGATAATACAATGGCGAGCAGCTTGCTCGGGTTCTACAGTTATAGCGTGAAGTGGCATGGATATTCCTTTGCTGATTGAGAGTCTTCTAGGTAAGCTGTGCACCAGTTTTAGCAACAGGCATTGTATGCCAATGCCGCGGAGAGACAAGCATGCAAGAATTAATCGATGAAATTAGAGCTGCCGATCAGTCTGGCGCCTATCCTAGTGAGCTACCAACAGAAGCGCAATTAGTTGAAGTTGAAGAACTTATCTTAATTCCCATGCCTAGTGACCTGCGTGCTTTCCAACTTACCGTGAGTAATGTTATCTGTGGTAGCTTAGAGCCTGTAACCATTAGCGACCCTTACTTACATACTTATTTGCCAGAGGTAGCGGCTACCGCATGGAGCTTAGGTTTACCGCGTGAGTTTATTCCTATTTGCCAAAATGGTGACAACTTCTACTTCATTAGCCAAGAAGGTGAAATTGGCTACTGGCAAGGCCAAGAAGATCTAGTACCAGAGTGGGATACCATCTGGGATTGGGCTAGTGAAGTTTGGATGCAAAGCTAAACAGCATGGATCAACAAGACTACCTCGCTAAGTTTTGGTTGGTGATTGGGCATATTCCAGAAGGGAAGGTGGCCACTTATGGCGGGGTTGCCGAAATGGCTGGTTATCCTCGAATGGCGCGTGCAGTAGGGCGTTGCTTAAAAACCTTACCCGAAGATTCCAATTTACCATGGCATAGAGTGATTAATGCTAAAGGCATGATTTCCTTCCCAGAAGGCTCTCCGCAATATCAATGTCAGCGTCAGCGTCTTGAGGATGAAGGGATTATCTTTCGCAATAACAAAGTGCCTCTCACCCAGCACCTTTGGCTGGGTGATTAAGCTACTTAAAGTAACTTAAGGCTATTTGGGCTTTAATATAGCCTGTTGTTTGGGTTCTTCTAAGCCTGCTAAGTGATGAGTTAATGCTCGTACCAAGTAAGACTTAGACAAACCGGTTTTTTGCTTTATTTGATCTAACTCGGCAATTACCGCTTGGTTTAAGCTAAACGTGGCATTTTTTGCTGGCTGCTTAGATGCATTGCGCCTAGCTTGTATCGGCAAGTGCACCACATTTTCGCAGCCACGAGCATACAGCTCGGCTTGCGCAATAAAGCTATCTACATCGCAAAACTGTTTCGGTTTAGAAGCCCGAGGCTTTTTCTTGAGATCGTGCAATGCCATGATCTGCCGCTCCTTGCTCACATACTATAAATTCTTCAGCAATATTGCGGATTTCTTGGGCTGCTTTTCCTTCCGGCTCAAGCTCCAACACTGTGTAGCCACGCTCTTCGCTATCGTCATAGATATTGCGATTAAAGGTGATGGCGTCTAGTACATTTAAACCGTAGGTTCTGCATACCTCTTTAGCCTCTTCAATACGCTTGTATTGGCTTGGCAACGATGGGCATTGGGTGAGTACAACTGCTTCTTTTAAATGAAAGTTTACCGCTTTACAGGTGTTAACTAACTCTTCTAAATGGGGCAGGGTTTTTATGTCACGCCGCTTTGGGCGTAGTGGAATTATAGCGTGGGTGGCAACTGCCATACTCGAGCGTAGGGCTTTGCTATCTTGCCCTCCGCAATCTACTACCACAAAGTCGAAGCGATTTTGTAGGCTAAGTAAGTCGTTGCGAATGTTGCCGTACAGTTGCACGCAGTTAATAGTTGGAAGGTCTTCTTGCTCGTTACGTGCTTGCACCCAATCGGAGCTAGTACGTTGTGGATCGCAATCAACCAAGAGAATTTCGGTATTAAAGCGTTGTTTCAAATACACCGCCAAGTTTTGGGCCAGACAGCTTTTTCCACTGCCCCCCTTTTCACCGCCAACGAGAAGTATCATGGCTAAGTCCTTTTTGTTTTGGTCTTTTGTAAGTGTCTATGTCGGCGGAATTATTGTTTTTTAGCCGACTCCCCCAGCTTAGGCGAAAAAATAATCAAAGCAATAACCCTAATTGTTTTGAGTGTTTGTAAAGGGGTTTAAGTTATTGAATTTAATATATATTAGTGGCTGTTGAACAAGCTGAATCTAGCTGTAACAAAAATTTTACATCAATACTAAAGTCGTAGTGCTTCAGCTTGCTTAGTCCTTGAGATAGTTTTCACTTGAACCTCGCTGCAAGCTGGTTACACTGCTTATCGCTGAATTACTCCTTAGAAGGCGGAGCGCATGTTAAAAAAATTGATGAGTGTTATGGCGTTGGTGATGGCGGTATTGATTATTACCCCCGACGCAGAGGCCAAACGCTTTGGTGGAGGTAAGTCTTGGGGCAAAAGCCAACCTACCTTTAAAAAACAACCAAGCCAAACTAATCAACAGGCCAATCAGCAGCAGAACCAAAACAATGGTACTGCCGCAAATACTGGCCGTCGCTCAGGGATGATGGGTGGATTGTTAGGCGGCTTATTAGCCGGCGGTTTGTTTGCTGCTTTGCTTGGCGGCGGGGCCTTTGAAGGCCTACAGATGATGGATATATTGTTATTTGCTTTAATTGCCTTTGTGGCGGTGCGTTTCTTACGTGGCCTCAACCAACAAAAGGCAGCGGCAATGAATCACCAACCCGCGCAGGCTTATCAAGGCCCTCAGGCAGAGCAACAGTGGCAACAAGGTGGCTTTGCTAGTGCTAGTCAACTTGCTAGCGAAGGCGAAGACGACGTGCCATTTAATCCGCCAGCAGGTTTTGACGCGAATGCCTTTTTAGAAGGCGCTCGTGGTCACTTTGATACTCTGCAGCGCGCTTGGAATGACAACAAGCTAGAGGTGATGCAAGAATACTTGAGCATTGAACTTTACAACGCCCTAGCTGAAGAGCGTCGCTCATACGGTTCTGAAGAAATTAATAGTAGTGTTGTGTTTATTGACGCTGAATTGGTTCGTGCTGATCACTCAATGTTAAATGCCGAAGTAAGCGTTAAATTTACCGGTAAAACACGTGATGAGATTAGCGGCCAAGAAAGCGATGTTGCCGAAGTATGGCACCTAGAGCGCAAACTCGATCAAGCTAACTCACCGTGGTTGATTGTGGGCATAGAAGCGTAATGTCTGGTGATGACTCACTAGTAGTTAAACAAGCTGCTAGTGAGTGGTTTTTATATATTATTAGAACCAAACAACAGCATTTGTATACCGGCGTGACTACCGATGTAGCGCGCCGTTTTGCTGAGCATCAACAAGGTGGTGTAAAAGGTGCCAAAGCCCTACGAGGAAAAGGCCCACTACAGTTGGTGTATCAACAGTGTTTGGCCTCTAAGCAGCAGGCCATGCGCTTAGAGCATGCCATTAAACAATTACCAAAAGCCGCTAAAGAACGCTTAGTGCAGGGAGAAATAGATTGGCAAAGTGTGTTGCCAGAACTTCACTCCAAAGCCTAAGTTACTAAGAGTTAACTTAAGCTCTACACATCAATGTTATTGCCAGTCGCTAAGTCCATAGCGATGTAAAATTTTGGCTAACTCTCCACTGTTTCTTAAACCTTGTATGCCTTCGCTTAAGCGATGAGCTAAAGCCGGGCTTTGTGGATTAGCCGGAGAAAAGGCAATGTACACTGGCTCGGTACTAAAGCTTGTGGCGAAGCGAATGTCGTTATTATCTCCCCGTTGGTGGGTGTAATAATTCACTACACTTTTATCTTCGACGTAGCCATCAATTTTGCGTTCCATCAGCAGCTTATGCATACGCTCTAGCGCCTGTTCACTGCGAACAACCACTAAGTTACGTCGATGTTGATGAGCACTAATGTAGGCATCAAGTTCATCGTTGTAGTCATAATCAGCAATCACCGCTATCGTCAGGTCTTCCAGTGAAGGAACGCCTTGATACTGCCAATTGCTATCGCTACGCATAACTAGCACTTGCTGCGCTTTACCAATGGCCAGCTTAGGGTAAATAAAACCTTCGGCTTCGCCGGCGAGTGCGCCTACCACCGCTTGATAAACACCTTTTTGAGTATGACGCAGCGCGCGTGACCAGGGCATTTCAACCAGGCTTACTTGATAATCGGGCGCAAAAACCTGCTGTGCAATCTCGATGATGTAACCCGGTGAGCGACTGTTTGCTTGGCAATTAAAAGGGCACCAGCGATCAGCGGCCAAACGCAGAGGCTCCGCTTGGCTAGCTGCGCTCGGCAAGCTAAGTACCAGCAACAGTAAGGTGGTTAAGGTGTTTTTGTAGGCTAACAAGGCGAGCTTAAATCAACGGCGACGATAGTAAGCATTGCATAATCTCAATACAGCTAGTTAATGCAGTGCATTATGCTGATTTATTGATGGATTGTACTGATTTACCTAAGGCGCCTTAGCGGTTAATTCTATGGTGCTGTTTAGCTAAGTTGACAGTAAAAGCTTTTCTTCGAGATTTAAAGCTGCTTAGGCCACAAGTTTACTGGCCTAAGCTTATAGGCCAGTGTCTGAAGCAGAACGCTTTAAGCGCTTTTGGCTTAACTGTTTTTTCCATAGGGCGAGCTGCTTTGGTAAGGGGCTTTGCAATACCAAGGGAACCACAATTAGAGCCGCGCCAAGCCAGGTTAACCAGTCGGGCATTTCACTAAAAAATAACCAGCCAAAGATAGCTGCACCAATCAATCCGGTGTATTCGGCGCTAGCAATGCTGTTGGCATTAGCTGACTTATAGGCAATGACGGAACCGGCGTGCAAAAACAAAATGAATAAGCTACTTCCACCCGCAAGGTAAAGCAGTGACCAATTAAAGCCGTGCAAGTGTGGCCAAGCCAGAGTTAGCGTGGCCGGGACAACCATTAGGTTGGTCCAAAATAAGCTGGTGACTACCGATTCTTGTTTGGGAATGTACTTTACCGTTAGGTTGCTTAAGGCAAGTGTAAGCGCTGTGCCTAAAGCTGCGATAGCTCCCCAGTTAAATTCGGTGGGGCGAATAATTACCAGCACGCCGATAAAGCCAATGAATGCGGCAGCCACTTGAGTTCGATTTACTGGGCTTTTGTGTAACCACATACCTAGTGGCAACATCATAATGGGTGCGGCGTAAAATAAGGCATTGGCGGTGGCTAGCGGCAGCGCTATTAAGGCTACCACCATGCAGCCAGAGCCCGCTAACCACAAATGCCCACGAACTACATGCACTAAGGGCTTTGCTGGCAGCTTTTGTTTGGTGAGCAAAAACAAAGGTAATAACAATAATAGCGTGCTGAGTTGGCGATATAGCAGTATTTCAAATACTGAGGCTTGCTCTCCAGCTACTTTCATCAGTGCGTCAGACAGCACCGCGATCTGATTAGCTACCACTAAAATGAGGATGGCAATAAAGGTTGAATTGTTACGCATAGCTGCCTCCCGTTAATTAATGGCTAATAGGTGAAGCAGCAGTGTAGAAGCTTGTTAAACATTAAAAAAATGATAATAATTAAGAATACATGAATAAAATTAATGTATTTGTATGCGAACTCTACCTCCACTTAATGCCTTAATTGCCTTTGAGGCTGTAGCGCGAAATCAAAGTGTTGCCAAAGCAGGCGAAGAATTAGGCATTAGCCAGAGTGCGATAAGCCACCGTTTGCGTTTGCTTGAAGAGTATTTAGCCGAGCCTTTGCTGATTAAAGTTGGCCGCCAACTACAACTTAGTGAGGCTGGGCGCAGCTACTTTAGCGAAGTAGAGCGTATTCTAAATGAACTAAGCCACATTACGCGGCAAGTAAAAGGTGAGGGGGTTGCGCAACTTAGGCTTACTGCTTACAGCTCATTTGCCTTAAAACGTTTGATACCCTTGCTTCCAAGCTTTAGGGCGCGTAACCCAGAAATTGATTTACGCTTGCAAATGATTACCGAGGAGCCGGTCTTGTCTAGCGCTACCGGCGATTTGTTCATTTGTTTTGCCGATTCAGCTCCTGGTTATGTAAGCCACTTATTGCACAAAGAACGGTTGGTGGCGGTATGTTCGCCGAGCTTTTATCAAGAAATCGACCAAAATAACTGGCGGCAAGAACTCCCACAATTTCCCTTGTTGTCTTGTGACTTAGATGAAGATGCTCAGCAACCAGGCGGGGATTGGGCTGTGTGGTCTAAGGGTCTGGGGATATCGCTGCCAAGCAATCAAGGCTTCCATAGTTTTAGCCACCAAGTACTCGCCTTAGAAGCCGCAGCAACTGGTCAAGGCATTGCGCTAGTGAGCGATTTTATGGTGGAAAAAGACATTCGCGAGGGTAGCTTAGTCGATCTACCGGTGTCTTCGGTATATACCGGTTACGACTTCTACCTTTGTTATAAACAAGCTCGCAGCCGCGACCAAGGCTTACGCGCGGTGGCAGATTGGCTGATAGAAACGGCGGCTAGTCCGCTAGAAGTTTAACTAACAGTAAACTTAAGCTGTCGACAAAGTCTAAACGCAAAATTTCAAACTCATCGTTTTGCATCACTTGCTGCATGGTCGACGAAGGGTGGCTGGTATGCCAACAACCAATAACAGCTTGATAAAGAAACATCACTTTAGTGAGAGCTTGTTGTTGGCTTAGCTGAGGCGACCAATGCAAAAACAACTTGGCTAGTTGTTCGGCCATGGTTTTGAGCTCTCGTTTAAAGCTGATGGCTTGTTCAATGTTCTCTTGTTTTTCTAATACCGTATGCAAAATGGCCGAGAGGTAACAAAAGGTAGGTTGAGCGGCAATGGTCTCGGCTAATACTCTAGGTTTTAGATTTTGCTGAGACAAACGCTCTAGCCCTAGTAATAGCTGCTTAGCCTCTTCTAAATAAAGTGCCATAAACAAGCTTTCTTTGTTGGCAAAGTAACGATACAAAGCCGGCTTTGATAGCTCGAGTTGTTCGGCAAGTTGGCTAAGTACTACCTGTTCGTAGCCATGTTCGCCTAAGGCTAGTTTAGCGGTGCTGAGTATCTGCTGGCGGCGTAATTGCTTTTGTTCAGGGCTGATGGCACGTTTTTTAATAGCTGTATTCACAATGGTATTCATTAAGCTCTTGATAGGTAAACCTTAGTCACTAATTGCGCTAAAAGCTATTTAGCAATTGCTTAGCTCTTGGCAAATCTCTTATGGGAGAGAGCAGGTTTACTGTAGCGTTCTATTATTAAGTGATAATACCGCCAAGTTTGCCGGTAAAGAAACCTAAGTTTTGCGAGCTTTGATCCAAACTTTAAATAAGTTACTCATGGAAACTTGTGTTTAGAGGTGGTGAGGTCTATATAAGTTACCAGTGGTATCTTAATTTAAGTCTTAGGGCAGGGAGCCAAGTGAAACTCAGTCGCCGTTCATTGTTAAAATACAGTATTGCTACTGCTGCGCTAGCTAGCGGAGGAGCATGGCTGGTGAGCCCTGCTTCCATAGATTTTAAACCTATGCCTAAGCTCACTTTAAAGCCGCAATACCAACAGGTGTTTTGGTACTTAATTCCTGCCTTCTTAGAAGGTGCTGTGGCTAGCGATGATGTAGCGCGAAAGCAACATGTGCTGGCCAATATCGATCAAGCGTTCAGCATTCTAGAACCCCATACCCAAGCTGAGTTAAATCAACTACTAGAGATATTAGCCTCTCGTGGAGGTTGGTTATTGCTAAGTGCCGGTGCGGCCCAACTTAGTGAGTTATCGATAGCGCAGCGCTTATTGTTGTTACAGCAATGGCAGCAGCACTATCTACAACTGTTACGACAAGCCTATCAAGGCTTACATGAACTGATTACTGCCGCTTGGTACGGTGATCCAACAGCGTGGCCAGAATTAGATTATCACCTGCCAGTACAAGCTAGGGGCTTAGTGAATGATTAAAGATATTATTGCTGAGGGCCTAGCATCGGGCTGGCAACATATTGATGGGGCCAGCCAACAAGGTGAGCAAGAGCTAGATTGTGACGTACTAATTATTGGCAGTGGTGCCGGTGGCGGGATCAGTGCGCAAGTGCTTAGCCAGGCAGGGCTTAAAGTGATGATCGTGGATGAGGGGCCACTCAAAAGCAGTCAAGACTTTAAGATGCAAGAGCGCAGCGCTTACCCCGACTTATACCAAGAATCGGCTGCACGAAAAACCAAAGATAAAGCCATAAGCATTTTCCAAGGGCGTTGTGTGGGCGGCTCAACCACGGTGAATTGGACCACCTCTTTGCGTACTCCAGAGCCCACTTTGCAGCATTGGCAACAGCGCTGGGGTTTTAAGCAGGTAAATTCGCAAAGCCTTGCGCCTTACTTTGTTAAGGCAGAACAAATGTTGGGCATTAGCCCTTGGCTGCAAACAAATCAAAACAATGCTTTATTGGCGAAAGGCTGCGAGGCTTTAGCGTGGTCTTATCAAGCGATACCTCGCAATGTAAAACAGTGTTGGGACTTAGGTTACTGCGGAATGGGTTGTCCAACCAACGCTAAGCAGTCGATGTTAGTAACAACAATTCCAGCTGCGCTCAGTGCTGGCGCTACCTTGTTAAGTCGGTTTCGAGTGCAAACTTTGCATTTCGATAAAGGTGCTATCACCGGTGTGCAATTGCAGGCTTTAAATACTTCGCAGCGCCTACATGGCGCGGGTATTAAGATTAAAGCGCGCCAGGTAGTGTTGTCGGCAGGTGCTATTGGTAGCCCTGCTGTGCTGTTACGCTCCAAGGTTCCAGATCCTTATCAGCTAGTGGGTAAACGAACCTTTTTGCACCCAAGTGTGATGAGTGGGGCGGTGTTTGAGCAAGCCGTTAATAGCCACCAAGGTGCGCCGCAATCGGTGTATTCCGATCACTTTGTATGGCGAGAAGGCAGTGAAGGAGAGTGTGGCTACAAACTGGAAGTACCTCCAGTACACCCCATTCTGTTGGCCACTAAAATTAGCGGCTTTGGTCAGTTTCATAGTGACATGATGCAGCAGATTAACCACCTTCAAGTCACCATTGCCTTGCTGCGCGACGGCTTTAATGAGCAAAGTATTGGCGGGCAAGTGCAGCTTCGCGATGATGGAAGCCCTGTGTTGGATTACCCAATCAGTAATTTTGTGTGGCGCGGAGCGCGTCGGGCGTTATTGAGCATGGCTGAGTTGCAGTTTGCTGCAGGCGCTAAACAAGTATTTCCCTTGCATGAACAAAGCAGGCTAGTGAGTTCATGGCCGCAGGCCAAGGCTATGATTGAGCAATTGCCAATGCAGGCCTTGGCTACGCGCTTAGCGTCGGCGCATGTGATGGGAGGTTGTGCCATGGGAGGCGATGAACAAACATCCTTAGTAGATGAAGAGGGTATTTATCGCTGGCTGGATGGCTTAAGCGTTATTGATGGCTCGGTGTTTCCTACAAGTTTAGGTGCTAATCCGCAACTTAGTATTTATGCTATGGCTTTAAGAAATGCCGAATTGCTGGCAAAACGCTTACAAGCTTAAGCAAAGCGTTTACAAACCAAGCTAGCCACTGCTAGTCTTAAACAAAGATTAAAAAAGGCCTAGCTTCATGTGGTTACAACGTTTGGTAAGGTTAAAGGCGCGACCGCGCGGCTTTCATCTAATTACCGAAGAATTGATTTTGCAGTTACCTGAGCTGCAAGATTTTAAAGTGGGCTTGTGCCACCTTTTATTGCAGCACACCAGTGCCAGCTTAAGCTTGAATGAAAATGCAGATCCCAGTGTTCGAGCCGATTTAGACGCTCATCTAAATAAAATGGTGCCGGAAAATGCCCCCTATTTTGAGCACACCTACGAAGGTGCCGACGACATGCCTGCTCATATTAAAAGTAGCATGCTAGGGGCCGAATTAACCCTGCCGATAAACCGAGGCGAGTTGGCATTGGGAATATGGCAGGGCATTTACCTTGGTGAGCATCGTAATCAAGGTGGTAATCGGCAAATTATCGCAACCATCTCTGGTGAATAGTCGTTGTATAGCTTTACTTGTTATTCACAATACCGTCCCAATATCTTAAGCAAAGTCTTTATCTAAGTTGGCGCCATGGATCTGTTAGCTATATTTCTGCTCACCTTTATTGTGATGTTCTTTTGGCGTCGCCGAAAAGACGCTGAGCGTGCTCAACACTTAATCAAACAAAAATGTAAGACGCTAGAACTACAGCTACTTGAAGTAAATTTTAAGCAAGAAAAACCGCAGAAAATGGCAGGCTACTGGCGTTGGTGTCGTTACTACCAATTTGAATTTTCTTCCACTGGCGACAGCCGCTATCAAGGCCAACTGATTATGGCTGGCAGCCAATACAAATTTGAGTTACCCGTTTACCGAGTGGGTGATGATTTGTATGAGGGGTAGGCTAAGCGCTGCTAATCGTACATCAGCGTTTCTGCTTTATTACTATCAAACTCTTTCAAAGATTTACGTGCTAGCTGCCTAAAAGGTAGGGCTTTTACTATTTCTTCAAAGGGCTGAATAGCAAAGGCCCAAAAGATTGATACCTCAAAATAAAGAATCAGCAGTGCGCACAATGGAATAGAGATTAGCCATTGCCCGATAAAGTTGATCTTAAACACGCTAGTGGTTTTACCTAAAGCGCGTAAGGCATGTCCATGTACTGTATTGTAACCCCGCACTATCGGCAAAAAGATATACAAAGGTGCGATGAGACTAAGCGCTTGATAGGTTTCCGCATCTAAATCGGGGTAGATATTTGGCAGCATAAAACTAAGCCCGGCAAATAACAGCGCACAAATCACCGATATTGCTACAGAAACATCAATACTTTTGTTCACATTTGCGCTTAAGTCATCGAGCTTTCTTGAACCAATGGCTTGGCTAATACTAATCGCAGAAGAGTGTGCCCAAGCGGCAATAAACTGGGTGCCGGCCCTAAGCCAAGGCATCACCAAAGTAATGGCCACGTAAGCGTTAATGTTGAGCTGGGAGTACAGCAGCTGATAAACACTAATGCCAATTTGCAGGATGGTAACGTTCACCGCTACCGGGAAGATTTCTTTACTATGTAGCCGAATGCTATTAAACAAAGCTGGCATCGACTGATTTAAACTTAGCTGTAGGCTTTGATCGGCTTTTAAACACAAACTCAAATAGCTCATGCGGATAACGATCGCTATTAAGCTACCCAAGGCTGCGCCCTCTACACCCATGCCCGAAAACTCACCCCAGCCATGAATGAGTAAATAAGATAGCAAGGCGTTGATTGGCATTTCGATGAGGTAGCCTTGCAGCGGGATTTTACTTTTTCCTTGGCTGTTGAGCAGGGCGATCATCACTTGGGTAACGGCGGTAAATAGCACCAAGTATTTAGAAATGGCTAAGTAGCTCATAATTTGTTGCTGTAGCGCAATGTCATCGGCGAGCGCGCCAACAATGGCTTGGTCACCAAGGTGCAACACTAACCAAAAGATTATCGCTACAGTTACATTGATTGCTAAACCAGACCAAAAACCTTTGGCTATTGCTTGCTTATTGCCCGAGCCGATTGCTCGACTAAGCACTAATTGTGAGCCGTTGGCCAAGGCCATTTGAATACCCATGATAAAGGCTACCAGGGTCGCCGCTATACCCATAGCAGCTAGAGGGATCTCGCCCAGCGGGGACACCAACAAGGTGTCTACCATCAACATTGATTGCATTAATAGGCCGTTTAATGCGAGCGGCCAAGCTAAGGCGATATTCTTTTTAAGGTAGGATTGGCTCGGCACAACAGTCTCTAGTTATAGCAATCAATTTAGGATAATCAGTAGTATATGTGGTTTTGTATTACAAATTAAGTTGATAGATCAAATTCTGTTGAAATAAGCAGCGTTTTATTGAGACATTAAAAAATAACTTAGCATGGCGCTACCACCAGAAATGGCACATAAACTTAACGAGAATGTACGAATCCATTGCTGTGGAAAGCGTTTGCCGTAGCGTCGCCCCAGAAAAGCCCCTAACAACGCAGCAGGAATTAAAGGCAGAGTCGCATATAAATGCGTTAGCGACATAAATCCTACCGACGTTTGCACTATTAACGACATAAAGCAGCTAGCAACAAAAAAAGCCGACAGATTTGCTCGTAAATAGCTGGCTTGCTGATGTTGTAATAGCAAGGCCATTGGTGGGCCGCCAATTGAGCTGCTCGTTCCCATAAAACCAGAGATGAATCCGGCTATTGCCATGCGCCTAGGTGTGGGAGCGATACGAATAGGAAACAAGCTAATGGTTACGGCGATAATTACCGACAAACCTAACCAAAAAGACAAACTTGCTAGGTCGGCCCACAGCAATAAAAGTCCGCCTGCAACAGAGCCAGGGATACGGCCGATTATCGCTGCTTTTAAGCCGCCAAATGCAATGCTGTGTCGGTATTCAATGGCACTTAAGCTTGCCACTACCAGTGCAACCACAACCATGGGGCCTGGTACATAAACAGGGGAGAGCTGGAACAATAATGGCGCAGCAATTACCGCTAGGCCAAAACCTATGGTGTATTGCACAAATGCACCGCTTAACACCAGTAAACAGGCTAACAGTGTAATCACTTTGCCACCTCACTCACCCAAGCCTTGGCTAAGCAAAGTGGGTCGTTGATAAAAGCTATTCGCCTAATTAAGCGAACATATCGTTTGTTGCTGGTGGCTAAGAGTAGCTAGTTCGATTAAGGCAATTACTTCGCTGGCTTGCTGAGCACTTACGGCAAGCGGTTCACCCTTAGTCACTGCATTTACAAAGTTATCATAAAATGCCAAATAATTACCTTTAATTAATGACTTATGCAACAAGGCTTGGCCTGCTAAGTGAATTTCGCTGCGATTATTGTCTTGGCCAAATATCGCTGCATTGGCCGACAAGCCAGCTGCAAGTTGCTGCTCTTGAGGATCCATGCCCCATTTAGCGTAGGAGCCTTTGCTACCATGTACCTGAAAGCGTGGGCCTGGCTCAACCATTAAGGAATTACAGCTAAGCTGTATTTTTTTGTCGGGATAAATCAGCTGTAGGTCAAAGCTGTCAGGTGTTACCGCCCCGTCACGCTGAGTATCCAGATGAGCCCATAGTTTGTCTGGTTTACCAAATAAGCTAAGTACTTGGTCGATAAGGTGAGCGCCCAAATCGTAGAGCACTCCGCCGCCTTGAGGGTCGAGCTCCTTCCAGCGTTGTTTCACTACTGGGCGATAGCGGTGAAAATGGGCGGAATAACTATGAATACGACCAAGGCTTTGGCTAGCAAGCAGCTGAGAGATGGTTAAAAAATCACTGTCCCAGCGGCGATTATGAAACACGCTTAAACACTTACCGGTTTGGTCTGCGATTTGTTGCAGTTGCAGACATTGTTCGCTGGTTATGGCCAAGGGTTTTTCAACGATTACATGTTTGCCGGCTAGCATGGCTTGTTCGGCTTGCTCTGCATGCAGCGAGTTGGGGCTGGCGATAACGACAATATCGATGTTGGGGTGATTGATCAGTGTATCGCTGTCCAAACATAATGCCTTGGGGTAAGCGTCGGCAATCTCTTGCTTGCGAGAGCTTGCTATGGCAAATACGTTCAGCTGCTGATGGGCGCTAATCAATGGGCCGTGAAATACTCGACCAGATAAACCAAATCCAATAATACCAACGTTTAACATGCGTGCTCCTATAATGGGCTTAAGGCAAAGGAATTGTTGCTAGCTTAGCCGCCTCAGGTTGCTGGCGTATGACCGAAAGTAACCAAAGTTGCTCGCCGTCGCTAGCAATGGCTTGCGCGGTATCGGCTTGTTCCAATGCTATTACCTGCAGCACTTCCCCAGATTGTGGCTCAATTTCCAATAGGCTACTGTATCGAGAGCTGAGCACAAACCAACTACCTTGATGCAAAGTCATGCTGCCTAATTGATATTGAGAGAGCTGATCTTGCTGGCCTGTGCGGCTCAGCTCAAAGCTTTGTTGTTGTTGACCGTCGCGGTTGCCGCGATAACAGCGTTTTAGGCCTTCGCGTTCGCAGGTATAAAGAAGTTGAGCTTGTGGATCCCAGATCAAACCTGCTGTTTTATGATGTAAGCCGTCACGTAACCATTTGCGCTTATCTACAAACTTCCAGCTTTGCTCGGCTAGCTCAAAATACAATAAGCGTGCATCGCTGGAAATACCCACTAGATGATCATCTAACAAGACTAAATCGGCGATATCGCCACTGGCGGGTAACTCTTCTAGTCTGGCTTCGGTGAGCGGCGGGTTAAGGTAAGCCAGTTTTGCAGAACCAGTGACTAACACGGTTTGTGGTGCCAGAGTGCCAATTAACCAGTGCTGTTGTTTTGGCAGCCACAAAAGGCTGGCCGCATTTGGTATGCCGTTTAGTTGCGCGACTAACTGCGGTTTTACGCTGTGCTCTGCTAAAGGACTATCTTGAAACTCACTACTTGGCGGTGGAAACATCACCAAGCCGACCAGGGTGCCAATCATTAAAAGGGCGATTAAACCAATAACTTTAAACATGCTGTGCCCACCTTGGCGACATCGATAAAAACCCGTAGCTTTTATGGCTTAGGCTGGTAATAACTTAAGAACATGGCAATGCAGCTTTCTACAAGTTCTGCTTGTTCGTCAGCGCTTGGCATTGGCATGCGGTTGATAATTTGTGGCCAAAAACAGCGGCCTTTTAACATGGACAAAAACTGACTACTTACCAAGCTAGGGTTTTCACTTTGGATGCGTCCATCTTTAATGGCACATTCAAACCAATAATTGATGCTGTTTTCTAAGGTAGCCATATGTTGCATGGTTGCAACCATTTGCTCTGGCATATGAATCGCTTCGGCAATCACTAATCGAGCAAGGTCGATAAACTCGGGATCGGCAAATAACCTTAATTCTTTTTGCGCCAGTTGCTGCAGTTGTTCTGCCAAACTCAGTTGACTGGAATAGTCCATTTTAGTGGCTGCAGAAATCAAATCTAGCATCATGCTAACAATGCCAATAAACAAAGCCTGTTTACTGGGAAAGTGGTTATAAACAGTGCGTTTACTTACTTGAGCCGTTTGAGCAACGCGATCCATGCTGGTGGCGGCATAGCCACTAGCCTTAAATTCAGCGATAGCTGCATTGATTATTTGAGCGCGTTTTTTTTGGCTAAGAGTCATTGTTCAGGAAAAATTAATTTAAGCGGAATTGCTGTTGTCTGATTCTAACAAATTTAGTAAATGCATGGGCTAACAAATTGCCGCTGATTGTTCATTGAAATGTCACCTGCAGGTTCGCAATAACAGCCACACTGGGAAGGAGAATTGAGCATGGGCTTTCAAGATGAACCAAGACACTGTGTTAGAGCGAGAGTGGCAATACCCACCTTATGAGCGAAGTGATATTAGTAAAAAACTAAGCGGTTTACCTCCCAGTTTACGCCAGTATTATTTGTTACTTAGTTGGCCGCTTCAGTTTGGTTTAGCGCCTGCTGTGGAATCGAGATAATAAAGCGAAAGCCTTTTTCTGGTTGAGTATCAACGTGTAGCTGCCACTGCAGTTTTTGGGTGATGAGGTTATACACGATATGCATACCTAAGCCGCAGCCCCCTTGGCCTCGGGCTGTAGTATAGAAGGGCTCGAAAATGTGGCTTACGGTTTCTTGGCTGGCACCTTTTCCTGTATCGGCTACGATGAGTTGCGCGCCTTGGCCAGCTTTTTCTAGGGTAATACTGATTTTGCCTTCGGCTTTTCCATGGTCGAGACCGTGAATAAGCGCATTGCCAAACAAATTGGTAATTACTTGGGCGATCGCTCCCGGATAGGTAAATACATGCAGGTTTGGCTCTAGCTGAGTATCGAGGCTAACCTTAGTGCCCTTAAGTTGATGTTGTAAGCTACGGAGAACTTTGTTGATGTAGTCGGCAAGGTTAATACTGCGCTGCTCTTCGTAGCTTTGGTCTACTGCAACTTGCTTAAAGCTGGTGATAAGTTCTGCAGCGCGTTGCGCACTGCTAATGATAATGTCGCTGGTATTGGAGGCATCATCAACAAACTTTTCAAAATTGGCTTTGGTAAGCTGCTGGTTTTTCATTTGAGAAGCCAACAGCGCTATTTGTTCTTTAAGGTGGCTTGCTGCTAGTAAACTGTTGCCCAAAGGGGTATTTATTTCATGAGCAACGCCACTGACCAAGCCGCCTAAGGCGGCCATTTTTTCACTTAACTCAACTTGAGCTTGGTATTGTTTGGTTTCTTCGAGTAGCCGCTGGTGGTCAATAATATCGGCGATTTGTGGTGCCATAAATTCGATGAATTCAGCATGCACACCTTCAGTAAGCGCTACCATGTAGCCAAAGTGCTGGTTACCACTTTTAAGTTCGCTTATCACCCATAAGCCTTGATGCGCTTTGTCGCCAATGACTTCCTCAAAGGCGGCTGGCAAGGGCGTTACCGATTCTGCTAAGGCTAGGCTGCCAGGTTGTAAGCGGTGAGCCAAATAAGTGTGGCTTTTTCCTTGTTCACTAAAGCCTTGCTGATAGATATACAGCTCAGGTATACCTAGCTCGTCTAGGGTGGGTTGCGCTTGGGTTAAAATTGCATCTAAGGTTTGTCGTTGGTGCAGCAAGCGAGTTACTGCTAGACGCTGGGCATTGCTGTCGCGCTGTTGGATAAGCAAACGGTTTTGCTCGTCGTTGCTGCGTAGCTCTACATCTTTTGCTGGAGCTCCGGTGCTCGCTCGGAGTATCGACATGGTTTCTAATTGATATTGGGCGTCGAGAGTTGCTCCATTAATGCTTTCGACCACTAATTGCGCCGCAAGAGAACCAGTGCGCTGAGCGGGATAAATTGCGGTGGTGAGGCTAGGGCGAATGGCATCGGCATATTCAAAATCATCAAAGCCACTTACTTTTACTTGCTCTGGAATAGCCACCTGTTGCTTATCGAGTTCTTCGATTACACCTTTGGCGCTTAGGTCATTAACACACATAATGGCATCGGGCAGACGCTGCTGCTTGGCTAGCCATTGATGGCAGAGTTTGCCTGCACCAACCGGTGTCATATCGCCATGCAGGTGTTGTTCAGGAGCGTGACTTAAACCATGTTCTGCGAGTACATCTCTAAAGGCTTTATAACGTTGCTGGGAGTCAAAATTGTTTTCTGGGCCGTCGATATACAGAATGTCTTTGCAGCCAATCTCTAGCATATGCTGGGTGAGTTGATACATGCCGCTGTAGTTATCGACCAGTACCGATGGAATGCCTTCTATCACCGATCCAACATTCACGATGGGTAGCTCACCAATCGCTTCAACTACTTTGCGCATTACCTTATCTGAGGTCTTGTAGCCTACACCGCCGCCGTATAAGACCACCCCGTCTATATCTAGTTTGCTTAATTGTTTTATAAGCCATAGATCTTTGTCTTGAAAATCTTGCTCATCAGGGAGGTAGCCAACAGGCATGAATAGGCAGCTATATAATTGCGGATCAAGACTCGTTTGAATGCCTCGAATCACCTGCTGATCGATGGTTTGAGACAAGGTTGGCAATATAATCGCAATGCGTTTTTTCATTTAGAACAATAGTTTTGGTGTTAATACCTTTCAATGTAACAAGTGAAACTGAGATTGCTGTGATTTAGCTAGGAGAATTGTTAATAAATTGTATTTTTGCGGCTTACCGGCATGCTTCTTTTGGCAAAGAAGCATGCCGGTCACATTTAGCTAACGATAGGCATTACTCGATTGCGACCTAGCCTTTTGGCTTCGTAAAGCTGGGTATCTGCTGCATCAACAATCGCCCGAGACTTACTCACCACGTTGTATTCGGCCACACCAAAGGAGCTTGTGATGTTGTCGATACGTTGGTTGGAGCGACGATCTTTAAGACTGAGCTTCTCAATGGCTCGGCGAACCGACTCAGCTAAATGGCGCGCTGAGCGTAGGTTAGATTTAGGGCAGATAATGGCAAACTCTTCACCGCCAATTCGATAGGCTTTTGCGCCATCGCGACATGCTTCGTTAATCCGCTTAGCCACAATTTTTAGTACTTGGTCACCGAGAACGTGGCCGTAATTGTCGTTAAAGGCTTTAAAGTGATCGATATCGGCCAGAATAATGCACAAACCTTCCGGGCTTGAATCGAACAAGTCTTTAAAATCTGCGTCAAAGGCGCGTCTATTCAACGCGCCAGTAAGCGCATCGTAGAGAGCTTCTTTCTCGGTTTCTTTAAGTTGATTCTTTAGGTTCTCGATTTCAGCTTGGGCTTTGCCTAATTGAGAGTTGAAAAAGTCGGTGCTTTGTCGAATGCTGGCGGCATCGTCAATCAGGTTACGGACTAAGCCAAGCACTTGTTCTAGTGGAATGCCGTCTTCTTCAATGCGATTTAATTTGGCGAAGTTCTTATCTATGCTGGATTGGAAGGCGTTGGTATCTGAGCCAGTATCGGTCATGGTTTGTGACAGCTCGGTGGCCATGGCTTCTAGGCTATGGCGCATGCTTTTCACATCTAATTCTTCTTGGCTAGCAATATGATTTTGATAAAGGATTTGGCTGCTAGTAGTGGGAACGGTGTCGTATTCGCTAATGATTTCGTCAATGGCTGCATTTAGCTCAGGGTTTTGATCATCAACGTACAAATACCATAAGGCATAGTTGCTAGGAGTGGCAGGAATTTGATGCTTCATCATCAAAGGCACAGCTTTTTTTAAATTTAGGGTCGCTTTCTTTAAAATTTTATCGCTCATATGAGCTCCATCGATACTCGTTGCTTAACGCCATTCGCAGCCTGCTTATTTGGCGTTGTAAACAATACGGCTTTTGTTAATCAATAATGAACCAACAGGAGCCGAGTAAGCTCCTTCATTCGAGGTTATCAAACTTACTATGAAGCCTCGGGACACTGGTAAACATGTGCGCTAACTAACTCAGGCTCGGCTGTAGTTAAAGGAATCAGTTGCACTGCATTACCTTTAAGGCTAATAACCCGCTGGCTTAACTCTTGTTTGCCGCTATCGCTGTCTAAACTTTGCGGGTCTACGTTAAATACCCCTAGAATATTACAATCAACCACATCGGTTGATTTCTCGGTAATCATCACACCTTGGTTTTGTTCAGGAGCAGAGCTTGAACAAGCTCCCAGTAAGGCAATGGCGCTGGCAACAATGAGAGTTTTTTTCATCGCGATTCCTACAATTTCAACGAATTAGTAAATAAAGGATATTTTTCTTATCAATAGCTTAGTAAATTTTGCTCAGCTATGAAAACAATTTGCTGCTTAATTGTTGTTTGTGTTGTTCAAGGGAGAAAATGGCCCAGTTTAAAATCCCAATTTGTAACTTGCTGAGCTAATGAAAAGCAAAAAAAAGCCCAGTTGATTAACTGGGCTTTATCGATTTTAAACTTGCTTACTTGCCAATTAAGATGCGCAACATACGGCGTAGCGGTTCTGCTGCGCCCCATAGCAATTGGTCACCCACTGTGAAGGCCGAAATGTATTCGGGGCCCATGGTGAGCTTACGAATACGACCAACCGGAACACTAAGTGTGCCAGTTACTTTGGTTGGAGTAAGTTCTTGAGCTGATAATTCGCGATCGTTTGGAATTACTTTTACCCAATCATTGTGAGCGGCTAAAATTTCTTCAATCTCGGCAACTGGAATGTCTTTTTTCAGCTTAATGGTAAGCGCTTGGCTGTGACAACGCATAGCGCCAATGCGCACACATATCCCGTCGATAGGGGTTTGTTGATCGCTGGTGCCAAGAATTTTGTTCGCTTCAACTTGCGCTTTCCATTCTTCTTTACTTTGACCACTGGCTAGTGGCACGTCAATCCAAGGGATTAAGCTGCCAGCTAACGGTACGCCAAATTGATCGGTAGGGAAATCGTCACTACGCATTTTATCGGCCACTTTGCGGTCGATATCAAGAATGGCAGATGCTGGATCGGCTAACTCTGTGGCTACATCGTCACGAATCTCGCCCATTTGGCTGATTAATTCACGCATGTTACGCGCACCAGCGCCAGAAGCAGCTTGGTAGGTCATTGGGCTAACCCATTCGATAAGGTCTTTTTCGAACAATCCGCCAATGGCCATTAATAACAATGAAACGGTACAGTTACCGCCTACATAAGTTTTTACACCCTTGCTTAAGGCTTGGTCAATCACGTCACGGTTTACTGGGTCTAATACAATAACTGCATCATCTTCCATACGAAGTGCTGATGCTGCATCAATCCAGTACCCGTCCCAACCACTTTCGCGTAGTTTAGGGTAAACGTCTTTGGTGTAATCACCACCCTGACAGGTGATAATGGTGTCCATGGTTTTTAGGCTGTCGATATCGAAGGCATCTTGCAAGATGGTTTCGCCGGTGCCAACATCTGGACCTGCAATACCTACTTGAGAAGTACTAAAAAAAACCGGAGCTATGTGGGCAAAATCGCTCTCTTCGCGCATACGCTGCATTAACACGGAACCCACCATGCCGCGCCAACCAACCAAACCTACTTTCATGGTCCGTTTTACATCCTTTATTTTATGATCTTTGTGTTTGCTGTTTGGCTAAACAAGTGCGTTTAGCCAATCTTTGAGATTACCATTGGCAAGCCTTTAACACTAGCGCTTATCAAAGAAAATTGAGCGCTTTTCAACCACTATTTGCGAAGATGATTGCAGCGCGATTTAGCGTGGGCTAGTTGGAAAGTTAACCACTTTGGGAGATTGGCGCTGATCTTCGCTAATGTTTATGTTGCGGCTGCGGCGCTTTCCTTGGGAATAGCGGTCGTAGCAAGCATCGGTAATGCCCATTTCTTGGCAAAATTGTACGAAGCTGGCAAAGTCCTTACCGCTAAAGGCGTTGTCACTGCGGGTGAGTTGGCTGTCGATGTAGGCTTGGGTGCCGTTAAAGTTGATATTAGCGCAGGCATCATAGGGTTGCCCATATTCACTTACTCGGATAGCGCGCACCATTTTTATTTCGAAAATCCAATCGCCAATTCTTAAACAACGTTGATCAAACTGTTCCATTTTGATTCCTTTAGCTAAATAATTTGGCGAGATAATAAGAAGCCGCTCACCCTAAACCCTGTGAGCTACAGCACAAATTAAGCCAAAAATTTAGCACTTAAAAATCAAAGCCTTAGTTATAGGGGTGACAAAAAGTGTCGCTGATTGGCGACAGTGGTGGGAAAATTTGCGGTTTAAATCTAGCCTACTAGCAACAAAAGTTTACACTTGTACCTTAAATCAGAGACTTAGCTTGGTTATTCATCATATGTAATGACTGTCTCTGATTGGCGACAGTGGGATTTTTGTGCATCTCTGGCATTATAGTCCGCTGTTTGGATTGTTGTTCCTCGCTAGGGATAGTTGTTTGATTAATTTTCGCGTGCTGGCCTCTATTCGCCGGCTTAGCTTTTGGGCCTTAGCCACCTTGGGATTGCCCTTATTACTTAGTTTATTGCTTGCCTCATATTATTTGCAACAAGTGTCTATGCAAGGCCAGCAAACCGCGTTTTTGTCGGCGCAAGTGGTGTCGGCAAGTAAACGTTTAGATGAGTCTTTATTAGATTTAGAACGCAGTGCGCGGCAATTTAGAGTACTTGCCGATGAAAATCGTTTAAAGCTTTATCAACGCCAGTGGCAACGGGTATCTAAGGGTTTGTTTGAGCTGCGTACTGGCACTGAAGATAAAGAGCTATTGCAGATTGTTTATGAATTAGAGCAGCAACTGCAATCTTTAAGTGAGCTAATGGAGAGCCCTCAAGCCTTACAAAGAGTGGCTCTAAATATACAATTTAAGCGCTTTGCTAGCTTAAGTCATCGCTTCGACCAACGTAGTCAAAGTTTAATTAATGAACTGGCTATGGCTTTGCAACATACCACGCAACAGGCTCAGCAACGTTTGTTGTTTAGCATGATAAGCCTGCCTTTTGCCTTGGCCGCAGCGGTATTGCTGGTATTGGTTATTACTCGGCCCTTGCAACAGTTACGGCCACAAATAGCCCGTTTAAAGTCGGGCGAGTTTGAGCAAGCCATTAAGGTAAGTGGGGCTACCGAAGTGATGGCGATTGCCGATGCATTGGATGATATGCGTTTAAGGCTATTGAGTTTAGAGCAGCAAAAAACTGCTTTTATTCGACATATTTCGCATGAGCTAAAAACTCCGTTGGCGGCTATTCGTGAAGGTAACGAACTGCTCTATGACAACAGTGCAGGGCCACTTAACGCTCAGCAGCAGGAAATTACCGAAATACTGCGTGATAGCAGTTTGCGCTTGCAGCAGTTGATTGAAGCCTTGCTGGATTTTAATTTGCTGTTGGATACCCCAGGTGAACAAGTGCATCACCCAGTGGACTTAAAGCCACTTATTGAAAAAGTGTTAGCAAGCCATCGCTTGAGCCTGTCTAGCCGGGGCTTAAACCCTAAGATAGAGTTGGGAGAGAGCTGTGTGATGGCCAACCAAGAGCAGCTCCGGGTGATCGTCGATAACCTATTGTCGAACGCGATTAAGTTCTCGCCACAAGCTGGGGTGATAAAACTGGGCTCGTTTGCCACGGTAAACGGGGTAAGTTTATATATTGATGACGAAGGTGAAGGCATTGAAGATGAGCTACAGCAACGGATCTTCCAACCCTTCGTTCAAGGAAAAACCGCTAAAGATCCGCGTTTAAAAGGCAGCGGTTTAGGTTTAACCATTGCCAAAGAGTTAGTTGAACGGCAACACGCCAGTTTGCGTTATCAACGCTTAGAACAAGGCAGTCGATTTGTCGTAGAAGGTTTACAGGGAAGCGAGTTAGATGAAAGTTAAATTGTACGTAATGCTGCTTAGTATGGTAACGCTAATGCTTAGCGGTTGTGAGTTAACACGCCCCAATCAACCAGTGGTGCCTGTTAGCGACGCTCAGCAACTTGAGTTGGGTAAGTTTGACCCAGCGGCCTATTATTTAAATCTTGAAAGCCTCAGTGAAGATCAAATATTCAACGAGTTAGAGCTGTTATTACTGGATCCGCAGCAGGGTAATAATGGTATTAAACTTGGCCTAATATATGCCTATAAGAAGTCACCAGTGAAGAATCCGCACCGCGCTCATGCGCTGTTTAATAAGGCTTTAGCTAGCGAGCAAGTATTTGCCCAACGTGGCATGCTGGTGGCCTTAAACGACCAAATTGCGGATAGCTTGCGTTGGTTACATAAATACGAAGATCTCGCTTCTACCCAGCAGCAGCAAGAAGATTTACTGCAGCAGCAAATTGGGGCATTAAAAATGCAGCTAGATGAACTCACGCGAATTGAGCAACAACTAAATGAACGAAATTAATCATCAAGGCGGAAAGCTACTGGTTGTCGATGACGACCCCAGCCTACTACGTCTGATAAGCCTGCGATTACAATCAGCCGGATATGAAGTGCACGCTGTTGCCAGCGCCAAAGAAGCTTTGGCAGAGTTGGAAAGCTACCCGGCCCAGCTGGTTATTAGTGATGTACGCATGGACGGTATGGACGGCCTTGCTTTGTTTAATGCAATAAAGCAGTTGTACCCCAGCTTGCCGGTGATGCTACTTACCGCTCACGGTAATATTCCCGATGCTATTGCGGCCACTCAACAAGGTGTATTTGGCTATTTAACTAAACCTTTCGATAGCCAAGAGTTGCTGGCAAAAGTAGCTGATGCTTTACAGCTTCAGCCAAATATTGCGGAAGGCGAAAGCCAACAACCTCAGGCTAGCTGGCGCAGTGACATTATTAGTCGTAGCCCAATAATGGATGTGCTGATCAAGCAAATTCAACAAGTTGCACCCAGTGATGTAAATATCATGATTCAGGGTGAAAGTGGCTCGGGTAAAGAGTTGTTGGCTAAGGCGATTCATCAGGCTAGCCAGCGTCACCAAGGCCCATTTGTTGCGGTGAACTGTGCAGCTATTCCCGAAGGCTTGTTTGAGTCCGAGCTATTTGGTCACGCCAA
Source organism: Agarivorans sp. D1326 (assembly GCF_056958115.1). NCBI lineage: Bacteria > Pseudomonadati > Pseudomonadota > Gammaproteobacteria > Alteromonadales > Alteromonadaceae > Agarivorans > Agarivorans sp. D1326. The sequence goes on along the minus strand of NZ_JBTWEN010000008.1, from coordinate 243,329 downwards.
AGGCGCGTTTAGTGGTGCAGCCAATGCGCATCCCGGTTTATTTCAAGCAGCTAACGGTGGAACCTTATTTTTAGATGAAATCGCTGATACGCCCTTAAGTGTGCAAGTTAAATTACTGCGTGCTCTGCAGGAGCGGGAAGTCCGTCCGGTGGGTTCAACCAAGAACATTCCAGTTGATGTGCGAATTGTTTCGGCCACCCACCAAGATCTATATCAAGCAGTGCAGCAACAAGAGTTCAGGGAAGATCTTTATTATCGCCTTAATGTGGTTGAGTTGGGCTTGCCGCCATTAGCCAAGCGCCGAGAGGATATTCCTTTATTGGTGCATCATTTCAGCCAGCAAATTGCCGATCGCCAAGGCAGTGCGCTAAAAACCTATTCTCCAGAAGCCATGTCTAGCTTGGTATCGGCGCGTTGGCCAGGCAATGTTAGGCAGCTAATGAATGTGGTTGAGCAAACCAATGCCTTATCTACTGGGCCGTTGATTCCGGCGCAGCTGGTTCAACAAGCCTTGCGAGAAAAGGCCGAGTTGGTGAGTTTTTCTCAGGCTAGGGATGAGTTTGAGCGAGGTTATTTAGCGCGGTTATTGCGCCTAACTCAAGGTAACGTGAGTCAGGCAGCGCGCTTAGCGATGCGTAATCGCACCGAGTTTTATAAGTTACTGGAGCGCCATCATCTGCGCCCCGAATCGTTCCGTGCTTAAAGGTGCTTTTCGTTAAAACGATCAACAATCACGGCACAAGCTGCATCGCCAGTGATGTTTAACGAAGTACGGATCATGTCGAAAATACGGTCCAATGCAAACAATAGTGGTAGGCCTTCAATAGGAATGCCTGCCGCTAGCAATACCGCGACTACCAAGAACGATGGGCCTGGAACACCTGCTTGACCAATTGCCCCCAAAGTAGCGGTAAAAATAATTGCCGCATAAGCCGCTAAGCCTAAGTCTACTTGGAACATTTGCGCAAAAAATACCGCCACTAAACCGTAGTAAATAGCATTACCACTCATGTTAATGGTTGCCCCTAAAGGCAGTACAAAAGAGGCTGTCGCTTTAGATACTTTTAGTTCTTCTTCTACTACTTCCATGGTAACCGGCAGGGTTGCCATAGATGATGAAGTTGATAACGCCACTGCTTGAGGCTTTTTCATAGCACTCATAAACTCACGCACCGACATGTTAGAGAACAGCTTAATGGTGAGTGGGTAGAAGACAAAACCATAAATAAGAATAGCTGCTACATACACGCCAAACAGCTTAGCGACTAAACCTAGCATGGCAAAACCAAAGGTGCCCACCGATTCAGCCATAAGACCAAATACACCAAGTGGCGCAATTAGCATTACTACGTTGATCATCCAAATAAAGGCACGAATAACAGTGTCTAAGCCGCTCATGATAGGAGCTGTTTTATCGCTAGGTTGCTTAGATAAGGCGATACCGAAGAACAAACAAAACACCATGATCTGCAGAATATTTGCATCCATTAACGAGGCAAAAATGTTTTCTGGGATCATGCCGATAACGGTTTCCATTACACCTGGTACGCCACCTTTATCGGCGTATTCGTTAGAAAACATATCGCTAGCTTGGCTTAAGTCTAAACCGGTACCAGGCTGGAATAGAGAACCCATAACTAAGGCGAGAGCCACTGCAACCGCAGAGGTTGCCATAAAGAAGCCAAAGGTAGAAATGCCAATTTTACCTGCAGCAGGGCTGTTACCAAGGTTGGCTGCGCCAGAAATAATCGACACGCCAATGAGTGGAATAACCAGCATTTTAATTAAATGGATGAAGATCGCGCCAAGTGGGGCAAATATAGCAGCTTGCTCACCCATTACTGCGCCAACTACCGTACCAATAATCATTGCTATGACTACTTGTACGCCAACATTTTTATAGAGTGGTTGTGCTGTGTCCATCAAGTTTCCTGTTGTGAATAGTGTTATCAGTGCAATTGATGGTCGCGAATTGTACTGCATAAAAGCTATAAAGTAATCATATATACCTATTTTCGATTAATATTCAGTTTTATGTGTTGCTGGTGGGGTTGGGGGAACGGGCAGTTATTTGAGGTGTAATTGCGCTTCTATTGTTAAATAGTTCACTATCGGTTTTTCAACAGGCTATTATGTCGCACTTTTATTATTTAGTTTTCCTAGCATGCATACTTTAGAGCAACTTCGTTCTGGCCAACTACGCCAACACACTCGCATTAATATCAAAGATAACCTAGAGCAACTGCCAGAAGAGTTTGCAGAGTATTGCCCACAAGTCGAAGTGCTGGACTTAAGTGACAATCAATTGAGCGCCTTACCTGAATCACTTAGCCAATTGCAAAACTTGCGAATAGTGTTTGCCTCAAATAATCAGTTTGAAGTACTGCCAGAAGTGCTGGGGCGCTGCGCTAAGCTAGATATGATAGGTTTTAAATCAAATAGCATTCGTCACGTATCTGCAGGGGCATTGCCGACAAAGTTGCGTTGGCTAATTCTTACCGACAATCAAATTGAAAGCTTGCCCGAACAACTGGGTGAGTGTAGCGAGCTGCAAAAGTGTGCCTTGGCGGGCAACCGCCTTACTGCCTTGCCACAATCAATGCAGCACTGCCAAAAATTAGAACTACTGCGTGTATCCGCCAACCAACTGGCTAGTTTTCCCACTCAATTATTAGCGCTTCCACGCTTGGCGTGGCTGGCGTTTGCCGGAAACCCTTTTTGCCAAGGTTTTGAGCATGGATCTGGTTTAGCAAAATATTCACTTGACGATTTTGTGTTTGATAAAGTTCTGGGACAAGGTGCCTCGGGCGTTATTTCTCTAGCCCACCCTAAACCCGGTATAGCGCTACCCAGCAGCGTGGCGATTAAAGTGTTTAAGGGAGAACTTACCAGCGACGGTTATCCAAGTGATGAGCTAGACGCCTGCTTACATGTAGACCAACATCCAGCCTTGATTAATTTTATTGGTCAAATTAGTGAGCCCGATTGCTCTGCGGTGGTAATGAAGCTGATTCCAGAGCATTTTAGCAATTTAGGCCAGCCACCTAGCTTAGCGACTTGTACGCGGGATACTTTTTTACCGGAACAGCAACTTGGCATTGCGGCAATTGCTAAGATTGTGGAGCAAATGCAAAGCCTACTGCAACACTTGGTTGAGCACCACATGTGCCACGGAGATTTGTACGCACATAATGTGCTGGTGGATGACAATTACAACATTGTACTGGGAGATTTTGGTGCTGCTTCGCATTACGAATTTTTACCGCAAGCAGTACAAGCAAAACTAATGCGCGTAGAGCAACGCGCATTAGCATTTTTTATCGAAGACATGCTGAGTATTTGTAGCCTAAATGAGCAAGCCTCAAATACCTATAAGCAACTTAAAAGCCAAGCAAAAGAATTTCTTGGCCTTTAAGTTATCAGCTTTGTGAGTGTCACAGTAAATAGCAACCACACCTTATGAAGGCCGCTTATTGTTGGTTATTTAAGGTTCTACAGTGGCTAATAAACTCGTGGGCTTCTGCATTATCTGATGGGAAGCGCATCTCTAGAACTGCCTCGATGAGCTGTGGCTCTTGTTCATCAATCGCTATGCAGTAGTGCTTATCGCTATCTTCTTCAAAAATGGTATGCGTATAAAGAAAGTCTTGGTCCTCATCGTATAAGTCGAAGGTATTGCTTGCCCCATAACTCACACGAAATACTGCATATTGATAAGCTGGATTGTTCGCGTCATCTAAAGGTTCTTCACCATCAAGGCGTTGATTTAATGTAACGTTCACCTGTTCAACGCCGTTCGCTATTAACAAGCGCTTAAAGTTGACCGTATCGTTGTTTGCCACATCATCAGGGAAAGATTGTTGTGAAGGGTAAAATGTTAGAAATACGCGGTTTAGATCATCGGTTTCAGATGAATCATTACAGGCCGTTAAGCCCAAGGTTAATAGCAGTGCGCTTAGTAATCGACAGGTCATGTGCTTTCCTATTTATTGTTTTTCACATCCTGTGGGCTGGCTTCCTTAAGAGACGCTTCAAAAAGCTTGAAGCGTCATATTCAGTTTTATTCGGCTTTTTCTTCCACGCCTTCATTAATTGTTCGGCAGGCTAAAATGAACTCGTGGGCTTCTTTTTTGGTTTCGGCAATTTTAACGGGCGAGTCCACTACTAGCTCAAATTTGCTCATGTAGATACTGGGTAAGCAAAGGTGGCGCTGGGTCATATCTGCGAAGATATCTATGTTATATAAAAACTCACCACTCTCAGAGTAAACATCTAAGGTCGTGCTGCCTAAAAAATCAATTAAGAAAGTAGCGTTTTGGCTGGCGTCTTCGCCGTTAATTCTTGGCTGCTCACCATCACGACGTTGGTTAATGGTGATGCTTTGCGCGGGCGACCCGCCATCAGCTCTAAAGTGACGTTTTTGAGTAATCGTTTCAGTGTCGCCGGCAGCACCAGGGAAAGACGTTGCAGGGGGGTAAAAAGTGACAGCAATTTGGCTTCTGGGTTGGTCATCTTCAACAGAACAAGCCATCAATAAAGCAGACAGTAGCGCAACAACAGCAATACGCGGGGACAACATTTAAACTCCTAAATAAGCAACAAGGCTAACTTTCCTGTTAGCTATTATCGTCCCTGAGTAATTACCGAGCTTTTTACAGAAAGCTGTTAAGCGGTGCAAGTGAAACTTTTAATTGTTGGCTAACTATCGGTAATTATTTTAGTTTTTGCGAGATTAATAACACAAAGCTTACTAATTGCTTAGCTCTAGGTCCGTCAACGGTTGCCTAAAAATCTGTACATGATATTTTCGTTGCACGATTTAGTTAAGGACTTCAGCCATGCCAAAGGCCAGTGAAATAAAAAAGAATGCCGCCATCGAACATAACGGCAAAGTGTATTTTGTAAAAGACATCGCTAAGTTAACCCCTAGCGGACGTGCTGGTGCTAGCCTGTACCGTATGCGCTTATACGATGTAGCCACCGGCGCAAAAGCTGACGAAAGCTTTAAAGCCGACGAAATGATTAACCTTGCTGATGTGAGCCGCCATCAAGTGATGTTTTCTTACATTGATGGTGACGAGTATGTGTTTATGGATAACGAGGATTACACCCCTTACAACCTAAACAGCGAAACCATCGCCGATGAGATTCCTTTCATCACCGAAGATACCGCGGGTATGCAAGTGGTTACCGTAGACGGAGCCCCAGTAGCTGTAGAACTACCTGCCAGTGTTGAGTTGGTTATCGTAGAAACTGACCCTTCAATTAAAGGTGCTTCAGCTAGTGCCCGCACCAAGCCTGCTATCTTAAGCACCGGCTTGTCGGTACAGGTGCCTGAATACATCGCCAGCGGCGAGAAGATTAAGGTAAGCACTGCCGAGAAGAAATTTATGAGTCGCGCAGAGAAGTAACTTGCTTTGATGGAAGTTAGGTGGACAAAGCAGCCTTAGGGCTGCTTTTTAGTTTCAAGTTAGTTGTTGGAGTTTCAGTTGAGTCAAAAAAACACTCTTATCAAAGAAGTCGCTGATGATAAATTCAACATACTAAAGTTCAGGTTTTATAACGATTTTTCACTGGATATTATCCGAAAGCGTGAGCTATTTTTTTCACCAATAACTCAGTTGAACGACCCTTTTGAGTTTATGGTTGCGCAGAGATCTGTATATAGTGAGTGTGAGTTACGTAAACTCTTTATTCAATCAGCTATTACTAGTGCTAAAGTTACTCCAGTTGCTTCAGTAAAGGCCGCTGAAGCTAGAGCTATAAAGTTATGGGAAAATGACAATCAAACTGCTTCCATGAAAGCCTTGGAATGGGTGAAGATCACGAATGATGGAGCAAATGCTCGTCTTGAAGAATTTAGGAGTTACGGAGTATTCTCTGCCACTGCTCATATACCTAGCTTCGACGGGGCTAACAATAATATAAGTGTTCCACATTTATGGGGGCATTATGCTGACGGTATGCGCGGTTTTTGTATAGAGTTCAATACTCGAGAGTTACTAGACTCACTGAAAGCTCTCAATTCGGAAGATAAGTTTGCTCACTCTTTTGTCAACTACACCGATATACCACCCATTTTAGCTAATGATTACATATATCGTAACCCGGGGGATACTTTGCGTCAGATGCAAGTGAAGCACCCAGTTTGGGAATACGAAGATGAATACAGGGTTCTTTGCGGGAAACCTGGTGTAAAGCGCTTTTCAAGAAAGGCTATAAAAACAGTCTTCATTGGTGCACTTATGCCGAAATCTGAGCAAAAATATATACGTAAAGTTATTCAGAAATATTTACCTACAGTTGGGGTTTGTACAGTCTCACCGGCTGAAAATAAGTTTGCCGTCAATATACAACTACTGGATTGGTAGCTTCATTGTTTTCAATTGGCTTTTATTATTTAGCTTTTTGCTTTCGCCTGCGGCGACTTACTTTTCTTTGACGGGCAAAGAACAGTAAGCAAAAGAAAGCCCGCCCCGCATCACCTTCACCCTGCGTTGCGCATCATCCAGCGCGCCGCGGCAACTCGCTTCGCTCAAACAGGCCTTAGCTTTATCGCTAGATGACTTACGCTACTCGGCGGTGATGAGGGATAAAAAAACAGCCTTTCGGCTGTGTAGCATTTTCACTAAGCTGGAACTTATTTAACTTCAACTTTTGGTTGGTAATAAAATTGGTAGAAAGCGCGGCCATTGGTTTCAAGGTCTTCTATCGACCATTGATTGGTACCACAATCCCAAGTTCCTGCTCCACTGCTAAGTCCTGCAAAAGTTCTGTCAGAATTAAATGCCAACCAAGATAGAGCGGCTAAACCATTTTTATTTGAAAAAGCTGAATAAGTAACCCCACCGCTGCTATTTCTAGGGTGTGTAAGCTGAAACAACCATTCTCGTTGATTATTTACGTCCCTACATAAAATTTCACTTGGCCAACCCGTTTTTAACTCAAGGGAAGTAATGTCTGCTTTCACAGGTAATGAGCTAAGAGCAAAAGGCAAGCAGCAGGCTACAAATAATTTCTTCATGATCGTCCTTGTTGTGTAGGTAGAAATCAACTGACATTACTATCATTAAATATTTGATAGTACAAGATAATTAAGCGACTAGGTGTCGCTTAATATTTTACGGCTTGTGTATGTCAACAATGTTAAATCATCGTTCTACCTTGGCGCATCAGCTCTTCAATTTCGCCTAAGCTGGCTGGGTCGTCGATGGTGGACGGGATGGCGTATTCTTCGCCGTCGGCCAGTTGACGCAACGTTCGGCGGAGGATTTTTCCGGAGCGGGTTTTAGGCAAACGCTGCACTATAATGGCTTGTTTAAAGCAGGCTAAAGGGCCAATTTCATTACGCACTTTTTGTACCAGTTCTTTGGATACTTCTTGCTCACTTTGTTGCACGCCGTCTTTAAGCACTACTAAGCCAAAGGGCACTTGGCCTTTTAGGTCGTCGTGGCTGCCAATAACCGCGCACTCGGCTACCGCGGGGTGGGCGCCAACTACTTCTTCCATTTCACCGGTTGATAAGCGGTGACCAGCTACGTTAATTACATCGTCGATCCGGCCCATTACAAACAGGTAATCATCTTCATCAATGTATCCGCCATCCCCAGAGACATAGTAACCGGGGAATTGTTTTAAATAGGCCGATTCAAACCTCGCTTGGTCTCCCCAAACAGTAGGCAAACAGCCGGGCGGTAGCGGCAGTTTTATGGCGATAAAGCCTTGTGCCATTGGGCCACACTCGTCGCCCATTTCATCTAAGATAGTAACTTGGTAGCCGGGTAGGGCTTTGGTGGCGCTGCCGGCTTTTACTGGCATACGCTCTAAGCCAAGAGGGTTACCTGCAATGGCCCAGCCGGTTTCGGTTTGCCACCAGTGATCGGTCACTGGTTTGTCGGTTTTGTTGATGGTCCATTCCAATGTTGGTGGGTCTAAACGTTCGCCCGCCATGAAGATGTCTTGCAGCTGGCTTAGGTCGTAATCTTTAACCAACACGCCATCGGGATCTTCTTTTTTAATCGCGCGAAAGGCAGTGGGGGCGGCAAACAATACTTTTACTTTGTGCTCGCTAGCAACCCGCCAAAATGCACCAGCATCGGGAGTGCGCACTGGTTTGCCTTCGTACAAGATAGTGGTGCAGCCGTAAATTAGCGGAGCGTAAACGATGTATGAGTGACCCACTACCCAGCCTACATCGGAGGCGGCCCAAAATACATCACCGGGTTTTACGTTGTACACCGCTTGCATCGAGTAGTTCATGGCAACGGCGTGGCCGCCGTTGTCGCGCACTACACCTTTGGGTTTGCCGGTGGTGCCAGAGGTATACAAAATGTATAGCGGATCGGTGGCGTCTACTGGCACGCAATCAGCCGGCTCAGCTTGCTGTTGCAGTGCTTGCCAATCTAGATATTGCTGATTAAATTCAACCGTTTGCTGAGGGCGTTGCCATACTAATACTGGGGTAGTCATCTGTTGGCTTTGCTCTAAAGCTAGGCTTACCATGGGCATGTAGTTAATGACTTTGGCGCCTTCCAGCCCGCAGCTGGCGGTAAGAATTACTTTAGGTTGGGCGTCGTCTATGCGAACCGCCAACTCTTGCGCAGCAAAGCCACCAAAAACTACCGAGTGAATCGCTCCAAGGCGTGCACAAGCTAGCATGGCGATGGCAGCTTGAGGGATCATTGGCATATACAGCACCACTCGGTCGCCTTTAGTGACGCCTTGGGCCGCTAACATACCAGCGGTACTGGCTACTTCATCACGCAATTGTGCGTAAGTGAATTGTTGTTTTTGCTCGGCTACTGGCGAGTCATAAATAAGCGCGGTTTGTTCCGCTCGGCCATTTTCACAATGGTAATCCAGTGCTAAATACGCGGTGTTCATGCTGCCGCCTTTAAACCAGCGATAATTGCCGTGTTCATCTTGGCTAAGTGCCTGTTCTGGTGGGCTATACCAAGCCAGTTGTTGGGCTTGCTCTAACCAAAACTGTTCGGGTTGCTGTTTGGCGTGGTCTGCTTGTTGCTGATAACTCATAATATGCTCCTCGTCCCTAAGCTGTTTACCACTTGGCAAGGGGAATTTTTTATTAGGCTTTACTTCAGTTACCATAGGTAACTTAAAAGCTGTTGCTGGGCACGCGTACCCAACCTTCCATTAATATTCTGGCGCTGCGACTCATGCTTACTTTGGTCACTTGCCATTGCTGGTTTACTTGTTGAGCTTGTGCGCCAACTTTAAGGCTGCCTGAGGGGTGGCCAAAACGTACTACCTCGCGTTCGCCGCCGCCAGTAGCTTGATTTACCAAAGTACCGGGAATAGCTGCCGCTGTGCCAATGGCTACTGCTGCGGTACCCATCATGGCGTGGTGTAACTTACCCATAGATAAAGCGCGTACACATAAATCATTGTCTTCGGCTTTAATCTGTTTGCCGCTGGAACTCTGATAGTTTTGCGACTTGGCAACGAAGGCGACTTTGGGTGTATGTTGGCGTTGAGCGGCTTGTTCCAGTGAGTCTATTAAGCCCATTTTGAGTGCGCCATGGGCGCGAATGCTTTCAAACATAGCTAAGGCTTTTTCATCATTATTTATATCTTCTTGTAGCTCTACGCCGCTGTAACCAAGCTGCTTGGCATCAACAAAAACCGTAGGGATGCCGGCGTTAATCATGGTGGCTTGCAGGCTACCAACTCCCGGAACCTCTAATTGTTCGCATAAGTTACCAGTAGGAAATAAGGCCCCTTCGCCATCGGCTGGGTCAATGAAGTCAATTTGCACTTCGGCGGCTGGGAAGGTCACGCCATCTAATTCAAAATCACCACACTCTTGCACCTCGCCATTAAGCATAGGTACATGAGCAACAATGGTTTTTTGAATATTGGCTTGCCAAATGCGGACGCTGGCAAGGCCATTCTGTGGCAGAGTAGCGGCATCTACCAAGCCTGCGTTTATTGCAAAAGCGCCCACTGCAGCGGTTAAGTTGCCGCAGTTGCCACTCCAATCTACAAAGGCCTTGTCGATAGCAACTTGGCCAAACAGGTAATCGACATGGTGATTAGGCTGCTGGCTTTTCGCTAGAATTACCGTTTTGCTGGTGCTTGACGTAGCACCGCCCATGCCATCAATTTGCTTGGCGTAAGGGTCTGGGCTGCCAATTACTCGTAACAACAAGTTGTCACGTGCCTCACCCGCTTGCTGCGCAGCTTTGGGTAAGTCATCAAGCTTAAAAAACACCCCTTTACTGGTGCCGCCACGCATATAGGTGGCAGCAATGCGTTGTTGCTTAATTTGGCTCATGCTGCCTCCTATTGGCTATTTTCAAGAAAGTCTTGAGCGAAGCGCTGTAATACTCCACCGGCTTGATAAACCGAGACTTCTTCGGCGGTGTCTAAGCGACAAACTACCGGTAAGTCGATGCGTTCGCCGCTGGTGCGAGTAATCACTAAAGTAAGCAATTCGCCCGGTGCAGGTGTACCAATTACATCGAAGGTTTCGCTGCCATCTATGCGGTAGCTATGGCGGTTGTTACCCTTGGTAAATTCCAGCGGTAATACACCCATGCCCACTAAATTGGTACGGTGAATTCGCTCGAAGCCTTCGGCCACAATTGCCTCAACGCCTGCAAGGCGAACCCCTTTGGCAGCCCAGTCGCGAGACGAGCCTTGGCCATAGTCAGCACCTGCCACAATGATTAATGGTTGCTTACGCTGCATGTAGGTTTCTATGGCCTCCCACATGCGCATTACTTTGCCTTCGGGCTCTACTCTCGCTAGAGAACCTTGCTTAACCTTGCCGCTTTCTTTCACCATTTCGTTGAACAGCTTAGGGTTGGCAAAGGTGGCGCGTTGTGCAGTTAAATGGTCACCGCGGTGAGTGGCGTAGGAGTTAAAATCTTCTTCCGGTAAACCCATCTTATCGAGATAAGCGCCAGCGGCGCTGTCTAGCATAATCGCGTTCGACGGGGATAAATGGTCGGTGGTGATGTTATCCCCCAATACCGCCAACGGGCGCATGCCTTGTAAGCTTCGCTCGCCAGCCAAGGCTCCTTCCCAGTAGGGAGGGCGGCGAATATAGGTGCTTTGTGGCCGCCATTCATAGAGAGGAGAACTGGCACTGCCATAATCGACTTTTAGGTCGAACATTGGTTGGTACACTTGGCGAAATTGCTCGGGTTTAACGCTTTGTTTAACCACTGCATCTATTTCTTCGTCACTTGGCCAAATATCTTTTAGGGTAATCGGCTTACCTTGGCTGTCGTGGCCTAATGCGTCTTTTTCAATATCAAAACGAATAGTGCCGGCAATGGCATAAGCCACAACCAAAGGTGGCGATGCCAAAAAGGCTTGCTTTGCGTAGGGGTGAATACGGCCGTCGAAGTTACGATTGCCCGATAGCACCGCGGTGGCGTAAAGGTCTCGTTCAATCACTTCTTGCTGAATCTTTGGATCGAGCGCACCGCTCATGCCGTTACAGGTAGTACAGGCAAATCCTACAATGCCAAAACCCAGTTGCTCTAGTTCGGTCAATAAATTGGCATCTTCTAGGTAAAGTTGTACTGCTTTTGAGCCAGGTGCGAGGGAGGTTTTTACCCAAGGTTTGCGGCTTAAACCTAATTGATTGGCTTTACGCGCTAATAAACCTGCGGCAATAACGTTGCGTGGGTTAGAGGTATTGGTACAGCTGGTGATAGCAGCAATAATACAGGCGCCGTCGGGCATTATGCCGTCAAGCTGTGGTACTGGTGAAGCAATGCCTTGGCTAGCTAAATCGCTGGTGGCTACCCGACGATGTGGATTAGACGGCCCTGCGATATTGCGGCCAACGCTGGATAGATCGAAGTGTAACACGCGTTCGTATTCGGCCTGTTGTAAATCATCGGCCCACAGGCCAGTGGTTTTGGCGTAGTTTTCTACTAAGGCTACTTGCTCGGCCTCTCGCCCTGTGAGTTTAAGGTAGTCGAGAGTATTGTTGTCGATGTAAAACATGGCTGCGGTTGCGCCAAATTCTGGAGTCATGTTGGAGATCGTGGCTCGGTCGCCCAAGCTTAGCTGCGCAGCCCCCTCACCATAAAACTCTAAGTAGCTAGACACTACCCCTTGCTCACGCAAGAACTCGGTAATGGCCAGTACAATGTCGGTAGCAGTAATGCCAGTTTGGCGCTGGCCAGTTAGTTCAACGCCAATTATGTCGGGTAAACGCATATAAGAGGCGCGCCCAAGCATTACGTTTTCGGCTTCTAAGCCGCCCACACCAATCGCAATTACCCCTAAGGCATCTACGTGCGGAGTATGGCTGTCGGTGCCCACTAATGTATCGGGAAAGGCCACACCATCACGCGCTTGAATCACCGGCGACATTTTCTCGAGGTTGATTTGGTGCATGATGCCGTTACCTGGCGGAATAACATCTACATTTTCAAAGGCGGTTTTACACCAGTTGATAAAGTGGAAGCGGTCGTCATTGCGGCGATCTTCAATGGCGCGGTTTTTTTCAAAGGCATCAGCTTCAAAGCCGGCATGCTCTACAGCTAAGGAGTGGTCAACAATTAGCTGGGTAGGCACCACAGGGTTTACCTTGGCGGGATCGCCGCCTTTATCGGCAATGGCATCTCGCAAGCCAGCTAAATCGACCAAGGCGGTTTGGCCAAGAATGTCGTGGCAGACTACGCGAGCAGGGTACCAAGGAAAATCTAAGTCGCGTTTGCGCTTAATGATTTGGCTAAGCGCAGCATTGAGTTGCTCTGGGGGGCAGCGGCGTACCAGGTTTTCGGCCAGCACCCGCGAGGTGTAAGGCAGGCCAGCGTAGGCACCAGCTTGAATGGCTTCTACTGCCGCGCGAGTGTCAAAATAGTCGAGTTGGCTATTGGCTAGAGGTTTGCGGTATTCGGTATTCATAAGCGTTTCCACAGCAAAAAGGGAAGGCAGTGGAGCACCAGGCTCCACTCACTGGCAAAAACTAGTCGCGCTGCTCAAGCGGTACATAGCTGCGAGGCTCGCTACCGGTGTAGTCGGCGCTGGGGCGAATAATCCGGTTATTAGCACGCTGTTCCATAATGTGTGCTGCCCAGCCACTTACCCGCGAGCAAACAAAAATTGGCGTAAATAGTGGTGTGGGAATATTCATGAAGTGGTAAGCGCTGGCATGGAAAAAGTCTGCGTTACAAAACAGCTCTTTTTCGCGCCACATTACCGCTTCTACTCGCTCGGATACGGCGTATAGGTGCTGATCGCCAGTGGCTTCGCTTAACTTTTTCGACCAGGCTTTAATCAGCGCGTTGCGTGGATCGCTGGTGCGATAAATGGCATGACCAAAACCCATGATTTTGTCTTTGCGGGCTAACATGGCCATGATTTCAGTTTCGGCTTGCTCTGCGCTGGTCCAATTTTCAATCATCGCCATGGCGGCTTCGTTGGCGCCACCATGTAACGGCCCACGTAATGCACCAATCGCACCCGAAACAGCAGAGTGAATATCGGAAAGGGTTGAGGCAATCACTCGGCCAGTAAAAGTGGAGGCGTTAAATTCATGCTCAGCGTATAGAATCAGTGAACATTGCATTACTTGTTCGTGTAGCGGATCGGCAGGTTGGCCATGCAATAATTCTAAGAAATGCCCAGCAATAGACTTAGCCGAACTTTGGGTGGAGATACGCACGCCGTCGTGGCTAAAGCGATACCAGTAACAGATAATGCCCGGCAAGGTCGCTAATAAACGGTCAGCGTGTTGCTGTTGCTCTGCAAAGCTGGCTTCGGTTTCCAAGTTACCCAGCATAGAAACCCCAGTACGCATAACATCCATTGGGTGAGCATCTGCGGGAATAAGCTCTAATGTCGCTTTAAGCGCATCGGGCAATTCACGTAGATTGTGCAAGGTGTCGTGATACGCAGCTAGTTGGTCGCGATTAGGTAGCTCGCCATGAAATAACAAATAAGCCACTTCTTCAAAGGTCGCTTGCTCGGCCAACTCACTAATATCGTAACCACAATAGGTAAGCCCAGAACCACTTTGGCCAACTGTACATAATTTGGTTTCGCCTGCGCTTTGGCCTCGTAAGCCAGCGCCTCCTAAAGCTTTTTGTACCATGATGTTCTCCTTCATTCCTTTGGTTAACAAGCGTGACGTCTGGTGCGCGTATTTTTGGCTTGTTAATAGTGGCTTAGCTGCTAAATCTTGGTTTGGCTAGCTAAGTCCGTTCACGTAGTTGGGGTTAATTAATCCTGCTTAAATAATTGGTCTAGTTTTTGTTCGTAGTCGTGGTAGCCCAAGTAGTCATAGAGCTCAGCGCGGGTTTGCATGCTGTCAACAACATCACGCTGGTGGCCATTTTCACGCAAGCTGCGATATACATTTACTGCGGCTTGGTTCATTGCTCTAAAGGCCGATAGTGGGTAAAGCACCATATCTACACCTACACTCGCTAGCTCTTCGCCACTAAATAATGGGGTTTGGCCAAACTCAGTAATATTGGCCAAAATCGGCACTTTTACTGCGTCGGCAAATTGTTGGTATTGCTCAAGCGTGAGCATGGCTTCGGGGAAAATCATGTCGGCGCCAGCTTCAACATATTGGCAAGCACGTTCAATAGCGCCTCCCATGCCTTCTATTTGCAGGGCGTCGGTGCGGGCCATTACCACAAAGTCTGGATCTACGCGGGCATCCACTGCAGCCTTGATGCGGTCTACCATTTCTTGGCTAGAAACAATGGCTTTATTGGGGCGGTGGCCACAACGTTTTTGCGCGACTTGGTCTTCCATGTGCACGGCGGCGGCATCGGAGCGGATCATTTCTTTTACGGTGCGAGCAATATTAAATGCGCCGCCAAAACCTACATCTATGTCTACCAGCAAAGGTAAATCACAGGCGGCGGTAATTCGGCGAACATCTTCTAGTACGTCATTCATGGTAGTAATGCCAAGATCGGGTAAACCGTATGAGGCATTGGCAATTCCGCCACCTGAGAGGTAAATAGCTTGGTGGCCTTCGCGCTGTGCCATCATGGCGCAGTAAGGGTTAATGGTGCCAACAATTTGTAATGGGTTTTGTTGGCTTACTGCTTGGCGAAAGCGTGCGCCGGGCGAGAGTTTTGAGCTGCTCATTAGTTCACTCCTTGAATTTGATTTGCCGAAGCGGTGGTTTCTAAGCTTTGGTCGGTCTGAGTATTTTGGTGTTGTTGTTCTATGGCCTTGCGTGCGCGAGCAATGTGGCGACGCATTAGTAATTCGGCGAGTTCACCATCACGATCGGCCAGTGCTTGCCAAATCGCCCAGTGTTCCTTTAATGCGCGCTCTGGGCGCGAAACTTGTTTAGCAGCTTGATAGCGATACATGCGCAGTAAATGATAGAGCTCATCACATAGCAGATTCACTAAGCGTTGGTTCGCGCTGCCTTTAATGATCAGATAGTGAAAATCGAAATCACCTTGTTGTTCAAAATAGGCTTTACCTTGGTGTTGTTGCAGGTAACTTTGATGGTGCTCAAGCAAGGTTTTTAACTCTTCAAGTTGAATTGTCGACAATTGCTCTGCAGCTAAACGACAAGCCATACCCTCTAGCGCTTCGCGCACCGAGTAAATATCTAACAGTTGCTGCTGGTTTAGTTGCACCACTCGAGCGCCAACGTGCGGAACTCGTTCAACCAATCCCATTCCTTGTAATTTAAGGATTGCTTCGCGCAATGGGCCTCTGCTAACACCGTAATACCTTGCCAATTCTGGCTCAGAGATTTTTTGTCCTTGAGCTATTTGGCCGCTCACTATGGCTTCAATTAAGGTGTCGCTTAAGTTCTGCGAGAGTAGATTCTGTTTGTCGCTGAGCGATTTGCTGGGGCTAAGTTGAGACATATGCGGGTTACACTCAGGTTGCTTGAATGTTGCACAGTGTAGATCGGATGTTGCGTTTCGATCAAATTATTGTCGACAATTTGTGCTTATACTTTAGTTTAATGGCCTTAAAAAGCCTGTTCAAGCAGGGTTTTGTTTACAAAAGGTGAGCGGAAAGCCGGATTGTTAACAATCTTTTAGAGTTAGTTTAATGAGGGCTTAGTTAACTAATGTGTAATTGAGATATTACTGATGAGGGAACTTCTACCTGCCAGTCTTTAAACTGCTGCAAACTATGTTCAATAGTGCTTAGTTGTACAAATTTGCAATTGTGCTTAGGCACCTCGGCATGGGCTTGCTGCTTTAAGTACTCTAGTATGCCTGAGTTAGGAGCTAGGTAAATGCAGTGGCTGAGTTGATTTTGCAAACACCAACTTATTTGCTGTTGCATAATTGGTAGGCTTTCTGGGGTAAGAAATTGCCAGTGGCGAATATCAAAAATAGCCGCCCAAGGTTTTGGGCCAAATTGGCTCATTTCCTGTTGAACGTCTTTGCGATATTCCTTAGTGGTGGTGACGTTCCAGCTATCATAAAGCTGTGCCAGCAAGAATCCTTCTTGAGCGTGCAGTTGATAGTAACCATGACTGGCTGGATGCATTCAAACCTCGAATTAATTGCTTACAGCGGTAAGGATGTTAATTAACGCGTATTGCCTTCATTTCTCTTATTAAACTAGTAAATCAAACTAACTGCAAATCACTAGACTAATTGTAATTCAAAACAAAATTTTTAGTGTTTTAATCTGAAATAATCGTTTGTTTTTAGTAGATATTCTGCTGCTTAAAGCGCTGACAAAAAACTTGAAAAATGTTTATTAAGCAGCTTGTTATTTGAGCAAGCTCACGCTATGTTATGTCTTCAATCAATTACTGCATAGGTCGAGGCAACAATGAAACATAGTTTATGTTCAGCATATCGCTCAGCCCGACTTCTGTCTTTTATCTCGGTTCGCGTTGGTCACAATAAACCCGCGATGCGAAATGTAAGGCTATGCAGCTAATTTAAGATTGAGTTACCTACCAATTTTACCCGAGCTGCGAAGTGTCGCAGTGAAGGAATTCCAAATTTAACCCTATCTTAACTGTGTCACTTCGCTCTCTATCAAGGAGAACGAGACATGATGTCACTTAAAATTCGCGTACTAAGCTTTACTGTAGAGTTGTTATTGCGCTACCAAGCACATTTAGAGGTCCAGCAATGGCTTAAGCAACAACGCCAACAAAGCTGGCGAGTAGAGGGTATAAACGCCCATATTGCTAAAGATATTGGCGCCGATCCCGATGGTCGATTTAGAGCCAAAGTTAAGCAAGCTGAGCCAGCCACTAAAGCTAAAGAGCTTAAGCAGCAAACTAGCCACAAAGCTTGGCGCACACGACAGAAAACTGTGAAAATAGAGACGTAAAATAAGCGCCCTGCGGGGCGCTTTTTTGTTTATTGGTAAGCAAAATCACTATTCATAAAAGTTATGAATGAAGCCTTTTATATAACCTGACTCTTGATTACAGTGAATAGTAAAGTCGCTACGTTTACCGGATACTGAACCGATTGAGTCTTTAAGTTCAACTCGGTCGACGGTGCAATCGTTTAAAAAGTCGTACTCAATATCAGCCCATACAGTATCCATTTCGGTGTAATCCATTGACATAAAAGAGTAGGTGGTATTCTCCGAGTCAATAACTGCACCACCAGACATGACTATTGAAAGTGTTTTAGTATTACTTGCACCTTCAATAGTAAAACGCCGTTCAATATTTGTGTGGTTGTCTTCAAATTCTCTAATGTAACCAATAAAAAGGTGCTTATTGGTAGGGGCTTCAACATTGAAGTATTCGCTTATTTGTAGATAGCTTTTATCTTTATCACTGTCAGCAATCTGAACCGTAACATGGCCATATTTGTTATCACCTTCTATGGGCATTAAAGAGGTCGAAATGCTTGCCAGCTTTCCTTGCTCACCCGTTACTGTTACTTCTGCGTTTATACTGTTTTGATCAGATATCAGTATGTCGGTTGTCCACCAATCGGCACCAGAATAACCTCCTTCCCAATATAAGCCGTTGTGAAATCCTGTAATTGTTGGAGACAGTAAAAAGGTTTCACCTGAATTAACGAATCGGTCTTCTGGCATAGTTATAGATAGGTCTGCAGGGTCATAGCTGCCAGCTACAGTGAAAGTTGCAATTGAGGCACCACCTAATCCATCTATATCAGAAGTTAGGGTGTAGTTTTCCCCAGGTATTAGTTGGGTAGCCGGAGTGATGGTATATCGATACCCTACACGGGTGACATCTACTGCTAAATTCCCTCCAGAATATTCCTCTGAAATTGCAAAACTCATTTCTGCTGGCACTGCATTTAAGCTTAAGTCCTTGGCATAAATTGTGAAACTGCCATCAGAAGGAAAGTCACTATAGTGTGGCAAGCTAAAAAGACCTTGTGTATTGTGTTGGTATGGCTCTAGCTCCGCTTCAGCATATACCATGCCTGTGTGAATCCCATTGAAATCCTCATTTATGTGCCAGTAGGAAAAAATATTGTTGTGTAACACAGGCTGTTTGATGGCATCTCCGCCAAAAGTGTCTTTAGAACTTAATTCGATGGTTTCATCAATATCAGTGCCTAATATATAGGTATCAAATATGGGCATTAAACCTGTAGGCTCAACAGATTCGACATTTGCTGAAAACTCCACCATTTGCTCGCCGGTGCCGTTAATTACTAATTTTCCGCTATTAAAGCCCCAACCTAATACGCCTTCTAAGGTTTCTGGTGTAGATACTTCGTAAGAGAGAGTAGAGCCATCACCGCTCCACTTAATCTTCCCTTGCATGTCCATTGCAGTGGTATTGTTGATAAGGTCGTGAGTTTGATTTATCTCAGCATCTGTTAGTAAGAAAAAATCTCCAAGATTTGTATATTGTGAGGTGGTATGAAAGCTATCAATTTGCTGAACCTCATTTGCAAAGGTGTACTCCAAAGAGTGTTCGCCACTCATGGGTACCGTAATTAGACCTGAATCACTGTCTAGTTGGTTTAAAAAATTTGGGTAGCTAAGTGTTGCGTTGAGCTCGTTTAGCATAGGGCCGTAACTAATATGAGATATGCTGAGTGATATATTGCCACTTAAAGCAGTAGAGTCCATTAGGCTGGTATAACAATTCAACAGCGAGATATTAATAGTATCGTTGCTACTGAACTCACCCGGTGTCTGTCTTTGTATGGTTATAGTGGCAGTGTCAGAAAGCTCTGGACCACATGCCACAGAGAAAGAATCTCTTGTTCCTAAACTATTTATAGCGCTAAGGGTAAGTTGGCTTAATGCGGCAGGGTATAAGTTAATGTTATTAGCCGCACCAACAATACTTAGGTTTTCGAGTGTAATGTTAGAGCGACCATCGGTAGGTGTTGTTGGTTTTGTATCTCCGCTTCCACCCCCGCCTCCACAGCCAAAAAGTGAACTTGTAGTAAGCAAAAATAGACCGAAGTAGGTCAAACTCTTTCCGTGAGTCATAATTCATCCCTAAAATAAAAAAGTAAGATATCAAAAAGAAGGGCTGGGATATTTGATTAGATTCAAATTTGTAATTATTTTAAATGCTTAGCTGGTTATGGATTCTTTTGTTAACAGTGCATTCCTGGATTAAATAGTTGGCTTTCTAATCAATGATTATTGATTTATATCTTGGGTCAGTAAGTCTGAAATAGGGTCAGCTTGTAGCATGAAGTTGCTCATGCCTTTTACCGTTCACCCAGTGTTTGAGTTAGCTTTATAGTAAAGGCCTTGAGCGTAAACCTGATGCTGTGCAATAACATAACTATAATTTCCCTAAATTGTATTTTCTGCGTGAATCACAACTATGGATGGTTTGATGAATAGATGGATGTTACTTAGCTTGCTATTATTTAGCGTTGCGGCTTGGTCAAGCGACAAGGTTCATTTAAGCGATTATGGCATCCCGGATGATCTTCCTGACAATGTAGTGAGCTCTATGGAGCAGGGGCTCGCTTACACTATGATACTTAATGTGGATGCGAGTGAGGGTGACGAACATATTCATGATGTGGTCTATGTGGTGTTTGAACCAAACAGCGAATACGGCATAGATTTATACCTTAAATACGATAAAACCCGCAGTGAAATCAGTTCAGAAAAACGCTATCGGCAACTGCTTAATGAGGCGATGAAATTACAGCATCGTTTAATTACCTTAGGTAATCGTTACGACACAAATTCAGTAAAGCTTATTGAGCAAACAGAGCAGCATACTAAGCTTGGTTATCGCTATGAATCCTACGGTTTGCCGCAAGATATTGCTTTTATGCGTCACTTGGATGCAGTTGCCACCATTGAACAAGGGCAATTAAAACGTATCGAACTAAATAATCGCCAAGCCTTCGACCACAGTTTTCGCCGCATTAATGAATACCGGCAGTCTGTGGAATTTTTCAAAAATGAATCCAATCAATACATCATGTCGCGCCGTAGTTTGAGCTTTTCAGGCACCCACTTTTCTAAGCCTTTTAAAGTAACCCTAGAGGGGGAGTTCATTTCTTACCGTTTAGCCAGTGGTGAAGAGGTGGTGTTGCGGCCTGAGCTTGCTGTAGACATCAATGATGAACGTTTTGAAACAGTAAGAGTGAAACTTGATCGAACTTTCCCTATTTGGGGCAAAGAGGTACGCAAACGTGGTTACGACTTACCGATGCCATTTGGGGTAATGCTCACCTATAGAAGGCAATCTAACTTTCTCGATTTCACCAGTTTTACCATAAATGGAAGCCGTGCTTTTGAGGCGATTTTTGCTCCCGAAGGTTCTAACGGCAATATTGATACCGATGCTTTCACCCTGCGCGCCGATATGTTTGTGCTGCCTTTTTTAAATGTGTATGGCGTTGTGGGAAAAATTAAAGCAAAAGCAGACTTAGTGATTGATACCACCAAACTTGGCGAGATACTCATCCCACAGGGTAAGTTGGTGATTCCGCTAGAGCTGAACAACACCATGGCTGGTTTGGGCGCAGTAAGTGCGGTGGGTTATAAAAACTACTTTGCTTCCTTAAATGTCACATACGCTATTTCGGTTACTGAAGAAGCAGGCACCAATACTACTACCTGGGTGATGCAGCCCATGGTGGGTTATCAGTTCCCTGATTACCGCGCGCGGGTTTTGTTGGGCGCTGAATACCAAGATTTAAGCTCTAGTATCTCTGGCTCTCTCAGCAGTGATTTTAACTACGATATTGGCATTAAGTCGGAAAAATGGGCTGGTGTGGTGGGTGTACATAAGGAGATTGGCAGCCAATTTGAAACGGTGCTGATGTATTCAAAAGGCCAGCACCGTGATGCGATAACCTGGGGTTTTGGTTATCGCTTCTAATACTGTTTGGGCGTTGCTCAATTAACATGTAATGAACAGCTTTATTCAAACTGATTGTGAATAAAACCTTTTATATAACCAGTTTCTTGATTACAGTGGATGGTGAAGTCGCTACGTGTACCCGAAATATCTCCCTGTGTATTTACTACTTCAACTCGATCTACCAAGCAATCTTCTAGAAAATTAACATGTCTTCGGTGCATATTAACATCCGTATATTCTGTGATTGCCTCCGATATTTTCCTGCCGCCTGAAAGTGTTAGCCATAGTTCGCCAGTTATAAAGTCTCTACCTAAGTAGATATTCCTTTCCTCGTAGCTATTTAACCGATCGGAATCAATACTGTCTACTATCCTACCTATAAACCGCTGTTTATTGGTTTGCGGCTTAACATTGCTGTATTCGCTTATCTGTAGATAAGTTTTGTCTTTGTCACTATTTGCGACTTGCATTGCTACGTAAATTGCAGTCCATTTGAACTTAGGGTCAGGCTTATAAGTGGCTAAAGGATCATAAAGAGAGCCGTTTATATTCGTTATATATAAAGTAAGACCCAGTTGAAAAATAGTTTGAGGACTAGAATCTATGGATATTGAAGTGTTTATAAAATTAGGGTTTGCAACTGATAGCTCATTTTCTGGGTCTGTTAGCACATTCCAGTATGATTGATTAAAATTTCCGGTGATTTTAGGTGACAAATAAACAGTTGCTTTAGGCTCGATAAATAAATCGTCAATATCTTCTATTGTTACATCAGATGTTTTAAAACTTCCGGCCATAGTTACAAAGGCAATAGGTTCATATTCACCAGCATATAGAATATAAGTCTCTCCAGGCATAAAACCTTGTCCAGGCTGAGTTTCTATTGGTGTAATCGTTAGTTTATGGTTCAAACGAGAAACCTCAGTTGCAATGTCAACTGCATTAACAAGAGGTTCAGAATGGGTTAAGGTAAGTACTATATCTTCAGGCTCGCTGCTTAGCGATTTATTGAAAGTGTAAACACTGAAGCTATCGCCTAAAGAAAAATCAGTAAAGTGAGGTAAATGACGATAATTTGAGCCGCTTCTATCAAAGTAATCTGATCTAGGTAGATCGCTAGTGAGCAATCCCGTGAGTAAGCCAGATGAGTAGTATGGTTGCAAATCAAATAGGTTGTTGAGCAAAACGGGCTGGATGATCCCAAGATCTCTAAAGATAGATTCTTTTGTTTCGATAAAGGTGCTATCTATATCTATGCCTTCGAAGTGCTTCTCAGTATTTGCAATCACCGTAGAGTCAGTTTCTTCAAGGCTCGGGGTCAATTTGAGAAATTGCTCGGCGTTTCCATTAATCGCTAACTCTCCACTTTGAAAGCCTAGCCCTAAAATACCTTCCAGAGTACTTTCAGTTGTGATGCCATATGTCAGTTGAGTATCTTTATCCGTCCATTTGACTAACGCGCCAATGTCAATTGACGTTAAGTTGTTATAGAGGTCATGAGACTGATGGATTGAAACATCATTTATAATAAAGTTTGGAGTAATTTGGGTCGTTTGTTTAGGTGTATGAAAACTATGTACTTGTTGTGTTTCATTTTCAAAAACATATTTTATAGAGTGCTCACCACTTATTGATTGTGATTCGGGTATCCACCCTTCATCAAGTTTTATATATTTATTTCCGACTATATTGGAATACTTAATCACAGCTGACAACTCAGTGATTTGTTGCTGATAATTGACACTTTCGATATGAATACTTATCTCGCCTTCTGTATCACTTAAATCTAGTTGAGGTAAATAACAGTCGGACCATGATATAGTCACTGTATCGTTTGCGTTAAATTCCTCTTCTATCTTTCGTTTAGCAGTTATATCGAAATATCCATGAGGGTCATCGCATTTACCGTTGAAACTATCTTTCAAGCCTAAGGTGTTTAATCCACTAACGGCTATTTTACTCAGCTCAGTAGGATATAGGCTAATGCTACTAACCCGTTCTACTATGTTTAAGTTTTCTTGTGATATGTCTGATAAGTGACTATTTGGCTTGGGAGGCTCTATTACATCAGAGCTGCTTCCCCCACAACCAAATAGAAAGGTTGTTGCGGCAGTAATAAACAGCATACAGAAAGCTAAACTCGTTCCTTGAGTCATATATAATTCCTTAATTCTCTGAAGCGTGAATATACCAGTAAATTGAGCGAAAAATCAGTTAATTGATTATTAAGTCTTTATGGTTTGACACAATTACGATGCTAGTGAGCTTTTTGACACAGTCTTCAGAAGGTGCACGCTGTGATGCATTTATTTAGAGCTTTGGTTACTGTTCCTAATGAGTAGTTGCTAGAAGTCCACGCTTTTTACAAAAAACGAGGGGGAATCTAGCGCAAGTGTTGGAGCATTAGCTCAGCTACAGTACACTAGCGACACACCGCATAAGTAGGAAGCAAACATGAGCGCTGAGCAAGACACTACCCATTTTGGCTATAAAACCGTTAATCGCGATGAAAAGGTAAACCTTGTCGCTGATGTATTTCATTCGGTTGCAGCTAAATACGACGTAATGAATGACCTTATGTCGGGTGGTATTCACCGTTTATGGAAGCGTTTCACTATTGATTGTAGCGGCGTTCGCCCTGGTCAAAAAGTCTTAGATTTGGCTGGTGGAACCGGCGATTTAACCGCTAAGTTCTCACGTATTGTGGGCAGTAAAGGCGAGGTGGTATTAGCCGATATTAATGACTCGATGCTAAAAATGGGCCGCAGCAAATTGCGTGACAAAGGTATCGTAGGCAATGTGCGCTATGTACAAGCTAATGCCGAAGCCCTGCCATTTCCTGATAATACTTTTGACGCAATCACCATTAGCTTTGGCCTGCGTAACGTTACCGATAAAGACGCTGCATTGCGTTCTATGTATCGCGTGTTAAAACCTGGCGGACGCTTGCTGGTGCTAGAGTTTTCGAAGCCAGAGCTTGAAGCGGTGAGCAAAGTCTATGATGCTTATTCTTTCCATTTATTACCTAAAATGGGCCAGCTGATTGCCAATGATGCCGAGAGCTATCAATACTTGGCGGAATCTATTCGTATGCATCCCGACCAAGACACGCTGAAAGAGATGATGCAGCAAGCGGGTTTTGAAGGTGCGGAATATTACAATTTAACCGGTGGTGTAGTTGCGCTGCATCGTGGTTATAAGTTTTAAGAGGCCGCTATGCCCTTATCGTCTTTAATTAGTGCTGGTGTAGAAGCTCTCAGCAACCAAGTATTGGCGCTGGATGAATCTAGTGAAGCGCGCCGTGGCCAATTAGCGGGTAAAGTGCTGGCGATTAAAATAACGCCGCTACCGTGTTTTTACTTCGTGATTAGCGAACAGCAGCTGGATGTGCTTAATCAATATGAGGCAGAGCCCGATTGCAGTTTAAGCATGTCGTTGTTTACCTTGGCTGAGTTAAAACAAGCCGACAAAATCCCTAGTTTAATTAAACAAGATAAGTTGCAACTGGAAGGTGACATTAAACTTGCTCAACAGTTTGCCGATTTGTTTTTGCAGCTAGATCCAGATTTTGAAGAGAAACTATCGCAGCGCATTGGCGATGTGGCCGCTTACCAAGTGGTGTCTAAAAGTCGCACGGTGGCGCAAGCGCTTAAAAGTGTATTGAATAAAACTCCAGCAAAGATAAATGAAATAGCCAGTGAAGAATGGGGTTTGCTGGTGGGACAATTGGAATATCAAAGCTGGCAGCAGCAAGTTCAAGCCATGAGTAAGGATCTCGATAAACTAGCCTTGCGCATTGAGGGTTTAAGTAAATGACGCCCAAGGAGTTTGCGCGCTTTCGTCAAATAAACCGCACCCTTTGTCGTTATGGTATCGACCAACTGTTACCTAAGCGTTTTTGGCCTTGGCCGCTACGTTTACTGCGCAGTATGGTGTTTTGGTGGCGTAATCAGCATAAAAATGACTCTGCTGGCGCCCGTATTCGCATGGCGATGGAAGAGTTAGGGCCAGTATTCATAAAATTTGGCCAAATGATGTCGACCCGTCGCGACTTGCTACCGCCTGATATCGCCGATGAGCTAGCTTTGCTGCAAGACCAAGTGTCTCCGTTTTCTGGCGAGCTAGCTAAACAACAAATTGAGTTGGCTTTAGAACGTCCCATCGACGAGCTGTTTGATGACTTTGATATGCAGCCCTTGGCATCAGCCTCTATTGCCCAAGTACATACCGCCACCTTAAAAGAAAATGGCCAAGAGGTGGTACTTAAAGTTATTCGCCCTGGCATCGAGCAAACCATACTCTCAGACATTGCTTTAATGCAGCGGGTTGCTGGCTTTTTTGCCCTATTTTTTGCTGATGGTCGCCGCTTGCGTCCAAAAGAAGTGGTGGAAGAATACCGAAAAACCATTGTTGATGAATTAGACCTAGCGCGCGAAGCTTCTAACGCCATTCAGCTACGCCGTAATTTTACTGACGCAAAAGAGCTGTATGTTCCAGAGGTGTACAGTGATCATTGCCGCAAGACCTTGTTGGTTATGGAACGCATTTACGGTATCCCTGTTGCCAACATTGATGAGTTAGTAGCGCAAAACACCAATATGAAGCTATTGGCTGAGCGTGGTGTGGAAGTGTTCTTTACTCAGGTATTCAGAGACAGCTTTTTCCATGCGGATATGCATCCAGGGAATATTTTTGTATCACGCGAGCACCCAGAAGACCCCCAATACATAGGTATTGATTGTGGCATTGTGGGCACCTTGAACAAAGAAGATCAGCGCTATTTAGCCGAAAACTTTCTGGCTTTTTTTAATCGCGATTATCACAAGGTGGCCCAGTTACATGTAGATTCTGGTTGGGTACCAGCAGATACCAAAGTGGAAGAGTTTGAGGCTGCAATTCGCACCGTGTGTGAGCCTATTTTTGCCAAGCCGCTATCAGAGATTTCCTTTGGTCACGTACTATTGAATTTGTTTAATACTGCGCGTCGCTTCAATATGGAAGTTCAGCCGCAGTTAGTATTGTTACAAAAAACCTTGTTATACATAGAAGGTTTAGGGCGTCAGCTTTATCCAGAATTGGATTTGTGGGCAACCGCTAAACCCTTTTTAGAACGTTGGATGCGTAAACAAGTGGGGCCAGAGGCAGTATTTACCGCCTTTAAAGAAAAGGCGCCTTACTGGTTGGAAACGCTGCCGCATTTACCAGAGTTGGTTTATGATAACCTGCAATTGGCAAAGCAACAGCAGCTTAAGTTTCAGCAATTTACCGCACAGTATTTGCAGCAACAAAAGCAGCGCCAGCGTAGTTTAATTTTAGCCTTGGCAGCCGCTTCAAGTTTGATTTCGGCAGCTTTGCTTTACCCAAGTTTACCGACCGTATCGATAGCCTTGGCAATAAGTAGTGGGTTTGTTGGGTTAATGAGTTGGCGACAACTAAAATAGATATATAGCCATTGTGGCTAAGCAGAACAGGAAAAGGAAAAACAGATGGGTGGAATTAGTATTTGGCAACTGTTGATCGTAGCGGTAATTGTGGTGTTGCTATTTGGAACCAAAAAACTGCGTAACATGGGTGGAGACCTAGGTTCTGCAGTAAAAGGTTTTAAAAATGCCATGAACGACGATGAAAGCAAAACGGCTGAAAAATCTACACCAGAACAACTTGCTCAAAACAAAGAGCAAGCTGAAGAAACCGCTAAAAGCAAAGACCAACAGCAAGGCTAAGCATGTTTGATATTGGGTTTTGGGAGTTAATCCTTATCTCGGTGATGGGCTTAGTGATACTAGGCCCTGAACGCTTGCCAGGCGCTATTCGTAGTGTGTTGGCGGTGGTGCGTAAGGTAAAGCAGTCAGTCTCTTCGGTAACTACCGAGCTTAAGCAGGAGCTTGAGCTAGACGAGCTTCACCAAAACCTTAAAAAAGCCGAGCAGCAAGGTCTTGAGTCGCTTAATGGTGATTTAAGTGAATCTTTCGAAACCTTAAAAGCCCGCGCCGAATCGGTGACTCGCCCTTATCAAAAGAGTTCACCAGAGCAAAATCAACACGAGGCCGACACGGTAACCATGCCCAGTGATCCGCCACCTGAATCCAGCCAAGAAGATAAAAAATAAGCTATGAGTGACGCCCCTGCGCAGCCCTTAATTGAGCATTTAGTTGAGTTACGCAATCGCTTGTTACGTGGAGTATTGGCTTGTTTGCTGATTTTTCTCTGCCTAGTGTATTTTGCTAACGACATTTACGCTTTGCTCGCCGAGCCTTTGTTAAGCGTAATGCCAAAAAATGCCAGCATGATTGCTACCGATGTTGCTGCGCCGTTTTTTACCCCGATAAAACTAACTTTGGTGGCCTCGGTATTTTTGGCCATGCCTTATTTGTTAGCGCAAGCTTGGGGCTTTATTGCGCCGGGTTTGTATCAACACGAGCGCAAGCTGCTAATCCCCTTAGTGTTTGGCTCAGGCTTGTTGTTTTATGCAGGCGTGGCGTTTGCCTTTTATGTGGTATTTCCACTGGCATTTGCTTTTTTCACTGCGGTCGCGCCCGAAGGCGTAACCATTGCCACCGATATTTCCAACTATTTGGACTTTGTCCTTAAGCTGTTTTTTGCTTTTGGTTTAGCCTTTGAAATTCCCATCGCTACCATGTTGTTATGTTGGTCTGGCGCCACCACGCCTGAAAAGCTGCGCAGCAAGCGCCCTTACGTAATTGTGGGGGCCTTTGTGGTCGGCATGTTGCTAACCCCACCAGATGTTATTTCACAAACCTTGTTGGCGTTGCCAATGTGGTTGCTGTTTGAAGTGGGATTGTTCTTTGCGCGCTTTTATGTGCGTAAAGATGACGAAGAAGCGCAAGCTTAACGTACCCATGTTCGATATTGCACTAAACCTTACAAGCTCGCAGTTTGATAAAGACCGTGATGAAGTGATCGCTCGCGCCCAACAGGCCGGGGTAAACGGCATGTTGTTGTTGGCTAGCGATATGGATGAAAGCCTCGCGGTTAGCGAGTTGGCTTTGCAGTGGCCTGGCCTGTGTTATGCCACGGCAGGCGTGCACCCTCATGATGCAAAGTCGGTAACTATTGAGCAATTACAACAGCTTAAACCTTTGCTTGCACAACCACAGGTGCTGGCAGTGGGGGAATGTGGCTTAGATTTTAACCGTGACTTTTCTCCGCGCCCGCAGCAAGAAGCCATTTTTGAGGCCCAGCTAGCTTTAGCTGCCGAGTTGAACATGCCGGTGGTAATGCATGAACGCGATGCCCATCAACGCTTTATCGATATCCTCACACCTTGGCGAGATAAGCTTCCCGGTGCAGTGTTGCACTGTTTTACCAGTGATAAAGCCGCACTTAAAGCGTGTTTAGATTTAGACTTATATATTGGTATCACAGGCTGGGTATGTGATGAACGCCGCGGTGAAGACCTGCAACAGCGTGTGACAGAGATTCCTAACGATCGCTTGTTGTTAGAAACCGACGCCCCTTATTTGTTACCTCGCGATTTGCGCCCAAAGCCGAAAAGCCGTCGTAACGAACCTTGCTATTTACCCCACATCTATCAAAAAGTCGCTGGCTTGCGCGAGCAAACGGTGGCCGATTTACAGCTGCACACTCAGCAGAACATAAAACGCTTATTCAATCTCTAAGCTGATATAAGTCATTCAATTGTCATCTTTTTATAACTAACATCATTTGTTGGTTTGGCTCTTGCTTGGCTTTATTCTTAAAAGCTTTCTATGCTTGAAAGATAAATCTGAAACTCATCGTAAGCTTTAATCAATTTGGCTATGAATAGCAGTTCAGGGAAGAGAAAAAACTTTGATGATTTTATCACTTATTGTTAAACCGTGGCGTAGTGTATGGGTGTGTTTGTTATTGATAAGCCCTAGTAGCTTCGCGGCGATTGTAAATAACAACCACTTATTTCAAAAAACGCAGTTTATTAGCGGGCAATTGCAGGCCATTCGCTCAGCCAATGATTTAAGTGAATTACAGAGCGAACCACAGATATTTGCTGATAAGCTGGCTGTGCATTTGGTGTTTAAAACTCGTCAGCTAAGTGCTTTGGCTGCTAGCTTATTAAGTTCGCAAGGTTTAAACCCAATCGAGCCGAAGCCAGTGGCTTATAGTGTAATTCGCCCACGCAGTGTAATGCCTTATCTAGAGGAATTAGAGCAACAATTGAGTCAAGTGATGACTAAGTTGGGTGTACCTGCAGGGGCAGAAGTGGAGCGACCTTTGGGGAAATCGGTTAACGATGTGTATCAACAGTTGGTGCTCATCGAGTACCTATTTGAAGGTTTGGTCGAGCGAGATTCACTGCAAGACTTAGCCAACAACGTCAATCAAACCCAAGCAGAACTGCTACTTATTAGCCAAGCCCGAGAGCTACCTTTGCAGTTTTCCAGTGAGCTAAGTGTTAGCGGCAGAGAGCTAACAGATGTAAACATTGTTGCCTTGCAATCTTGGTATTTGCTCGAAAGGCTGTTTCGCCAACTGGCTATTGAACCTAGCAAACCGGGGCGTTTGCCTGCCGGCGAGTCTAGTGCTTATCAACTTGTGGATACCAGCGTGAATATACTGGCCGAGCTGCATCGCGCTAAAACCATTCTACAAATAGAAAAAGACAGCCCGCCGAAGCAAGTAAACGCCTATTCCGATGCTAATCAGGCTTATGCTGCCTTTGTAAGCTTACGCAGTGGCTTGTTGGTAATGGTAGGAGCGGCAGCCTTATGATGGACAAATTAAACCTAAGCCAAAAAATTGCGCTTATCCCTGCGGGCATAGTGTTGCTGCTTGCACTGATGTTGTGGAATAGCCATTACTCGCTTAGTGGCGTAGAGCAACAAGCGGTAGAATTCTCCAATACTGTAGAGCCTAGCGCCCGCTTAGCTGGCGAGCTGTCGGTGAATGCCTTGCAGCGTCTGGTTCTGCAATCGCGCTATAGCCAAACAGAAGACCCGCGTTTGTTGCAGCAATACCAGCAGTTGGCAGAGCAAGCCCAAGCTTTGGCTAAGAGCCCATATTTGGCAGCCTTTAATAATGCCGAGCAAATAACTAGCAACAGCCAATTGTTGGATCAGCATTTTGCTGATGAACTGGTGCCGCTGTTAGCCGAGGTGAGTAGCCTCGAGAACACCGTGCTGCGCCAGTTAGTACCGCAAGCATTAGCTAAAACATCAGATATTCATGCCACCTTAGATCTTCTTAACTCGGGGCGTTTACCAGCCTTAACCGTGAGTTTAGCGAATCATATTCAAGCAGCGTCTATAGGATTAATGAGTCACTTAAATCGCCGTGATAGCCGCAGTAAAGATCAGTTTTACTTGGAGTTGTTTGGCGCAGAAAATGATCTTATCGATTTGAGAAAGGGCTTAAACAGAGAGCACCACAAAGCGTGGATTATTGAAGTAGAACAGTATGTGGGCCAGCTCTCTGTTGCTGCTAACAGCATTTTTGAATTGCTGGAAGAACAACAACTACTGATGGACGATTTGCTTAACCCCGCCGCAGAGCAAGTAGTAAAAGGGGCAGGAGATAGCCAGCAAACACAATGGCAGATTTTGGGAGAATCTAGCCAAGCCATTGCCCAGCTGCTGCACCAAACTGCGCGCACAAGCTTGGCTTTTGGTGTATCAATTGTATTTATTTCATTGTTGCTTGCATGGGTGATTACCCGACTCATTCGCCAACCGGTGGTTACGATGGTGCAAGCTATGCAGGCGATTGCTCAAGGAGATGGGGATTTAACCCAGCGTTTAAAAGTTAAAGGTAAAGATGAACTAGCGCAGCTGGCGGCGGCATTTAATCAATTTATTGAGTTGCTGCAAGGCACGGTTACAAGCATTAACCAGCATGTTGCCACCTTGAATGAAGCGGCCAATCAGCTAAACCAGTTGGCCCAGCAATCTAAGGGGCAAGTAGGTCAACAGCAACAAGTTGTTGCCGAAGTAAGCCAGCATATTGGCAGCTTGTCGCAAGGTTTTAATGAAGTGGCCAATCATGTACGTAATGCCGATCAGTCGGCAATTGCGATTGATGAAGCGTCGATGCAAGGAAATACCCTGACTCAATCGGCTACCAATGAAATTAAGCACTTGGTGAGTCAAGTAGATACAGCCTCGGTAGATATGCGTGAATTAGCGCAAAACAGTAAAGACGCCAGCAAAATCTTAGAAGTGATTAACGGCATTGCCGAACAAACTAACTTGCTGGCGCTTAATGCTGCGATCGAGTCTGCGCGCGCTGGTGAGCATGGCCGTGGCTTTGCGGTAGTTGCCGATGAGGTGCGCAACTTAGCTAAGCAAACCCGTGGTTCAACCGATCAAATCGAACAGATGATGAGTGACTTAGTGAAGGGTGCTGAGAAAACCGAGGGGCAAATGCAACAAGGCAAAGTGCAAGCTAACACCAGTTTCGAACTGATGTCAGAAATGCAGCTCTCAGTAGAGAAAACCCATCAATTGGTAAGCGACATCACACGTTTGCTTGATGATGTAAGTGCGGCTTGTGATGCGCAATTATCAACCTCTGAAACAGTGGTTAGTGAAATGCAAGATATTGAATCGGCAGCTCAAATGAGTTTAGAAGGTACCGAACAAACCGCAGAGCAAGCCAAAAAAGTAGGCCAACTAAGTAGCCTCATTCAAGCCAGTATTGCTAACTTTAAAGTGTAAGGGTTTAAACCAAGGGAAGCTTGTTTAGCGTCTCCCTTGGTTTTTACTATTAACCTGGTCTGTCACAATTATTTCTTATTTTTTATTTCCTACTTTATGAAAATGTTTTCGATTCATTTTGAAAGCCTTTTCTGATCTTCTCGCTAGTTTAATCTTTCTCTTTTTTATCTTTAAGTGAGCTTAATTGCTCATTTACTTTGATGGTAAACCGCTTTTGATTCATAGGCTTAATATAAGTGTCATTAATCGCAGCTAGCTTTCCCGCGGTATTTATTTCGATGTATCCACAAGTTAATCAGTACTTATTGAGGAAATGTAATGCGTTTAGGGAAAGTATTAAAAGTAGTTGCAGGGGTGTCTATCGCATCTGCTGTAGTCGGTTGTAATAGTGATACCGAATATCTGTATTTGGATCCACCCATCGCCGACAGTATTGATTTAGGGCCGTTTAAATGTAGCGATGAAGAAATTGCTGCCGACGCCAACAAAGATTGTCGCTTGTATATCAAGGGCTCTATGAATAGCTGGTCTTCGCGCCCAGAAGCTCAATTGCACTACCAAGGCGACGGTGAATACATTGCCTTATTTAGCATGCAGCCAGGTGAGTACTCCTTCAAAATCTCTGATCCAAGCTGGAGTGCCGAGCGCGACTTAGCGATTGGTGAAGACGCCGATGCTGAAGTGGTATTTGATATCCCAATGGAACTGCAACGTAAGTACGACGACTTTGGTAACCAGAACATGGATATCACCGTTGCCGACGATGAAGATCAGGTATTTCGTTTTACCCTTGATGCTTCAGCCACCATCGACAATCCAACATTGTTGATTGAAAACATCACCGACAGTGACGTTGATAATTTAAGCCAAGCTATGTACCTAGTTGGCACCTTCAACGATTGGACCGCCGACGAAAGCAGCCAATTCAGCTATGCTGGTGCAGGTAACTATCAGCTACAAATGAACTTCGCAGAAGCCGGTACCATTAGCTTTAACTTACACCAAGGCATCGATTCACCATTGGTTTATGGCTCTTTAGATAATCAGCCAATTAGCTTAACCGAAGGTGAATCGTCACTGACAACTTACCCAGGCGGCAAAATGTCGGCACAGGTAGAAGCGGGCAGCTACGTATTTTCACTGTCCACTTTGGGTGATGGTCAGCAAGCTGTGCCACTTACCTTGGCAAAAGTACGTGCAGTGGTTGGTCACGACACCGTAACTGTGGCTAACTTGCCTACCAGCTTAACGGCAGACGGCAGCACCTTTGCGCAAAGTTACCATTGGGACACAGAAGGTGACATGAGCGTTACCCTAACTGACGATGATAGCCAAACCATTAGCGACATTCGCAAACTGGCCAGTGCAGATGCGACAGGCCGTTACCAAGTAAACTTAACCACCAATCAAGGTTTAGCTACTCAAACCAGTTCTAGCCAAGAGATTGATGTCATTGATCTTGAATCAGCCAACAATATTGTGTTGATGATTGGTGACGGTATGGGTTATGGGCAAATTGATATCACTCGCGCCTACATGGGTGAAGCCTTATTCCTGGAATCTGGTAAGCATCGCGGCGATATTAAAACTGCCAGTGCCGATACCTTGGGTTACGAGAACTTGGCAGAGCTAGGCATGAACTATTACACCGATTCAGCGGCGGCAGCCACGGCAATCTCAACTGGTCGTAAAGCCATATCTGGCACCATTGCGCAAGCTCGTCCGGGCGATGGCTCTGATTTAGAAACTATCATGGAATATGCGCAAAAACAGGGTAAATCGGTAGGTATTGTGGCAACGTCACACTGTGTTCACGCAACGCCTGCGGCCTTTGTTTCACATGGTCCAAATCGAAATGATTTTGTGACGCTTTCAAAGAGCATGTTTGGCGATGTCAAACCTAACGTAGCCTTATGTGGTAGCAAGCAAGTTGATGGCGTAGATGTGATTAGCCAGCAAGCTGACTTAGGTGGCTACACTATCGTGAAAAACAAAACCGATATGATTCCTGCGGTAGCGGCTTTACCTGCTAACGACCCAAATGCAGAAATTCTATTTGCCGGTATTTTTGGTGAAGATGAAATTCCTTACATATTGCCTTTGGGAGATCAAAAAAGTTACGAAGAGCAAGACATTCCACAGTTGAATGAAATGACTCAAGTAGCGATTGAAATCTTATCGAAAAATCCAAATGGCTTTGTATTGATGGTAGAAGGTTCACAAATCGACTTTGCTGGCCACCTCAACGATGAAGAGCGCTTAATTCACGAAACCATTGCTTTTGATAAGACAGTGGAAGAAGTGGTTAATTGGTCTGATTTACGCAGCGACAGCATGGTAGTTGTAACCGCAGACCACGAAACCGGTGGTTTGGTGCTTGAGAAAACCAACGGTATCGGTGTTGTACCAGAGGTAAGTTGGAAGTGGGGAAGCCACACTAACGTAGATGTACCTATTGCATCTTGGGGCCTAAATTCACACGCCTTTGTGGGTCGTACGGTAGACAATACCGCTATTTACAATGTTATGCGTGGCGCTTTAGACGCTAACTAAATCTCTATGCTAAGCCCGGCGCAAGTCGGGCTTAAAGGTCTTTTTATGTTGCGTATTATATATTTAAGTTTACTGATTTTGCTTAGCACGAGTGTGTTGGCTGCGGCGAACCCATGGCAAACACTCATTCCTGAGTTGGAACGTGGCCAAATTGTACAGGCACCCATCAATCATGAGGTGCAGTTAGATGAACGAGCCCCGCAAATTAAAACTGGTGGCTTAGTTCATGCTCTAGATGGGCAAAACATGCGTATGCCCGGTTTTATTGTGCCATTAGAAAGTGATGGCAACAAAATCACCGAGTTCTTTTTAGTGCCATTTTTTGGCGCGTGTTTGCATTTACCACCGCCACCACCTAATCAAATTATTCACGTTAGTCATCCCAAGGGAATAGATATGATAGAACCATGGGAAGTAGTTTGGATAAGCGGAGAAATGCAGGTAAAAGCTACCGATGTAGAGGGCTTGGCTAGCGCAGGTTATGCCATGACCTTATCGAAAGAGCCCGAAATGTACGCACCATAATTGCCCAACTAAGGCTAGTGTAACGCTCCCGTTCCGTGAGAGTATTTAGCAGAACAACAGGGAGCAACACTACGTGCACATACCAACGCATTTTAAGCAACACGATTGGCATCAAGTATCTACGCTGATTAGCGAATATCCTCTAGCCTGTATTAGTACCGGAAGTGAAGCGGGTTTAGTGGCCGATCACGTACCTCTACTACTGGCTAAAAATGCTGATGATAACTGGTGTTTGCAGGGGCATATTGCTCGTATTAATCCTTTAGCAAAGCGTTTACTTAAGCCCCTAGCTGCTTTGGTGGTGTTTCAAGGGGAAGATGCTTATGTTTCTCCTAATTATTACCCCTCAAAACTAAGTAATCCTAAAGTGGTGCCTACCTGGAATTACCAAGCTGTGCATATTAATGGGACCATGACTAAACAAGATGATCTTGCTTGGAAGCTAAGTTTGTTGCAAAGGCTAACAGAGCAAAACGAGCAAGCCCAAAGTCAGCCTTGGCAAGTGAGTGATGCACCCGATAAATTTATTGAACAGCTAAATAAAGCCATTGTTGGTTTTGAAATAAGCATTGATAGCTGGCAAGCGCAGTTTAAACAGAGCCAAAATCATAGTGTCGAAAATCAGCTTGGCGTTGCAAAAGGACTCGCTAATACCAATCCACTAATGGCAAAACAGATTGAGCGCTTTGCCCAAAACTTGGCGAGTAAAAGCCGAGGTGAAAATGGCTAAAGCAAAATTGGCCTCGTGGAATCGGGCTAAGGGTTTTGGCTTTCTCAGCTTGAATGGCGAGTCTAAGCAGTTGTTTGTGCACATAAGCAGCTTTGTGGACAAAAAGCTCGACCCAGAAAAGTTAGTTGGCCATTGGTTTAATTACACCTTAGCGAAGGATAAACAAGGTCGTCCCTGCGCTAAGCAGCTGCGTTTAGTGGGTAGTAAGCCAGCATTTTCTAATAAGCCAAATGGCTTAGCCAAGCGAGCAGGCATGGCTGCTTTGGCTTTTTTTGTTTTATTGCTTAGTTTGGTGTTATTGCAAAAACTGCCACTGGCTTTGTTAGTGTTCTATGTTGTTATGAGTGTGGTTACTTTTGCTTTATACGCCCTAGATAAATCGGCAGCGCAAGCGGGTCGCTGGCGGGTTCAAGAGATCAAGCTGCATGTGTTTGCGCTTATTGGTGGCTGGCCAGGTGCGATGCTCGCCCAACAAACGTTACGGCACAAAACTCAAAAGCAGTCTTTTCGCTTGGGTTATTATTGTACGGTGCTACTCAATATAGCGGCTTTAGCTTATTTGCTTAGTCCCAATGGCGAGCCGATGTTGCTAGATATTAATCAAACTTTGTCGAGTTTATTGCCATGATGGTCACTATCACGGCTTACACCGCTGAATACTGTCAAGCAGTGGCAGATTTGTTCACCCAAGCTGTGCACGCCATTGACGATGAGCTTTACTCTAAGGAACAAAAAGCTGCGTGGGCGCCGCTAGATATAGACTACTCTCGCTGGCAACAGCGCTTGAAAAGCAAACACTGCTTTTTAGCCTTGGCTGATAAGCAGTTGCTAGGATTTATTGAATTAGCAGCAGACTATATTGATTGCTTTTATGTTGCGCCAGAGCAGCAAGGAAAAGCAGTGGGCCAAGCGCTTTATCAACATGTTGAAAGCATTGCTCGAGAACAAAAGCTTGCTGGGCTGCGGGTAGATGCCTCATTGGTGGCCAAAGACTTTTTTGTCAAACAAGGCTTTGCTGTTGTGTCGCATAATCAGCTGGTTCGGCTGGGGATAAGGCTGCAAAATATTAGTATGTATAAGGGGTTCTATTCTTAAGCAACCAGCTAAGCATTGAGGAATAGACTTGCTGACAATTCTCATAAAGAGTTTGTTGAGAAAGTTGCCTAATATAGTTGCTTAAGCGCAGTGTGAGGGAGAATTTAGCAATGCGAAGTACCCTAATCATTCTTAGTTTACTGATAACCAGTGCTTGCAGCCAGCAGCAGGCCTATCATGCCATGCAGGGCAACCAGCAACGACAGTGTGACAAGCAAACTAATCATCAAGATTATTTAAGCTGTATGGATGAAGCCGACGTGAGTTATGAAGAATATCAGCGGCAGCGACAGGCTTTGTTAGATAAAGACAAATAGTGAAAAAACCAAGCCTAGGCTTGGTTTTTTTATTGAGCAGCGGCTTATAAGGCAGCGTCATTTACTGACAGTTTTACATCAATATTGCCGCGAGTCGCGTTTGAATACGGGCAAACTTGGTGGGCTACTTTTACCAACTCTTCTGCTGCAGCCTGTTCTAATTCAAGCTCTACCGCAAGTGAAACGGTTAGCGCAAAGCCGCCGTTGTCGTTAGGGCCAATGCCTACAGTAGCGGTTGTAGGAGCAGATTTAATCGCCACTTTACCTTCTCGAGCCACATGTAAAATGGCGTTAGAAAAACACGCTGCATAACCTGCGGCGAAAAGCTGTTCTGGATTAGTGGCTTCGCCGCTTCCGCCCATCTCTTTTGGATAGCTTAAAGCTAAATCTAGTTTTTTATCGTCGGTACTTACTTGTCCATTGCGACCAGCTAGTGCAGTTGCTGAAGTTGTGTATAGCGTTGTCATCATCGTTACCTTTTATTTTAAGTTGTGTGCAATTTAATTGTTTACAACTTTAGTTGAGGCAAAAACGAAATGCAAGTATATTGTGCACAATTTATTTTTAGTGAAACATTAGAGCGCAGTGATGAGTAAACAGCAAAACCATGTAGCTAGCCTGAGTTTAGATAAGCAATTGTGCTTCTCCCTGTACAGTGCTTCGAACGCAATGGGACGGGCTTATCGTCCACTGTTGGATAAGCTGGATCTTACT
This sequence comes from Agarivorans sp. D1326, assembly GCF_056958115.1. Taxonomy (NCBI): domain Bacteria; kingdom Pseudomonadati; phylum Pseudomonadota; class Gammaproteobacteria; order Alteromonadales; family Alteromonadaceae; genus Agarivorans; species Agarivorans sp. D1326. The sequence goes on along the minus strand of NZ_JBTWEN010000008.1, from coordinate 205,490 downwards.
TATTTGCAGTACATTGTAATGATGGTGTTGTGGGAGCACGACAGCGTAAGTGTGAAGAGCTTGGGTGAGCGCGTTCACTTGGATTCAGGCACCTTAACCCCGCTACTAAAGCGCTTAGAGGCTAAAGGTTTAGTGCTTAGAGCCAGGTCGGAGCAAGACGAGCGAGTAAGAGTTATTAGCCTTACACCGCAAGGTGTAGCACTGCGTGAGCCAGCCGAAGCAATCCCTCAAGCCATGTTATGCCAAGCTGATTTACCCCTGGAAGAGTTGCAAGCACTTAAAGCCAGTTGTGATCGCTTGTTAGCGAAGTTAATGAAATAGCATGCACAGCTTTTAAGGTTTATTGAGGCTTCACTGCAAATTTAAGAAAAATAACAATTAAAGTGAAAATCGTAAGCTTATAAGTGCTTTAGCTGGTTACAATGTAGTGTTGCCCAACACCGGAGCCGAAGTATGCCGCAAGCCGCAGTAAATAAACTCAAATTGTTTAGTTTGGCGTGGCCTATTTTAATTGAGCAGCTTACCGGCGGCATTGTTGTAATGGCCGATATTTACTTTCTTAGCCTGTTGGGAGAAGAGGCCGCCGCGACAGCGGGTTTATTGATGCCTTACCTATGGATTGGCTTTTTTGTACTGCCCATGCTCTCTACTGGCGGCACGGCTGCGGCCTCTCAATATTACGGGGCGAATAAGCTTGATAAAGTCGTGCCGGTATTTATGACTAATGTGGTGTTGCTGGGCCTGGCTGGTCTGGCATTTAGTCTGTTTACCTACCTTAATTTCGACAATATAGCACTTTGGCTTAACTTCCCTGTGCAGATGCAAACTTACGCGGAAGAGTACTTAGCCATTATGGCCTTCACCTTTGGCTTCTTTGGGTTGCGTTGTGCCTATGGCTCAATTCTAGCGGCTAAAGCAATGACCAACTGGAACATGTTGGCCTCGCTGCTCACCAATGTGATGAATATATTTCTAAATGCGACGTTCTTCTTTGGTTGGTTTGGGCTTGAGCCCATGGGCTTAAAAGGTATCGCTTTGGGTACCGTGTTGTCTTATGCCTTTGCTTGTGTGGTTGTGATGCTGATTGTGCACATAAAAGCGCAAGTAAGCTTTGAGTTTACGTGGGCGATATTGCCGCGCATGCGAGCGGTGATAAAACCATTGATGAAAATTGCTATTCCCTCAGCAGCCGAGCCTGCTAACTACACTTTGCAACAAATCGTAGTGGCGGGAATATTGGCGAGTTTAGGTGTGCTTGCCGTATCTTCTTATACTTTTGTTCTGCGCTTTTTGTTTATTTCTATGGCGGTGAGTTGGTCTTTGGCAGCCGCTGGGCAAATCATCATGGCTCACCACATGGGAGCGAGAAAACTAGATGAAGTAGACGCCACATACAATCGCTGTATTAAGCTGGCCATGCTGTTTGCTTTTGCCAACATGAGCTTGTTTGCGTGGTGTTACCAGCCTTTGATTAGCTTGTTTAGTGACGACCCACAAGTTGCATTTTATGCCAAATGGTTGCTGATTATTTGTATCGTGATGGAGCCGTTTCGGGCGATCAATATCGTTGCTGGAATGGGCTTAAAAGCGGTGGGCGATGGCAGGTTTGCCGCCACCGTTGGGGTTGCTTTTATTTGGGGCGTGGTGCCCATTATTTACCTTTGTTCTATCTCCTGGCAGCTTGGCATTATTGGTGCTTGGGCCTGTTTTGCTTTAGATGAAGTTATCCGTGGCCTGATTAATCACTGGCGCTGGAAAACCTACCGTTGGCACAACATGGGAATAACCTAAGTCGCTGACAAAAATTAGCTCGAAAGATAAACAGCCCCTAGTGATGGATCACAAAGCGCGATACTTCTATTATCTTTTGTAGCGTAGTTTAGGCTACAACTAACACTTTACGTTGATCCTCGGTTTATTGCTGGTGGCCAGCAATAAATGGAATTGCCGCAATACTTGAAGCGGCAGACAGGGTTGTTTTATTCCTTTAGCAGCGAGAACAGTAATGAAATTAGAGTCTTTAGCACTTCATCATGGTTATCAATCGGAAGCTACCACTAAAGCGGCCGCGGTGCCTATCTATCAAACGACGTCTTACACTTTTGATGATACTCAGCATGGTGCCGATCTGTTTGATTTAAAGGTTCCGGGTAATATCTATACCCGTATTATGAACCCAACGACCGACGTGCTAGAGCAGCGGGTTGCAGCTATGGAAGGAGGCATTGCTGGCCTTGCTTTGGCCTCTGGCATGGCAGCAATTACCTACGCGATTCAGTGTATCTGTGAAGTGGGCACTAATATCGTAAGCACTAGCCAGCTGTATGGTGGCACCTATAATTTGTTTGCCCACAGCTTTCCTAAACAAGGCATTGATGTGCGCATGGTATCGGCAGACGATTACGCTGGGTTTGAAGCGGCTATTGATGAAAAAACTCGCGCTATTTTCTGTGAGTCTATTGGTAACCCTGCAGGCAACGTAGTGGACTTGGTTAAGTTAGCCGAAATTGCCCATAAACACGGTCTACCTTTAATGGTCGACAATACCGTTGCTACGCCGTTTTTATGTCGGCCGATTGAACTGGGTGCCGACATCGTTATTCACTCATTAACTAAATACATTGGCGGGCATGGCACCTCTATTGGCGGCATTATTGTTGATTCCGGCAAGTTTGACTGGGTGGCGAATAAAGAGCGCTTTAAAATCTTAAATGAGCCAGATCCGTCTTATCATGGCGTGGTGTATACCGAAGCGCTAGGCCCTGCGGCCTATATTGGCCGCTGTCGCGTTGTACCACTACGTAACACTGGCGCGGCTATTTCACCGATGAATGCTTTCCAAATTTTACAAGGTTTGGAAACGCTGGGTTTACGAATGGAGCGCCACTGTGAAAATGCTGAAAACTTAGCGGCTTACCTTAAGCAACACCCTAAAGTGGAGTGGGTAAACTACGCTGCTTTGCCTACCAGCCCTTATAATGAGCTGTGCGAAAAGATTGTTGGTGGTAAAGCCTCTGGTATTTTGAGCTTTGGCATTAAAGGTGGAAAAGAAGCTGGTGGCCGCTTTATTGATGCCCTAGAAATGATTTTACGTTTGGTGAATATTGGCGACGCTAAATCGCTTGCTTGTCACCCAGCATCCACCACTCACCGTCAGTTAAATGATGAAGAGCTAGCAAAAGCAGGTGTAAGTGCCGATTTAATCCGTATCTCAGTAGGCATTGAAAACATCGGTGACATCATCAATGACGTTAGCCAAGCGCTTGATAAAGCCTAGTTCCTTGTAGATAGATAAAAGCCGACTTAATTGTCGGCTTTTTTATAGTGACCTGGTGTAGTTACTTGTCGATGCGGAAGTCATACACCTTACAGTTACTCCAAGATTCCACGCGTGCAGATACCTGTTTGTTATTCATGTAAGAAGCTAGGAATAGAGTTATAAGATTTTGGTCAGTTTTATCGATGTAGCAAAAGCCGCCATTAGCGTGCCCAGAAATATCTGGACCACACATTTCACAGCTGTTAACAATCTCGCCATTACTATTGGTGTGCTGAACTTTAAAGTTCAGGTACTCATTTCGATAATGGATGTTACTAATTTCACCTTCTTGAATTGCTTCAGATGCTTCAGCGAAAGGAACAATTGTAGCGCTGAGTAAAACGGCTTTTAAAAGTAGAGCTTTCATTTATTTTCTCTTTTTGTTTTGTGTTTCAAAGTCTTAGTTATTATTCATATAAATGAAAGTTTGATGCAACATTGACTAAAGGTTGATGGTTTCTTGCGTGAAGCTGTTATGAGACTTTTCTTTCATTATCTTCTAACTATTTGTTTTTATTTGCTTATCTTTAACTGATTAATAGCGCTTTGTACTTTTCTTGTTGTGGAGTGATGGATTATCAGTTTTGTGTTGTTGATTGAGTGGCGAAATATCGCTGTCTCTAATGGTTTTTCATCAATTTCAATTAGTTGAACTGGGCATAAGTTTATATTTTGAGGCTATTTATAATGAGTGAGTAGCTAAATAGCTTATTAAGGATAAGGTGATGAGGGTTGTTTTTTCAGTGTTTGTTGCGACGATATTAATGACTCTGCAAGCTTGTAGTTCTGTCGCAGAAACACCAAAGCCAAATTTAGATTTGGTCACAGTGTTTGGTCAGTCCGCTGATTATGATGACGCGCACCGTCTCCGAGTTGATGGCCGTTTTATTGTAAATGGTAAAGGTGAAAAAGTACGTTTAAAAGGCGTAGCCTTTGGCAACGAGGTATGGGCTAATACTCGTATTCCAAGCCAACATCACAACGAGCAAGACTATATTCGCCTTAAAGAAATGGGCTTTAATAGCATTCGTTTCTACTTAAATTATCAAACCTTTGAAAGTGACAGCGCGCCCTATAAATACCACCAGTCGGGTTGGGATTGGTTAGATAAAAATGTGCAATGGGCAGAAAAGCATGGCATTTATCTTGTGCTCAATATTCATGTTCCTCAAGGCGGTTTTCAATCTAATGGTGCGGGCGATGCCTTGTGGGATAAGCGTGAAAATCAGCTGCGATTAATTAGCCTATGGCAAGCCATTGCCAAGCGTTATCAAGGCCACCCCAATGTAGCAGCCTTAGATTTACTTAACGAACCCGTCACTACTCGAAGTAAACAGCAGTGGGAAGATCTTGCTAACGAGTTAGTAACAGCGATTCGACAAGTTAACCAGCAACAAATGATTTTTGTAGAGCGTTTGTTGGCTGTGAAAAACCAATGGCAAATCGATGAGCAGCAAAACTTCTTTAAGTTAGCCGACCCCAACGTTGTCTACCAATATCACTTTTATGAACCAATGGCATTTAGCCACCAGCAAGCCTCATGGTTACGCCAATACCAAGTTCCGGCCTCTTACCCCGACCCCGATAGGTTAAAATTGATTGGCTCTCCCAGTTGGTATGGCGCCCAGTTTGATAACCCAATAATCAGCGCTGACAGCGACTGGCAATTTGTAGAAGGAAAGAAACTACAGCTCCAAGACCCAAAAGTTGATTTGATTTATCCAGCCCTCGTATCGGCAAATAATGCTGGTGATAGCTTGTTCAAGCAGGTGGTGATTAATGAATATGCACCAGATGGTAAGGAGCTTCTGCGTGAAGTGAAAATTGACCTAAGCCAACACGCAGATTGGTACTTGTGGTCGGCTAATCGGCGTGGTCGTTCGCAGCACCTTCGCCAGGGTGGTGAAGATATATTGCAGATTAGCGAGACAACTAGCGATGCCAATAATGGCAGCTCGCAACAATTTGTTGTGCCTAAAGTTGGTCATTTTTATCAAATCTCTGGTTGGGTGAAAACCCGTGGAAGCGGTGCTGCTAGCCGTGTGCAGTTGCGTTTAGATTTTCAAAATGGGCTTAAAGATATTGTTGCTTGGGACAAACAACTCATTGAGAAAATGATTGAGCCCATGGAGCGTTGGGGCGAGCAGCACCAAGTACCGCTTTATCTTGGTGAATTTGGTTGTATTCGCGGTTGCTTTGAACTGCAACGCGGTGGTTTGCAATGGGTGAGTGACGTGTTAGACGTTGTTGATCAGTACCAAACCCATTTTAATTTTCATAGTTACCATGAAGATGCCTTCGCTCTATATTACGGCTATGGCAGCTTGCCAACCGAGAGCAATGCCAATCAACCGTTAATTAAACTGTTTAAGCAGCGGTTGAATGAGCCTTAATTAAGCTAGGTCAATAAATAAACAAATTTGTCAGTGTTGTGACTTGATTTGAGAAGTAATCAACTACACTAAAAAGTAGATTATCAGTTATTACTTTCTTTTGAGATTAAGGAAATAGCATGCGAACTGTTTGTTTGATCATGCTAACACTCTGTTGTGGTTATTTGAGTGCTGAGCCTAGTTTACGTATCTCTACGATTGAAACTATCGCTGCTTTTCCAGAGGTGCGCGATACGGTAAGCGCTGCCTATGCAGAACTCGGTTATCAGGTGGATATCGTGCCTATGCCAGCCAAACGCTCCTTACATCACGCCAGAGACAATCATGACATTGATGCCGAATTGGCCAGAACCCGCTATGCCAGCAGTTACTTACCTAATCATATTTTGATCCCGGTGCCAGTAGGCCATATCACCATTGCTGCCTTTGTAAAAAAAGATAAGGCGCTAGTGAGCGGTTGGCAAAGCTTGCAGCAATACAGAGTTGCAGGGGTGCGAGGGCATTTGTTTCTAGAAGAAAAGATGCGTAAGCACAACAGTACTCAGTTTTTTAATACCGCCCATCAAGCGCTCACTATGTTAGGCCGAGAGCGCGTTGATGTAGTGGTATTGCCTCTGTCACTTGGCGAATACGTCATTAAAAAGTATTGGCATAAACAAATCACTGTGGTGAGTCCTGCGCTCGACCAAGTACCGCTTTATCATTTCCTGCACAACAAACATCAAGACAAAGCGGCACATTTAGCCGAGGTCTTACGAAAATTTACTACCGAGCCTTTGGCGCAGTACTAAAAATTCCAGTAGAACAAGCACCGAACTATTTGATTAATCGTTTATTTTGTTCTTATAAACGCTATCATTTGGGCAATGGCTAGGTACTTATTGCGCAGCTAGTCTCTGTTTTTATTAAGATGAACAAAATGTAATGTTGTGGCCACCTTGCGGTAAGGGCGGTTTTAGTAATCTGCTCATGTCGATTACACAACGAGGATTAGCCAAATGAAACTTCCAATTAAATTATCGAAAAAAATCTGTGTTGCTGCTGCGGTTGCATTAACGTCTACAGCGGTGATGGCCGATGATGATGCGCTTTCTGCTTTAGCAATCAAAAAAGCGGGTTTTAGCTTAGAGCAAGCAATTGAAAAAGTGCACAACACTTATCCAGGACAAATTACCGAGCTAGAGTTAGATGATTACCGCGGCCAAGCTGTTTATGAGGTAGATGTAGTAAACCTTGCTCAAGAGCAAAAGCATAAACTCAAGCTAAGCTTGGCCGATGGCGAAATGCTTAAAAACGAAAGCAGCAAGCTAAGCATATTGGGTGTAAGCAAATTAGATGAAGACGAGCGTATAGCGCTTGAGCAGCTAGCAGAATCTGAGCTGTCCCTGCAACAAACTGTGGCCATGCTGAACAGCAAATACCAAGCGCAGGTTATTGAGTTTGAATTAGAGAATGAAAAAGGCATTACCTTTTACAAATTCAAACTACTGGGTGAGCAAGGCAAGCAGCGAGTGATTGTTGATGTGGCAAGTGGTGAAACCATTCCGGTTTTAAAACATTAAGCGCAAAAGTAGAGGCAGCCAATGTGTTGCCTCTTGGCATTTTTAAGGTAAGCAATGTGCGAATACTAATCGTAGAAGATGATCTCACTACTCAGCAGTTTTTGCAGCGTGCGCTTAGTGAGCAGGGCTATCAAGTAGATGCAGCCAGTGATGGGCAAGAGGGTTTATTTCTGGCCTTAGAGCAGAACTATCAGCTAATTGTTTTAGATCGCATGCTGCCTAAACTTGATGGTTTAACGGTGTTGTCTACTTTGCGTAATGCTAATAAGCACTTACCCGTGCTAATACTTAGTGCCTTAGACAGCGTAGATGAACGAGTCAAAGGCTTGCGAGAGGGTGGTGATGATTACTTAGTTAAGCCTTTTGCCTTAGCTGAGTTACTGGTGCGCATCGAGATTTTGCTGCAGCGTCAACGTGGTCAAACGGAGCCGAGTTTAAATAAGCTACAGGTTGCTGACTTGAGCATGGATCTATTAGCAAGGCGGGTATGGCGAGGTCAGCAAGAGATCCAGTTACAGCCAAAAGAGTTTAAGTTATTGCGCTATTTAATGGAGCACGCTGGCCAGGTTGTTACCCGCACTTTATTGTTTGAAGCGGTGTGGAGTTACGATTTTGATCCACAAACCAATGTTATTGATGTGCATGTGGCACGTTTAAGAAAAAAGGTAGAGTTGGATGGCCATAGCCCCTTACTTGAAACCGTGCGTGGCGTGGGTTACCGCATGGTGGAAAAGTAAACGTCAAACTGGCTATATGTGGCGGTTAACCCGCACTAGCTCAGTTTGGCGATTAACTCGAATGTATACCGCACTGCTGATGCTAGTAGTGGGGATTTTGTTGTGGGTACTGTATCAGCTAAGCATTGGCCAGCTAAGTCGGAGTCAAGACCAGCAGCTTGGCCAGTTGATTCAACAACAAAGCTTGTTAGCTAAAGAGTTAAACTCGCAAGACTTTATCAGCCAGTTTTTATTACAGGCTGAGCAATCTCGCCAATTTGTATTGGCCTTTGACAATGGCCAAACAACCTATGGGCGCTTAGATGCTATTCCCAAACGCTTGGCTCAGTGCCCGGCATTAAAGCGTTTCCCCGTCTACAACTACAACAAAATTCGTCTTTATTCTGGCTGCGTGCAAACTCTGGAAGGTGGGCGGCTGATGGTAGCCAGCGACGACGAAGCGCTGTTTGATTTACGTGAACACTTTATTCAGGCAAGTATTGTTGCACTAAGTTTGGCCTTGGTTCTAGGCATTGTGACGGGGTGGTTTTTCTCGGCGCAAGTATTGCGACGGGTAAACAGTATTAATCGTATTGTTCAACAAGTGGAAGCGGGTGAGTTAAGTGCTCGAGTTGCGTTGAGTCCGCGTAACGATGAGTTTGATCATATGGCCACACACATCAATAAAATGTTGGCGCAGGTCGAGCATTCCTTTGATGCCATTGCCGGGGTAACCGATGCCATTGCGCATGATTTACGTACCCCTTTGGGCCGTTTGCGTTTGCGGCTAGAGCAAGCGTTACTCGATAGCGAACAGCAAGCAATAAGTCCTGAACAATTAGGAAGTATGCTGCACGAGCTGGATGGCATATTGGCGACGTTTAGCTCGATGCTGGAGCTTACCCGTTTAGAACACCAGCAACAATCTAGCTTTAGTGAAGTAGAGTTGGAGCAGATTGCTGAAGATGCCGTGGAGCTGATTCATCCCTTATGTGCAGAGCGCCAGCAAACTGTTTCGTTACATGTGGAGCAAGCGTGTTATTTAAAAGGCGATGCCACTCTGTTGTTCCGAGCGGTTTATAACTTACTAGAAAACGCCAGCAAATATGCCGGTGAGAAAGCGCAAATTCAATTAAGCGTTAAGGCTAATGGCTTTGCAGTGAGCGACAATGGCCCTGGTATTCCAGAGGCTGAATTAGACAAAGTATTTCAGCGTTTATATCGCTTAGAAAGTAGCCGCAATAGCCCTGGTTACGGTCTGGGTTTGCCACTAGTGAGAGCGATTGTTCGTTTGCATGGAGGCGAGATTAAACTGCAGAACCAACAGCCAGGCTTACACGTTGTTGTGAAGCTAACTTAAGCAGCTAAAAATAAAAAAAAGCCAGCTTTGCAAGCAAAGCTGGCTTTTAGGTCTTATCAATTCTTTCCAGATACTACAGAGAAGGCCTATGTTACCGAGAGCAACTTATGAGTGTACTTTTACCTTTTTAAGCTTGTTAGCTTTTCGAGCAAAGTAGTTTACGTAATAAGTAAAATAAAACTGTTCCATAGTATTCCCACCATCCAATGTTAATCACTGATGTGTCAGGCAAACGGCCTAATCACACGCACAACCGGCCTAAACCAAGGTTGCAAGGTGCGAGCAAATTGCTCTACATCTAAAACTTAACACTGCACAAATTTGTTTACAGATTGAACAACTAGAACTGTGACAAATATTGATAAGTTGTTGTAATTGTGTAGTTAAGATGTGAGCGCTTCGAGTTTATGAAAATTACTTTTCCTTTTGCTAATTAAGCTAATGATTTAACGAATGTTTAGTTTTTAGGATAAATGTCAGTTTATCAAAGTAGCTTTTCGACCTTGTTGAGAGAAGGAGTCGCTTTCGCTTTTTGCATATGGAGTAAGGCTAGCGCTAAGCTACTAAAGGTAATCGCCAGTATCCATAGATTAGCAAAATGGCCTTGAATCTCGCTAAAGCTGGCGCCCATTTGGTTGAGTTTTAACATCGCTAACACCATTGGTTTAGCAGGTATCAGATCGGCAATAATGTTAATTGCAGGTGGAATAGAGCTAAGCGGCCAGATAAAGCCACATACAAATACTGTTGGTAGCGAGGTCATTAAACCAACTATGGTGGCGTAGTCTCGTTTAGGTAGCATCACCGCAATACATTGGGCTAAGCCTGCAGTGGCGATTAAAAAAGGCAATAGCAGCTGGCAGATATGGGCAATGTTCGCCCAGTGATGTACCCCGTAAAAATTTAATACCACACCAAAATAAAAACTGCTCATCAAACTATAGATCACGCTAAATAGTAAGCTGCGAACCAGCACTAATTGCCAGGGGCTGGCTCGCCTTAATAATGTTGATTGTGAGGTAGGGGCTGGCGCAGCATGTAGCCCAACTGCGATTAGTAGCGTTTGGTGCAAAATCACAATAAACACTGCAGGAATGACATAATCCAGATAGCCTTGGTGGGCATTAAAGGCTGCATTGGCATTTAGCTGAATGGGTGAATGTAAGGTGCTGGCAAGTGCTAGCGGGATGCCATCGGCTACCATCTTGGCTACTTTGACTTGTGCCGCTAAGGTGCCAGAGGTACTGGCTAAGCCTTGCACTATGGTTCCATAAACCAAAAAGTAAGACGCATCCCCAGCATAAGATAAAGTGGGTGAGCGGCCCATTAATACATCTCTATAGAAATGCTCGGGAATCACCAATAATCCACCTACTTCACGCTCCACCAACTGTTGTTGAGCTTCTTCAATGCTAGCAACTTGGCTGGTCACTTTTAGCAAAGGGCTGGCGTCTACCATACGAATTAACTGGCGACTTAGTTGGCTGCCATCAGCATTAATTACCGCAATCGGTTGTTGTAATGGCGTTTGGTTTAAGTAGGGTTGAGGATACAAAAAAGCGTACAGCAGTAAACCGCCAAATACCGTGAGTATAAGTGCCCGATTACTAAGAATTCTGCGCAGTTCTATACGCAATAACAAGCCTGTGTTCATGTGTTTAGCTCCACGTTGTGTGGATTACTAAAGCGTATTTTTACCAGCCACGCAGCGCTGATAAAGGCGATGCCGAATAGTAATAAAGCCGATAAGTTAGGCAATGCTTGTAAAGCGCTAGCGCCGTAGTTGGCTTGAGCTATTTGCACTTCAATATAATGGGTTATCGGAATAAGTTGTCGCCAAAATTGAGCGAACCAAGGCATGTCGCTCACCGGAAACGTTACCCCCATAAAAGCAAAGCTAGGTGCTGTAAGAGCGCCTGCAAAACTAAGTGCCCGTGCTACATCTTCAAACAGCAGCATTAAAATTAAGGCGATGGCTTGAGAGGCAACCACACACAACAGTAAGGCCAGTAGTAATACACTCCAAGAGCCTCGCATTGGCCAGTCAAAGCCGTGAAACATTAAGGTGCACAGTAATATGCCTTGCAGCCACAACAAAGCGCCAAAAAAGCTAAGTTTTATGGTTAGCTTTTGCCAAGCTTGCTTGGCTAACCAGCTTTTAAAGCTATTGTTTTTTAGCTCTGAGCCCAGTGCCAAAATCATTACCGTCATAATCAAAATTTGCCAAAATGCAGGTAATGCTGCCGATACAATAAATTGGGCATAGTTGCTATTACCGTTATATAAAGCGCTGATTTGATTGCGAATAGGCACAGCACTACCCAATGCTTGTAAAGTTTGGGTATTGCCGTGGCTTAGCGCTTTTGCCACAGCAACTTTGGCACTAAAAGTACCGTGAGCTTGTTGCAAAGCAGAGTTGATTTGTTTGCCTATTACCATGAACTGGCTGTTGTAATAAGCCGCAACGCTAGGTGTTTGTGCCAGCTTGGTATGCTTTTCCATATCGGCTGGAATTATTACTAACGCCGATACTTCCCCGGTGCGTAACATAGAACGGGCTTGTGGTTCACCGTAAACACTGTGTACTTTTAGTGTTGGGCTAGCATCATAGTGATTAATTAGGCTGCGCGATAACTGGCTATGATCGTGGTCAACTACGGCAATCGGTAGCTCACGGGTTAAACCCGATGAAAAGACCCACCAAACGGCTAAAAAAGCGAACAATGGCAGCCAGGTGAGCATGGCCATTAGCCAGCGATTGTCACGCAGCAAAAGCCACTGTAGTTGATACAGTTGTCTCAGACTAAGCGGAGGTTCGCTAGTGGCATTCATCTTAAGGTTGCTCAAGCTTAACAATAGCGCTCATGCCTACACGTAATTGCTCTATCTGCTGCAAGGGGCGGGCTTCTACTTCAAAGGTGCGTAAATCAAAGCCTGTACGGCTATCGGTGGCGCGCCACGTGGCAAAATCACCCATTACTGCCACATGGGCTACTTCAAACTTATAACTTTGATTATCCAGGGCCGGTAGCATGGCGCTAAACTGTTGGCCTTTTTGAAATTGGCTAAGTTGATCTTCACGAACGTGCAATACCAACCAAGCATCTTGCATATCAATAATAGATACCACCGGGAAGCCAGTAGGCGCTAACTCGCCACTTTGCAGCAGCAGTTGGCTTACCTCGCCAGAGTGCCAGCTTGTCACTAAGGTGTCGCTGGTGAAGGCTTCTACCTCTGCTACTACACCTGCTGCTGCGCGGGCTTGCTCTAAGGCTGCGCGCTTAGTTTCGTCACGGGCACCTTCTTTGGCTAATTGATACATCTGTGAGGCGGCATTTTCGGTATAACGCGCTGCTTGCCATTGGGTGTAAGCTTCGTCGCGTTTTTGCTCGGCAACCACGCCATCTTTGTACAGGTTATCAACCCGCTGGTAGGTTTTTTCTGCCAAGTTAGCGGCTGCTAAGGCTTTTTGCCATTGGTCTTTAGCCGCGGCTATTTCTTGTGCTCTAGCGCCGTTTTCAGCTTGCTCAGCCATGGCTGATGCTGCTTGTTGGCCAGCTTTGGCTTGCTCTAATTTAGCATCTAATTCAGGACTAGTGATGGAAAAAATTAGTTGCCCAGGCTCTACTTGGTCGCCTTTTCTCACTAATACTTGGTCGATCCGCCCAGCTACTTTGGATGAAATATTGTACTGCTGAGCTTCAATCTGGCCTTGCAGCGTATAGGGCTGCGGCTGGTAAGCCTGCCAAAACGAATAAGCAACCCAAGCAATAATCGCCAGCAAGGGCACAATGGGTAACACCGCGGAAAATTTGCGCATAATAGACCTTAGTTAAATCGATAATATTGAGAAAAATTGGCCATTTCACCACTTAAGGCAGTGAGTTTAGCCAATGCAATTACATGGCTATAAGCGGCCGATTGACGCTGAGTTTTCACGCTTGCTTGGTACATTTCGGCATCCACAACGTCGAGAGATGTCGCTAAACCTTGGCTAAAGGCTTTTAGTCGAATACGTAAGTTTTCTTTTGCTAGCGCCAAGGTGGATTCTAGCCCTTGGTATTCTTCTAATGCTAACTCGGCTTCTCGATAGGTTTTTTCTACCAGCAAGCCCAGGTCGCGCTCTGCTTGGGCGCGAATATAAGAAATCTGCAGCACGGTGCTATTGGCGGCATTTACTTTGCCGGAGCGACCAGAGTTATCAATAATTGGCACCGACACACCAACCCCCACCATCCAGTCGGGCGCGTATTTAGCGGCTAAGCTGTCGCCTTTGTAGATGTCATAGTTACCAAACATGTATACCTCTGGCATGTAACCGCCTTTGGCTATGGTCACCATCTTTTTAGCTTGTTCTGATTTACTGTCCAATATCGCTAAACCCGGATAACTGTTTAGGGTTTGCGACATATAGTTTTCTAGCTCAGGGATGTCTGCTTGAGTGAATAAGCTAGTAGTGGGTTGAATAGCCTGTTGGGCATGCAGCAATTCTTTTAAGGCTAACTGGGCAATTTCATAATTTCGCAGGGCTTTTCTGGTATCAACTTTGGCCTTGTCGTAAGAGGCATCCGCTTGCAGTCGTTCCACAAAGGCGATTTGTCCTTGCTGCTCTAGTTTTACCGCATTACGTTGATGTTTTTTAAGCCCGTCTTCCACCTCTTTATAGGTTTCTGCCACTTGTGCAGCCAGCACCACCCCAAAGTAAACTTTGGCGAGGTCTTCAAATTTAGCCTGCTGCTGCATGGCGAGTACTTTTCCAGCTTCAATATTTTGCTCACGTGCGATATCGATGGCGGCGCCGCGACGGCCACCAGTATACAGCGGCCAAATTGCCCGAATGGAGCTGGTGGTAATGTCTTGCTCAGTGAAGTTAGTTACCGTTGGTAAGTTTAAAAGCGGCGCTAAAATCTGTCCTAGCGCGGGGTCCAAACCACTTAAATCGAGTGATGCCAAAGGCTCTAAGTCTTTTAAATCAAGCGAAACGGGTTTTTCTAAACGGGTGTAATTACCGGTTAAATCTACTTTGGGGAAGTAGAGATCTTTTGCAGCGTCGCGCAGCGCTTCGCTGCGGGCTACGTTTTCCTTGTTGGCCGCGAGGCTTTGGTTCTTCTCTAGCACATCTTGCCATGCTTGCTCGAAGCTAATGGCATTAGCATTTACTGGCAGCAATAGGCTAACTATGCAGCCAAGGCTAGCTACGTTTAAACCCCAAAAGTGTCTTATCACTTTAACACAGTCCTTATGATATTAGAGTAAATACTCTACAGTATGCTAGGTGCATTATACAAGTGCTTTGCAGCGAGCATTTTTGCTATTTGTTAAGCCTAGGACAGATTACTGTAAGATGTTTTATTTCGTAGTAATTACTTGGCGAAACAAGCTGTTGAAGCTGGTGCCCGCCATTTTTCCAACGGTGCTATTAGCCAATTGTGCGGTGCTTTGCAAGTTGCATATAAAAGCTAGATGATTTTGCTGTTGTAGCCGATGAAGTACCCAGCGAACCCAAGACGCTACGGTGGAAATTCAAAGCTTGATTGAAGATCTACAACCGGGGACTAAGCAGCTAACGGGCTTAACTGAACACACTGTGTAACAGGCCGAAACTAGTGAGCGTTTAATGGGTGAAATAGGCCAAGACCTAAATGTTATTTCGCAATCGGCGCATGCAGTCTGAGGTGATTAAACAAGCTAATATTTCGTCAGTACAAGCGGTTGAACAATTGAGTGAAGCATCTGCAGGGTTAGCGTCAACCTTAAAAAGCTATCGCACCAAAGGTGATAGCAGGTTGGTAAATAGCTGAGTTGAGCAGTACTTAAAATAGCTTATTGATGATCAAGTGACTTATATCATAGTTTCTTTTATAACAATGGCTTAACTTTATTTTCAACTGGTGCTACGAGCACCAGTTTTGGATTGGTTTAGTAAAAGATATAAAAGGAACATAATGGAATACTTTATTGGGGCGTTAAAAAAATACGCAGATTTTTCAGGACGAGCTCGTAGAAAAGAGTACTGGATGTTCATCTTGTTCTACTTCATTTTTGGCATAGCAGCGAACATTATCGATGCCATTATTGGCTTGCCGTTGCTTTCGTTAGTGCTAACGCTAGGTTTATTAATTCCAAGTATTAGTATCGCCGCTAGGCGTTTACATGATACTGGTCGCAGCGGTTGGTGGCAGCTTATTGCGCTTATTCCGCTGATTGGTGCGATTATACTGTTGATTTTCTTGGCGTCAGATAGCCACGAAGACAACAACTATGGCGCTAATCCTAAAGGCGCTGGTGCAGTGGCTTAGGTTAAAAACAAATAGTTGGGCTAGTAAATTGGCCCAACTTCTTCTAGTTGAGTGAGGTAAACCCGCGTATCAAACTCAAGCTGATGGTAATTAGGCAGCATATGCTGGCACAGTTGGTAAAAAGCTTTGTTATGTTGTTTTTCTTTTAGATGAGCGAGTTCGTGTACCACGATCATGTTTAAAAATGGCTCAGGTACGTTTTGAAACAAGCTACTCACTCTTATTTCATTTTTACTCTTTAATTTACTTCCTTGAACTCTCGATACATACGTATGTAAACCTAAAGCATGGTTTACCACATGAATTTTCTTATCAAAAACAACCTTACTCAGCGGTGCCGATTTACGCATATATTGGTTTTTAAGTGACAAACAATAGTCGCGCAGGGCCTTATCATTATATATGTCATGCGTTGTAGGATACTTATTTAATAGAAATTCAGCTAAACGTTGTTGTTTAAGCAGATCTTCGATTTTGCTAGTGAGTGCCTCGGGGTAAGCGGCTAAATATTTAAGCGTTGTCATTGTATTTAAGGTAATGGCCAGATGCAGCAGTGTAAGCTGAGAATAAAACAAGACATAGCCTTAGGCTATGTCTTGTTTGCTTAGTTCTTGTTTAATAGCGCCACGGCCACCACAACTAGGCCAATACCAGCAATTTGCAGTACACCAATACTGTCGCCAAGTATCCAAGCGGCCATTATTAAGGTAAAAACCGGGCCTGCACTGCCACTAATCGCAGTGCGTTGAGCGCCGATACGATGGATAGCCTCACTAAATAAAAATGAGGGAATGACCGTAGAAAACAGCGCCATATAAGCCGCATACCAATAAACCTGACGGGGATAGTTGAGCAGTGCGGTAAAGTCCCCGTGCAAGCTAAAGTGGATGAAGATAGCAATGCTGGCGGCAATCATTGCAATAAGAGTAAAGGCTTGGCTGCCGATCTTGGCCACAATGTTTTTGCTAAAAACCAAGTAAAAAGCAAAACTAAAGGCGCTAGCGATAACCAAGCTGGTTCCCCAGATTAGTTGCTGGGGATCAAGTTGTTGGCCGGCTTCACTCCACATCATTAACCCCACGCCTAACCAGCTAAGGGGCAGGGCAAGCACCACGATTAACTGCGGCTTTTGGCGGTAAACTAACCAAGCGAGCAAAATGGTAAATCCAGGGTAGGCATACAATACCACGCGCTCAAGCGGTGCCGAGATGAATTGCAGGCCACTTAAATCTAAAAAGCTAGCTAGGTAATACCCTGCTATGCCAACCAGCGCAGCCGGCACAATGTTACCTTTCAGTTTTTGATGCTCTAAGCGGCCTAACCTCCACCAGTACAATGCTAACATTAGGTAAATCGGTAAACTAAAGGCCATGCGCAGCGTCATTAGGCTGGCGGGGTCGATACCAAATTGGTACGCCAGCTTGATCCAAATTCCCTTAAGAGAAAACAAAGCGGTGGCAACCAAGGCCAAACAGAGCCCTTTAGCTGCTTGAGAAAAGCGCGGAATGGAAGTGAAGATGTTGCTAGTTTTACTGATAGTCATGTCCTTGCGAGCCTTGTTTTAGGAGTTGGATAAGGCTACGAAGGGCAAATAAGGTCTGGCTGCACTTCGCAGCCAGTGAAAAAATATCTACATTTCACCGCTGCTAGAAATAAGCAGCAGCCACAGTTTAACCAAGCAAATACTTGCACTGGGTGCGAGTAAGCGACTTAGCTGATTTGTGGTTAAAAATGCGGTCATATCATTTCCTTGATGATGAATTTTTAGCCTACGGTAATTGAGTTGAAGCCGCAAGCGATTAAGCAAAATAGACGGCTGTTAGATTCAATCTATGTGGCTGGTTTAGCCCAGAGGCAAACGCGCTACTAGGGCTGTAGTTGTTCATCAGCTATTGGCGTCCACCTTGATTCGCGTTTGTAGCTGTTTAAAAGCAACTTGCAACAGCAAGAAAGCCGCACACAGAAGCAATACATAAATGCTCTGCTGACCTAAGGCAACTAACAGCAAGCAACAAAGCAGCACGCCTACTATGGCGAGTACCTTAAAAAACCCACGCAATAAAATGGCGCCAGCTAGCATACTCAACAGATAAACCATGATGAAATTGCCATTGGCATAACGGATTAACTCGTCCAGCGGTAACTCAAATAGCCAAGCTGCAACACAGCTAAGCGCACAAACTAAAACAATGGTGCTAAGCGCATGTTGTGGAATTTTATTTTTAGATAAACGGGCTAAGGGTTTTAGCCGCTGACCTTCATCGGCCATGCTCCAGAGCAAGCGCGAAAAGCCCTGTATATAAATATTGATGCTAGCGTAACAAGCTAAATAGCCCACAATGGCGGCTAACCACTTGGCTTTTTGATCAAAGATAATGGCAACTAAATGAGGCAGTGATTGGGTATTGGCAAGTTGGTCTCCATAGCTGCCGTATTTAAGCACCACCACCGACGCCGCCCAGTACACGGCGCCTGCCAAAAACACACCCAATAATAAGGCAATGGGGAAATCTCGTTCTGGCCGACGAAACTCCTCGCCCATATGGGCAAAGGCTTCAATGCCTACAAAACACCAAAACATCACGGCTAATGCAGGGGCAATGCTAGGAATATCGATCTGTTCAGGAAGCTGATAATCGCCTGCTTGCACATCGCCATGCCACCACAGTGCCGCTACAAGTAATACAATCGCAATCGCAATTAAACCTTGAATATTGCCTGAGAGTTTTGCGCCTCCCATGCCTAATAGCCACATGCTGAGCAGCGTACCAAGTTGAATGATTAAGGCGGTATTTGGCGTGATAGAAAACATCGCCTGCCAAAATCCGGTTGCCATCATTAGCGCAGCGGGCAAGCCAACCGGTAGCACCGAAATGAATAAAAAGGCCGTGAGTTTTTCGGCTCGAGGCCCTAAGGCTTTGGCAACAAAGTGAGCGGCCCCGCCGGCGTGAGGATAGCGCTTGCCTAAAGCCGCAAAGGTAAAGGCAATTGGCAATACCAAGCTAATGAGTAATAGCCAGGCTAATAAAGAACTGTGTCCGGCAATGCTGGCGGCAATAGCAGGAACAACAAAGATGCCAGTGCCAAGTAAAGAGGTGGCAAGTAATGCGATACCTTGGCTGATGCCAAGTTGTTGATTTAAGCGGCTCATGAATGCTCACAGGATGAATAACAAAGCTAAAGCATAGCGCCAATCAACTCACTTGAAAGCTGTAAAAATAGCGGAAACTAACGCTAAATAGTCGGTGTTTGCCGTTAATTTAACGGTGAGCCCAACTTAGACTCTAGCTGCTCTAAAAGCTCTGCGTAGCGGCCGCTTGTTTTGAGCTTTTGTAAACCTTGGTTAAATTGCTGCAAATAGTGCTGATTTTCCGAATGTTTTTTAGAGAGCATAAGCCGAAAGTGGCGTTGCTCTACAAGAGTTTCGGAATAGGTAATTTGCTGGATCTCTGCTTCGCTCAAATGATTGGTCATGTAGTGCAAGGCAACGGTTTTGGTTAGCGCTATTGCATCGATGCGTTGATACAACAAGCGTTCAAATAGGCTTTGGTAATCTCCCACTTTATCTAAGGTAATCAGTTTGCTGCGCGCTGCTATTTCTAAGGTGGGGTAAGCGGCGAATAATGTTCCGCCTATTGTAATGCCTTCTAAGTCTTCTATTTTTTGCCAATGCACTGGTTTCGACTTCAAGGAAAACAAAACTTCATTACCACTTACGATGGGGTCGCTAAACCAAAAATGTCGTTCGCGCTGTTCGGTTTTAATCCAGGCTAAGCTGCCGTGCCACTTAAAGCTTGCTGCGCCATAGCCACGTCGAGCATATTCATATGAGCGTTTCCATGGGTAGTAACCGTAATACGTTTTGATACCTTTTTGAGCAAAAGCTTCGCTAACAATTTGTGCGGCTATGCCGCCTTTTGCCAAGTCTATTGAAAGATAAGGTGGCCATTCACCACTGGTTAAATTGATGTTTTTAACAGCAAATGCTGGGTGCGAAAATGCGCTTAGCAAACTCACCAGTAAACAAAATATACCTAAATAACATTTACTTAACTTTCTTATCATTATCTTTTTAGTTTATTAACCTTTGTATTTTTCAAGTGTAGTCGAGGGCTAAATAACGGTGCTTAATTTTCAAACCAACTACCTATTTTGAGTAGCTTTGTAAAAATTATTTCCGCGATTTTACAAAATCAAGATTGCCGGAGTACGTGAATTTTAGCGTCACTTTATTACCCAAATGTAATTATATTACAGATTTTGATGGTTAAATATTCAATATACCTCTTTAGGGTAGTTTAAAGTTGTTATTGATCTACATCATTCTTTTATTTTTGTTACATCTTATTATCCGCGCATTAATCTTATTTTGTCGCTGGAAAATCTATGAGCAAGCTGAAGCTAGTAGTTGTTGGTAACGGTATGGTGGGGCACCGTTATTTAGAAGATTTGGTCGAGAAGGCTGACTTAAGCCAATTCGACGTAACAGTTTTCTGTGAAGAGCCTCGAGTTGCCTACGATCGTGTTCACTTGTCTTCATATTTTTCTCATCACACCGCTGAAGAGCTGTCTCTTGTTAAACATGGCTTCTATGAAAAACACGGCATTGAGGTATTGCTTGGCGAACGTGCTATCAATATCAACCGTGAGCAAAAAGTGGTGTATTCAAGCACTGGCCGTGAGATTGCTTACGACAAACTAGTAATGGCTACGGGTTCTTACCCTTGGGTTCCACCGATTAAAGGTAGCGAAAACAAAGACTGCTTTGTTTACCGTACCATTGAAGATTTAAAAGCCATTGAAGCATCTGCTAAAAAGAGTAAGAGCGGTGCCGTTGTAGGTGGTGGTCTATTAGGTCTAGAAGCGGCGGGTGCTTTAAAAGCGCTAGGCGTAGAAACCCATGTTATTGAGTTTGCTCCAGTATTAATGGCCGAGCAGCTCGACCAGCAAGGTGGTTTATTACTGCGCAACAAAATTGAGCGCATGGGTGTGCAAGTGCACACCAGCAAAAACACCTTAGAAATCCAAGCGCAAGGTGAGCATGCTCGTAATACCATGCAATTTGCCGATGAAACCAAGCTAGAAGTTGATTTCATTGTGTTCTCTACCGGTATTCGTCCGCAAGACAAGCTAGCACGTCAATCTGAGCTAAGCATTGCACCTCGCGGCGGTATTGCGATTAACGATCAATGTTTAACTTCAGACGAAAACATCTACGCCATTGGTGAGTGTGCCTCTTGGAATGAGAGTTTCTTTGGTTTAGTGGCGCCTGGTTACAAAATGGCGCAGGTAGCGGTAGACCACCTGTTAGGTAACAACAGTGCTTTTGAAGGCGCAGACATGAGTGCCAAGCTTAAGTTACTGGGAGTAAAGGTAGGCAGCATTGGTGATGCCAATGGTCGCACACCAAACTGTAAGAGTTTTGTTTACCAAAACGACGAAGAGGGTGTGTATAAGCGCCTGATCGTTTCAGAAGACGGCAAAAAACTATTAGGTGCAGTGTTAGTGGGCGATACCGCTGATTACGGCAACTTACTACAGCTTAAACTTAACGACATTGATTTACCTGAGCATCCAGACACGCTTATCTTGCCTGCTCATGCGGGTGCAGAAAAACCTGCAATGGGCGCAGACTCTTTACCTGATTCAGCGGTTATTTGTTCTTGCTTCGATGTTACCAAAGGTAAGATAGCTGCAGCAGTGGCCGATGGCCAAACGACTATGGCCGAGATTAAAGCCTCTACTAATGCAGGTACTGGCTGTGGTGGTTGTTTACCGCTAATTGGCCAAGTACTAAATGCCGAGTTGGCTAAAGCTGGCGTAGAAGTTAATAACCACCTTTGTGAACATTTTGAATACTCACGCCAAGAGCTGTTCCACCTAGTTCGAATTGAAGGCCATAAAAGCTTTGAACAGGTATTAAACAAACACGGTAAAGGTTACGGCTGTGAAGTATGTAAACCCGCCGTTGGCTCTATTTTAGCTTCTTGCTGGGGCGACCACGTATTGGCGCCAGAGTTAGTAAGCCTGCAAGATACCAATGATAACTTCCTTGGCAACATGCAAAAAGACGGCACCTATTCGGTGATTCCACGCATGGCCGGTGGCGAAGTTACCCCTAAAGCACTTGGCGTATTGGCTGAAGTGGCTGAAGAATATGCCCTTTATACCAAGGTGACTGGTGCCCAGCGCATTGGTTTGTTTGGTGCGCAAAAAGATGACCTTCCAAATATTTGGCGCAAGTTAATTGCTGCTGGTTACGAAACCGGCCAAGCCTACGGTAAAGCCTTACGCATGGCTAAAACCTGTGTAGGTAGCACTTGGTGTCGTTTTGGTGTGCAAGACAGTGTTGGTTTGGGCGTAATGCTAGAAAACCGCTACAAAGGCATTCGTACTCCTCATAAAATGAAGTTTGGTGTATCGGGTTGTACCCGCGAATGTGCTGAAGCCCAAGGTAAAGATTTAGGCATTATCGCCACCGATGCGGGCTGGAATATGTACGTAGGCGGTAACGGTGGTATGAAACCGCGCCACGGTGATTTACTGGCTGCAGACTTAGACCAAGAAACCCTGATTAAATACGTAGATCGTTTCATGATGTTCTACATTCGCACCGCCGACAAATTACAACGTACTTCGGTTTGGTTAGAGAACCTAGAAGGCGGTGTTGATTACCTGCGTGAAGTAGTTGTAAACGACAAGCTTGGCATTAACCAACAACTAGAAGCCGACGTGGCTAAATTGGTTGCGAGCTATAGCTGTGAGTGGAGCGACACTCTAAACGACGAAGCGCAACTTAAACGTTTTGCTCATTTCATTAATAGCGACCAACGTGATGAAAACGTAGTGTTTGTTAGCGAGCGCGAACAGCATCGCCCGGCTACTTTTGCCGAGAAACACCCACAGGCAAAAGGCGACATTCTACACGTTGAGTTGGAGGCATAATCATGAGTTTCGAAACCGTTTGTAAGTTAAACGATATTATCCCAGGTACCGGTATTTGCGCGCTAGTAAATGGCCAGCAAATAGCCCTTTTTCGCCCACGTAACAATGAGCAAGTATTTGCCATTAATAACATGGACCCTTTTGCTAATTCGAACGTATTGTCGCGCGGATTGATTTGTGAGCATCAAGGTCAGCTTTGGGTAGCAAGCCCACTTAAAAAGCAACGTTTTAATCTTGAAACCGGCATCTGCCTAGAGAACCCAACGGTCTCGGTAGCGAGCTATAAGGTGCAGATTAAAGCCGACAGTGTTGCGGTGAGTGCATAACAGATTTTATTTTAGAAAATTAAGGAAGCATTATGTCTTACGTAAAACCCGCTGAATTCGTTCAAACCATGATCGATGCCGGTGAAAGCAAAGTATTTATGTCTACTCGCGATACCATTGTGCGCGGCATTATGGCTGGCGCAATTTTAGCGATTGCAGTAGCTGTAGCAATTACCGCAGCAGTGCAAACTGGTATGCCTATTGTGGGCGCTTTAGTATTCCCAGTTGGTTTTTGTATTTTGAACCTTATGGGTTTTGACCTACTAACTGGTGTATTTGCATTAGCGCCATTGTCGCTGTTTGAAAAGCGTGAAGGTGTCACCGCCAAAGGTGTGCTTCGTAACTGGCTATTAGTGGGTTTAGGTAACCTTATTGGTGCGGTATCGGTAGCGTTTTTGGTTGCTTTAACCTTTACCATGAACTTTAGTGTTGAGCCTGGCGCAGTAGGCCAAGCCTTTGTTAAAGCTTCAACAGCCCGTACTTTAGGCTTTGCCGAGCATGGCTTAAACGGTTGGATTACGGTGTTTGTTAAAGGCATCTTGTGTAACTGGATGGTGTGTTTAGGTGTAGTTGGCGCAATGACCTCTAAAACCGTTGGCGGTAAAGTATTGGCGATGTGGTTCCCAATCTTCATCTTCTTTGGTTTGGTATTTGAACACGCCGTAGTAAACATGTACCTATTCCCATTAGGCATGATGTTAGGTGCTGAATTTACTATCACCGATTGGTTAGTATGGAACCAAATTCCAGTTACTCTTGGTAACTTGGTTGGTGGCTTATTGGTAACTGGCCTAAGCCTTTACGTTACTCACGGTAAAACCTTGCCACAACGTAACGCTGCTTAAGCACAATACACAGTAGTTTTACCTCAAAATGATAACCCCTTGCTGTTGCTAGGGTTTTTTTTGTATTTGAAGCTTATGAACTGATACTCTACGGTTTTGGCCCTAAGGCCCGCTACACTAAATATAATATTCGCTCTACCAAGTAATAAGGAAACAGACAATGCCCCACTCTTCATCTACCGCTATTAACGAGCTGGGTTTTGTTTCGCTGGTTGGTGCAGGGCCTGGTGATCCAGACTTGCTTACCGTAAAGGCGGTGAAGCGCATCCGCACAGCCGATGTCATTGTATTTGACCGTTTGGTGTCGCAAGAGATCCTCGATTTAGCTTCGCCTACCGCAGAGATGGTGTACGTTGGCAAAAAACTTGATCATCACTTTGTACCGCAAGATGAAATTAACCAAATTTTGGTAGACCAAGCCAAGTTAGGCAAACACGTGGTTAGGTTAAAGGGCGGTGACCCGTTTATTTTTGGCCGAGGCGGTGAAGAGTTGCAATCATTAGCAGCCGAAAACTTAGCTTTTGAAGTGGTGCCTGGCATTACTGCCGCGGTGGGCTGTACTGCCTATGCGGGTATTCCACTTACCCATCGCGACCATGCGCAAAGTGTGCAATTTATTACCGGCCATCTAAAACAACATGGTGAAGATATTGATTGGCCTTCCTTAGCGCATTCTAATCACACCTTGGTGTTTTATATGGGCCTTAAGCAGTGTCCAACCATTCAGGAAAATCTGATTAAAAATGGCTTAGCCGATACCACCTCTTGCGCCATAATTGAGCGTGGTGCTACGCCGCAGCAGCGCGTATTAACTGGCAGCTTAGCTGAACTACCAAAGTTGGCGCAGCAAGCCGAAAGCCCATCTTTAATTGTTGTAGGCAGCGTTACAGAGTTGCACAAAGAGCTGGCGTGGTTCGCGCCAGAGTCGGTTTAGCTTAATCCGTAAAAAAGCTTGGTCATGTTAAATAGGGTGATTAAAGGGAAGTAAGTGCTTGGATAAGTTTGATCAAAAAATTGTCGCTATGTTAGTGGCCAATGCGCGTACTCCGGTGAGTCAAATTGCTCGACAGGTAAACCTTTCGCGTTCGGCCACCGCCGAGCGCATCGCCAATTTAGAGAGCAGTGGGCAGATCAGTGGCTATCACGCTAGCTTGGGCACCCATAGCGAGCAAGCGCCGATTGCTGCGCATTTAGAGCTGCGCTACAAAGAGCACAATTGTGAAGCTTATGCCGAGATTATGCGCGGCATTCCGGAAATTAAACGCTGTCAGGCCATTTCAGGTGACGTAGATATGTTGCTGTACGTTGAAGTGGCCTCAATGGCTCGACTAGAAGACATTCGTTTGCAGCTAGAGCAAATGGAAAAAATGGTGATGGTGCGTACGCACATGGTGTTAAGGGAAATGTTTAGCCGCTAAGGATGGCAATGCTACAAATAATAATTGGCTTTCAGTTAGACGAAGAGCGCCATTGGGTCGCTCGGTTAGCTTGTGGCCACTATCAACACGTTCGTCACCAGCCGCCATGGCAAAACCGACCGTGGGTGCTTAATTACCAGGGGCGTTTTAGCATGCTTGGCAAAGAACTCTCCTGTGTAAAATGCCTAGAAAGTGCCCCCCGCGATTGGAATTAACAAATAATTCAAGCCTGTAGATCTATTCCCACTCACTAGCCGTTTTAAGAGTAATTGTTAAAACTGGCGTAGATAGATATGCAACTAGCCTCTAGCGTACATCGAAAATACCTCTTATTACTTAGCCTACTGGCAGGTTTGTGGGGCTGTTCTAGTGCCGATGTTTCCAGTTATGCAGACAACCAACCTGCGTTGGTTTTGGAAAACTTTTTTGATGGCCAACTTAGCGCGCATGGCATTGTTAAAAACCGTTCGGGAGAATTGATTCGTTATTTTAACGTAACCATCGATGCTAGCTGGGACGAGCAAGGGGTAGGCACTCTTGATGAGCATTTTGTTTTTGACGATGGCGAGAAGCAGCAACGCATTTGGACTTTGGTTAAGCAGGAAGATGGTAGCTACCTAGCCAGTGCTAACGATGTTAGCCAACCCGCCAAGATGCACCTGGCAGGCAATGCCTTGTTTATGGACTATGTGCTCACTTTGCAATATAAAGGCAAACCGCTAGATGTAGTGGTTGAAGACAAAATGTATTTGGTTAACTCAACCACCATTGTGAATGAGTCGGTGATGCGAAAATTTGGATTTAAAGTGGGCTCGGTAAGTTTGGTGATTCAAAAACAGTCTTAGCTTGCCTTCACACAAACGACAGCAAAAAAACGTTTCAGCTGTTAAAGCCCTGCAAACTGGGCTAGGTATGTAGTAAGCAATTTAAATATAAAGAGAGAGCTCTATGAGCAACGTGTCTAAAACAAATGTTTCTAACTTGGCGCCACTGGCTAATAGTTTCCGGCTCGAACCGGCTTTAATTACCATTACCAATTTGCGCTTGCGAACATATATTGGTTTTAACGAAGAAGAGCTTAGCAAACAGCAAGACGTGGTGATAAACGCCGAAATTCGTTACCAAGCGAGTAAAGCCTGCGAAGCGGATAGTGAGGATTTAGCGCTTAACTACAAAGTGATTACCAAAGCGATGATCGCCCACGTTGAGCAAGGCCACTTTCGCCTACTGGAAAAACTGTGTGCCGACTTGCTTACTCTAGCAATGGATGAACCGCGGGTAATTAACGCCAGCATCACCGTAGATAAACCGCATGCCTTACGATTTGCAGATTCGGTTTCGGTGACTTTATCGGGCTCGCGTGATGCCGAGTAAGCTAACTAAAGCCAGTGCACCAGTGTTAATTACTGGCGGTACCCAGCGCTTAGGCTTAGCGATTGCAGAAGATTTACTGCAGCAAGGTTACTCAGTGATTGTGACCTATCGTAGTGACAAACCTGCGGTACAAGCCTTACGAGATAAAGGCGCAGACTGCATCATTGCCGATTTTAGCGACGAGCAAGGCATTTGCCAGTTTATTGCTTACGTACTAGAAAACTACTCTGCCTTACGTGCTGTTATCCATAATGCTTCGCAGTGGTTAAACAATACCGCGCTAGATAATCAGCACCAATTAATGCAAGCCATGTGGAGTGTGCATGTGAGTGCGCCTTATCAGCTCAATATCGCCTTTGAAGAGCTGCTAAAAAATCATCAAGATCAACAAGCTAGCGACATTATTCATATGACGGATTATGTCGCAGATAAAGGCAGCAGCAAGCATATTGCTTATGCGGCCAGTAAAGCGGGTTTAGCTAATTTAACCCATTCTTTTGCCGCTAAGCTTGCACCAGCGGTAAAAGTGAATAGTATTGCGCCCTCGTTGTTAATGTTTAACCAAGATGATCCTCCGGAGTATCGGACAAAGGCCTTGGCAAAGTCATTAATGGCGCTTGAGCCGGGCGCGAGTGAAGCAGTAGCAGCGGTTAACTACTTGCTGGCTAGCAAATATATAACCGGTCGCACCATCGGCTTAGACGGTGGTCGCCATCTGGTCTAGGGTTAATAGTGTTGTTAACTAAACCGTAGCGGGTGAACCAAGAAACTATCTAAAGGAAGTGATTATGAAAGTAGCGTTAGCTGAAAAACAATTTAGAAAAGACGCTTGCTTGTCACCAGAGGCAATTCAAGTACGCCAAGCGTTGATTGAGAAAGGGATAGAAACTCCCTTAGTGGACAATCAATTAAGCAATGAGCAGAAGTACAATAAGATAAAAGCCTCTTTGACTGATGTAGTGGCTACCTTGGGTTTAGATTTAAGTGATGATAGCTTGGCTGAAACCCCACACCGCATTGCAAAAATGTTTGTTGATGAGGTGTTCTCGGGTTTAGATTATTCGCGCTTCCCGAAAATCAGCATCATTGAAAATAAAATGGCCGTGGAAGAGATGGTGAAGGTGTCAGATATCGCCTTTACCAGCACCTGTGAGCACCATTTTGTTACCATCGATGGCTTGGCGAAAGTTGCTTACATTCCTAAAGACCACATTATTGGTTTGTCAAAAATTAACCGCATTGTGCGCTTCTTTGCGCAGCGTCCGCAGGTACAAGAGCGCTTAACTCAACAAGTGCTGGTGGCCTTACAAAGTTTATTGGGAACCGAAGACGTAGCTATTAGCATCGAGGCAACCCATTTCTGCGTGAAAGCACGCGGGGTGATGGACGCAAGCTCAAGCACCCAAACTTCGGCCTACGGCGGCAAGTTTAAAACCAGTAAATCGGCTAGAAGAGAGTTTTTAGCCTAGAAAAAAGCCGGTGATGTCACCGGCTTTTTGTTATCTGTTGCCCGAGTTGTTTGTATTAGGCTTAGCAAAGCGGCGACTGGTCTTATTGGTGCCACCCCCAGTATGGCGGCGATTTTTTCCGACCGGTTTGTTACCACGAGCATTTTCGCTAGAGCGCTGACCATCTTTATGTTCGCTACGTGGACTTTTAGGCTTCTTCGGCTTTTTAGCTTTTAAGGGGCGAGTATCGCGGGTTACTGGTAACTGGGTGCTTGGTTCAAAACCGGCTACTTCTTTACGTTCTAATAACTGGCCAGTGAGTCGCTCGATGCCAATTAAATCTCCCACTTCATCAGCACATACCAAAGACACTGCCTGACCTGTTGAGCCCGCTCGGCCAGTACGGCCAATGCGGTGCACGTAATCTTCGGCCACATTAGGTAAATCAAAGTTCACCACTTGCGGCAACTGATCGATATCTAAGCCACGTGCGGCAATATCGGTGGCAACTAATACTCGTACATCACCACTTTTAAATTCGGCCAGTGCACGGGTACGTGCGCCTTGGCTTTTATTGCCGTGAATCGCAGCTGCTGAGATTTTGCGTTGTTCTAAATGTTTGGCTAAGCGGTTGGCGCCATGTTTGGTACGGCTAAATACCAATACTTGCTGCCAATCATTATCTTTAATCAGCTGAGTAAGTAGGCCAGACTTTTTACTTTTATCTACCGGTACAATCCACTGTTTTACGGTTTTGGCAGTTGCGTTTGGTGGTGTTACCGATACTTCAACGGGGTCTTTAACTAAGCTTTTGGCCAGTGTTCTAATTTCTTCTGAGAAGGTAGCCGAGAACATTAAGGTTTGGCGCTGTTTTGGCAGCAAGGCCAAAATCTTTCTAATGTCGTGAATAAAACCCATGTCTAACATGCGGTCAGCTTCGTCAAATATAATCACTTCTAACTGCTGAAAACGAAACGCGTTTTGCTGGTAAAGATCTAATAAACGGCCAGGAGTTGCTACCAGCACATCTGCGCCACGACGCAGCTTTTGCATTTGTGGGTTAATCTTCACTCCACCAAATACTACCGTAGAACTTAGGTCCATGTTCTTGCCGTAAGTACTCACGCTTTCGCCAACCTGCGCAGCTAGCTCACGTGTTGGGGTGAGCACAAGGGCGCGAACTTGATTGGCGCGCACTTTAGGTCCTTTACTTAGCAATTCTAGCAATGGCAAGGTAAAACCTGCTGTTTTACCGGTGCCGGTTTGCGCGGCGGCCATGATGTCTTTGCCTTCTAAAATCACAGGAATGGCTTTGGCTTGAATAGGAGAGGGCGTGTCGTAACCTTGTGCTGCTACGGCGTCTAATAAAGGTTTAGATAAACCCAGGGAGTCAAAGCTCATAGTTGGTCTCTTGTGATAGTAAGTATGGCCGCTAAGTGGCGGGCGTGCAGCTTACAGTAAGTTAGGGTTAAGCGCCAATATTGAGCTAGCAAAAGCGGGCTGCTGAAATCGTGCTAGTCTGAAGGCAATAAAGGGTATTAACGATATTTTGTTAGGGAGTCACTTAATGAGTATAGCCGAGCGTTTGTTAGAGCTAGGAATTAGTTTACCTAAACCAACAGGCCCTGCCGCCAGTTATAGTAATTGTGTACAAACAGGCAATTTACTTTATGTCTCGGGCAAGGGGCCGGTTGCCGGTTTACAGGAGCCGCCAAAGGGTAAAATTGGCAGAGAGTTTACTCACCAGCAAGGGGCGCAGTTTGCCCGTTTGGCTGGCTTAGATATTTTAGCGGCAGTGCAGCAACATCTAGGTTCATTAGATAGAGTAAGCCAAGTTGTGAAGTTACAGGGTTTCATCAATGCCACCGAGCAATTTGAGCAACACCCAGCAGTGCTAGATGGCTGCTCTAAATTGATGGTGGAAGTATTTGGTGATAAGGGTTTACATGCTCGCTCAGTATTTGGTGCTACGTCGCTGCGCGCCAACTTGCCGTTGGTGATTGATTCTATTTTTGAGGTGAGTGAATAATGGCCTACGATTTGGAATTGGCTGAAAAAATTCGCCAAGCGCTAGCCAGCCAAGTTGAGTTTAGTGAACGTAAGATGTTTGGTGGCTTGTGCTTCATGGTGGCTGGCCATATGTGTTGTGGCATTGTTGATATGCAACTAATGGCGCGAGTTGGACCAAATCAATATCAAGACTGCTTACGCTTAGAATTTGCTTCCGAAATGACCTTTACTGGAAAACCAATGAAAGGAATGATCTACGTTTCGCCAAAGGGTTTGCTTGAGCCTAAGCAACGTGAGCAGTGGTTACAATATTGCCTCAACTTTGTGCACAGTTTGCCGCCAAAGTAATCTTATTCAACGCAATTTAATAGCAAGAGATGATATGTCGCAGTTCCCAATAAAAGCTAAAGATGGTCAAGACTTTTTGCTCAGGCTGCTTAATGATCAAGATGCAGTGGCACTAGGAGCGTTTTTTGTCGAATTAAGTGAAGCCAGTCGCAGCCGCTTTGGGCCTCATCCTTTAAGCAGTGAGTATGCTCAGCATTTGTGTGAAGCGCTTGCCGATGACAGCGCACAGCGTTGGGTGATTGCCGATGGTGCCGCAATTGTCGGCTATTTCATCTTCGAGCGGAAAATTTTAGAGCCTGAATACCAGCGCTATTATGTGCAGGGAGTTAGCTTACAAGCAGAACTTGATGTGATACTTGCCCCCTGCATTGCCGATGACTATCAAAACGCTGGGCTTGCTATGGCGGCGATGCAATCCTTGATGACTGAGTTTAAGCGGCAAGGGGCTCGTAGCTTAGTATTGATGGGAGGAACGCAGCAGAGTAATCATCGCGCGCGACATTTTTATCAACGTTGCGGCTTTGTTGAATATGGCGGTTTTCAAACCGATGTGTATAACATTGATATGCGCCTTAGCTTGTAATTAGCAGCCACTTGGGCATAGTAGCGGCATTATTGTTTTAAGAGAGAATGCCATGAAAATTTGGGTTGATGCCGACGCCTGTCCAGTGGTGATTAAAGAGATTTTGTTCCGGGCCGCCGAACGAACCCAAATACCGCTTACGTTAGTGGCTAATCAATATATAAAAACACCACCTTCTAAGGTGATTAGTAGTCTACAAGTTAGCGCCGGTTTTGATGTGGCTGATAATGAGATTGTGGCGAGGGTGGCTGCTGGTGACTTAGTGATTACCTCAGATATTCCTCTAGCCGATGAAGTGATCACCAAGCAGGCTCAAGCCTTAAGTCCCCGAGGTGAACTCTATACAAAAAGCAACATTAAGTCGCGACTAAACATGCGTGACTTTATGGACACGATGCGCTCTAGCGGCGTGCATACCGGCGGGCCTGCTGCGCTTAGCCAAGCCGATCGCAAAGCTTTTGCTAGCCATTTAGATTCTATTCTCGCCAAACACTAGTCAGCTAAATAAGCCCGTTAATCGAGAAAATAAAAAGCTTAAGCAAAGGCTTAAGCTTTTAAGTTGTGTAGCTAGGGCCTGTTGATCTTTGCTGATGGTTTTTACAGCAATTTATTAGCCATTTAGGCAAGGCAGTGAGTGTGAAGTTAAGTGGGCTTAATAATCACTCGCTAACGCCGAATAAATGGCTAAGAAATGCTGCCCCGAAGGGTTCGGATAAGCGAACTTTACTCTTCGTTGAACACTTTTCACTTAGCCCACTAGGTTTCAAAGTGCTCGCCGCGATTAAAGCCCGCTTATCTTGAATAAAATTTCAACACCAAAGATCAACAGGCCCTAATAACTTAATACTTAAAGCGGTTTACTTGAGTCACCATCTGATGGCCCACTTCTAATAAATCTTCGGTGGCTTGTTGTAGTTGTTTGCTGTCTTCACTAAGAGATTGCGCACCAAGACTCAAGGATTCCATATCAGCAGTAACGGCGCTGGTAACATTAGATTGCTCTTCACTGGCGCTAGCTATCATGGTGATCATGTCATTAACCGAGTTCATCTCTTGGTTAATTTGCACTAACGATTCGCCAGTGCCTTCGGCAGATGAGATGGTTTGACTGACCATTTCTTTACCGGCTTGGGTAGCTTGGTAAGAGGTTTCTGCCTGGCTTTGTAAATCACCAATAATCGACTCAATTTCAGAGGTCGATTCGTGAGTTTTACTGGCGAGAGCACGTACTTCGTCGGCAACTACCGCAAACCCTCTGCCAGACTCACCAGCACGGGCTGCTTCAATGGCGGCATTTAAGGCCAGTAAGTTAGTTTGCTCGGCAATGCCTTTAATCACATCTAATACGCTGCCAATGTTGTCACTTACTTGCTTGAGGCTGGTGACTTCATCGGCGGTGCGATCAAGATTTTTCACTAGCTCGCTTACCTGAGCAATGTTGTCATCAATGGCTTTATGGCCATCCATGGATAATTGGTAAGCTTGCTGAGTGCGAGAGGCTGTGTTTTCGGCGTTGCCTGCAATTTCTTTGGTGGCGATGCCTAGCTGCTGCAAGTTGGTTAATGAGGTAGATGTCAGCTCTGTTTGCTCAAAGGTATTGGCAGTGTTTTTGTCGTTAATTACCCGCACGCTCTCAGATACTAGTTCTAGTTGGGTTGCGGCCTCGGCCATATCTTGAACAATACTTTGTACGGTTTCGATAAAGCTATTGAAGTTGTGGCCAAGTTGGCCAATTTCATCTTCGCTGGTTACGGGAATGCGCGCGGTTAAATCGCCATCGCCTTGAGCAATGCCTGCCAGTACCCTATTCACATTGGCTAGCGGTGCAATAATCACTTTACGTAGCGCTAGAATCAGCAACACAATAATTAGCGCGGTCATGAAAATAATAGTAAGGATGTCCTCGCTTAACTCATTGCTTAGGGCGCTGTTAATGGCCTGTTTGGTGATGCCAATTTCGATGGTGCCAAGCGGCTTACCATCCCAATCTAAATCAATGCTAATGGTTTCATCTGGGCTAAAACCAGAGTCGTGATTTTCGGCCATTAGCTTGCCACGCTGATCACTTACCTTGATGCCTGCAATCATCGGCTCATCGATAAAGGCATCAATCGTGGCTTTAATGACATCGAAGTCATACACAAACACCGGTTCTTTAAGAATAATGCTCATTTGTTTAGTGAGGGCTAACTTGTCGTTTTGGTATTGCTGGTTCAACGACGCGCTGCTAAGCCAATATAATGCGCTGATTACAATGACCCCAGACACGAGAATAACAACAACAAGTAGCGAGGCGAGTTTTGCGGTAATTGTTTTCATAAATTATTGTCCAGCCAGTGGGTCAAACCAAATCTTCTGCGGAATGGCATTTACTTTGTCAGTAAGGTAGGGGTTTTCTAAATCAAAAATGGTACGTTTTTCTAGTTTGCCTAGTTCTAAGGCATTCTTTACATCTGGATCATTAAGAAACATTTTTTGATAACTGCCATCTTCAAACATCTGATAAAGAATATCGTTGAGGTGTTTGGCTAAGCTTTGATTGTCTTTTTTGACAAAAAAGAAAAACGGCATTTTGTAGCGCAACATGACATAGCTATCTACTGTGAGCTTATATTTGGCTTCACGTTTAACTTCGCTCCAAGGTTCAAAAATACCCCGTGGGAAGTAGTCACAACGGTCAGCTTCTAACATCGCAAAAATGTTGCCGTAACCCAAGCTCTTAGCCACTTTAATACCGTTAGCTTCAAGAATGGCCGTATCGGCCCACAATTTACCTTGGCAGGGAATATATTGGCGCATTTGCGCAAAGCTGGTTACTTGTTTAAAGGTTTCACTTTTCTCTTGCTCAACAATGCCTAAGCGCATACCTAAGGTGCCGCGGTATAGCGGAAAATACACTGCACTTTGTTGTTGCTCGCGGTCGGCCGAGGTGGCTGTCCAAAAAAGATCGAGTACTCCATCATTTAAATCGGCAACGGTTTTAGCAAAGGAAATTTCGCCAGCATCGCCATAGGGGTAACCTACAGAGTCATAAATATCGCTGCGTTTAACGATTTCTTTGGCCAGCACAAAGGGCAAGGTATTACCGTTTGGCGAGCCGGGAATGTTTAAGGTTTTAGCAGAACATATTGATGATAAAAATATCATCAAAAAGAGAGTCTTGTGCATATAGCCTCCATGCTTTTGTATAGCTTAGATAGGGCAGCATTTGAGGTATACGATAAGATTGCAAAGCGTGACTCAGATCAAATTTATAATTCCTTGATGATTAATTGCTGGGCAATGTAGTGAGAATTAAACATTGCTTGTTACCTTAGTAAGTAAGCATAGGTTTTGATTATTGTTTTGAGGTAAAAATGGGCAAGCAATTTAGTGCGATGATTCCCCCGCATATTGAGTTTATCGCACAGCAAAAGATGTTTTTTGTGGCTACAGCAGCGGCCGAAGGCAAGGTGAATCTATCACCCAAAGGCATGGACTCGTTTCGGGTGCTTAACCAGCAGCAAATTGTGTGGCTCAATTTAACCGGTAGCGGTAACGAAACAGCCGCCCACTTAAAACAAAACTCGCGTATGACCATTATGTTTTGCGCCTTTGAAGGCAAGCCTGTGATTCTACGGTTATATGGCCAAGCTAAAGCGCTACACCGTGGTGATGCTGAGTGGCAGCAATATATTGAGTTGTTTCCAGAGCAAGTAGGAGCGCGGCAGCTTTACTTGCTAGACATTGATATGGTGCAAAGCTCGTGTGGCATGTCGGTGCCCTTTTATGACTTTGTGGCACAGCGTGACGATTTGGCCAATTGGGCAAGCAAACAAGGAGAGCAGGGCATTAAGCAGTATTGGGCGAAGAAAAATCAACATAGTTTAGATGGTGTTGCTACCGACATCTTGAGCCTTTCGGGTCTTGCTGCTGATACTGAAAATTAGTTTGAGCTATAACTATTTTAGGTTTATTTGTTTAGATCTTTATGTGGTGCATTAATATCTAATAAGGGTGATGCGTCGATGGATTGAGCGTCCATCATTGATGCAATATGCTGCAAAGATGACAGGATTTGCGTTTTTTCCCAGTCTTGCAAGCTTTCAAAGCGCTGAATAAATTCTTCATGTAGCAGTGGCGGTACTGTTGTGAGAATACCAATACCTTGCTCGGTGAGCCGCGGGTTAACAATGCGTCGATCGCTTGCGCTGCGAATTCGCTCAATCAATTGGCGTTCTTCTAATCGATTCAAGATAGTTGTAACCGTAGCCTGGCTTAGTGATACCTCATCAGAGAGGTGCTTCACTGTTACGGTTCCTAAATCTTCTATTGCTCTTAAAACCATAACTTGCGGAATGGTTAATCCACAGGCTTTCACAATCCGTTTAGATTGTAGATCGGTCGCGCGAATAATTTTTCGCAAAGAAATGAGAACGTCTTGCCAGTAAGCAGGTTTTTGCATAAGTGGTAGCGGGCCAAATTGGTTTTTTCGGGAGTATATCCCATACTTAAGGCGCAGGGTATACACAGCAGTTAATTTGAACTCTAATTATTTGAAGTGTATGATCCTAGGCGCTAAGAAAGCACACAAAGGGAAGGATAGGGATATGAAGCTAAGATACGCAGCACTGCTTCTGGTGAGCGGTTTTGCTCAAGCAGAAGACAGCTGTGGCAGTGTAACCATTGCCGACATGAACTGGAGTTCTGCAACAGTTATTGCCAATGTAGATAAATTTATTTTAGAACATGGCTACGGCTGTGACGCTGAATTGGTGCCAGGGGATACCATGCCAACTACCGTCTCTATGATGGAAAAAGGCGAACCAGACATTGCCCCCGAGTTATGGACTAACTCTGCTAAAGAAACGCTAGAACGTGGTGTTGCTGAAAAGCGCTTACGTTTTGCAGGTAAATCATTATCTGACGGCGGCGAAGAAGGCTTTTGGGTTCCTCAATACTTAGTTGACCAATACCCAGAAATCGCCACTATCGAAGGTGTTAAAAAACACGCTAAATTATTTGTTCACCCAGAAAGCAAAGAGCTTTCCGGCTTCTATGGCTGTCCAGCTGGCTGGAACTGCCAAATCTCTGCCAACAACCTCTTTAACGCTTTAGAACTTGAAAAATCAGGTTTTGAATTGATTGATCCAGGCTCAGGCGCGGGCTTATCTGGCTCAATTGCAAAAGCCTACGCTCGTGAGCAAGGTTGGTTTGGTTACTACTGGGCACCTACCGCAGTGCTAGGTAAATACAAAATGGTTAAAGTGGATACTGGTAATGGTATCGACGAGCAAGAATTCTTGACCTGTACTACTCAAGAAGACTGTGAAAACCCTAAAGTAACTATGTATCCACCTTCGGCGGTGCATTCGGTAACTACTGAAGATTTTGCTAGCAAAGCACCCGCTGCTTATGAATACATCACTAAGCGTTCGTTTACTAATGCGCAAATGAACGAGCTATTGGCATGGATGGAAGATAACCAAGCCGATGGTGATGCCGCTATGTATCACTACCTAAGTGAGAATCCAGAAAGTTGGAAGGCTTGGGTACCAGAAGATGTTGCCGCTAAGGTAAGTAAAGCCCTAGCCAGTATGTAGTTTAAGTACAAAAAGGCCAACCTTAGGTTGGCCTTTCGCGTTTTTATATAGAGGTAGTTTGTTATGGCGGATTCGTCATGGTTGGAACGTTTTCCACAAATGAGTCGAGCCGATCTCACCGTTATTCGTAAGTCTTTAGATGGTGCTTATCGTAATTTTTCCCGCGAGTATGGCGAGGCCATCGAATCGTTTTTTGATCCCCTGCTGCAGTTTTTAGTTTGGTTTGAAAAATTGCTAATCACCACGCCTTGGTGGTTGGTACTCATTGTTTGTGCCGGATTAGTGTATTTAGCCAGTCGATCTTGGAAATTGGTAATTGGTTCAGTGGTATCGCTGTTGTTGGTGGGCTACTTTGGCATGTGGGAAGACATGATGCGAACCATGAGCATTATTACCGTTTGTACCATGCTGGCAATCGCCTTGGGCATACCCATCGGTATTATAATGGCTCGCTCCAATCGTGCCCAAGCCATTATTACGCCTATGCTCGATGTGATGCAGACGCTGCCTGCCTTTGTGTACTTAATTCCCGTAGTGATGTTGTTAGGTATTGGCAAAATACCCGGTGTGATTGCGGTGGTTATTTACGGCATTCCCCCAGTTATTCGCTTAACCAATCTTGGTATTCGTTTAGTGGACAAAGAAGTACTAGAAGCCGCCACTGCTTATGGCGCTAGCACCTGGCAACGTTTGTTTGGGGTGCAAATGCCCCTTGCGATGCCAACTATTATGGCCGGGATTAACCAAACCATTATGATGGCCTTATCAATGGTAGTTATTGCCTCCATGATTGGGGTAAAAGGCTTAGGCCAGCCAGTATTAAAATCTATTACTAACCAATATTTCACCTTGGGTTTACTTAACGGTTTAGCCATTGTTGCTTTAGCGATTATCTTTGACCGTGTGTCGCAAGCCTACGCCAAGCGCACCCAAGCTCACCTTCAAGGACTAAAGCATGACTGAGCCGCTCGTTAAAATTCAGGGCTTGTACAAGCTATTTGGTGAGAATCCTAAACAGGTAATGCCGCGGGTTAAAGCCGGAGAAAGCAAAGACAAGATCTTAGCTGATACTGGCCACACGCTAGGCCTAAAAGATATTAACCTTGAGATTCAACAGGGTGAGATTTACGTCATTATGGGCTTATCGGGCTCGGGTAAATCTACCCTTATTCGTCACTTCAATCGCTTAATCGACCCTACTGAAGGGGTGATTAGCATTGAAGGCACCGACGTGATGAAGTTGAGCTCTAAAGAGTTGCAAGATTTTCGTCGTCATAAAATGTCGATGGTATTTCAGCGCTTTGGTTTAATGCCACATCGCACCGTGATTGAAAACGTCGCTTATGGCCTCACTGTACAAGGTGTGGCTAAAGAGCAACGCATAGCTAAAGCCCAAGAGTGGTTAGATACCGTAGGTTTAAATGGTTACGAGCAGCAGTATCCGGCGCAACTTTCTGGCGGACAACAGCAGCGGGTTGGTTTAGCTCGCGCTTTATGTACCGACGCAGAGATACTGTTGATGGACGAAGCCTTTTCAGCTCTTGATCCGCTGATCCGCAGTGAAATGCAAGATCAGCTCATCGAGCTACAAGAAACCTTGCATAAAACCATTATCTTTATTACTCATGATTTAGATGAAGCACTACGTTTAGGCGACAAAATTGCCATCCTTAAAGATGGTGAAGTGGTTCAGCAAGGCACGCCAGACGACATTTTGTTGCACCCAGCAACAGATTACGTTGAAGCCTTTGTTAAAGACGTGAACAGAGCTCGCGCCTTAACGGTAGAAACCGTGATGCAGCCACCTGCTCGCCGGATTACGGCCGATACCATCAGTGAAGCTTTACAGCAGATGAAGAAAATCAAGGGTGATTATGCCTACCACGTAACCGAAGAAGGTTATCAAGGCATTGTTACTCAAGATGCTTTAGAAGAAGCTTCAATCAACAAAGATAATGAGCAGTTTGAATCTTGTGAGTATCAAGATGTGCCTACGGTTTCACCTGATGCGATCATTGAAAGTGTACTTACCGAGAGTTTAGAAACCGAGTTCTCTTTACCGGTGGTAGATGAAGATGGCAACCTTAAGGGTGAGTTAACCCGTAGCTCTGTGGCCGAGGTGTTTGCAGACCCTGACACTGAAGAAGAAACTGCCAGCGTAGCCTCGAAATAATATTGTCAAACAGCCTTGTTAGAGTCCTTCTAACAAGGCTTTGATTTTTCTACAGTATAAAGCTTAATACTAGGAGATGGTTTTGAGTTTTACGATTCATCCCATTGATGCCTCTCATAACCAAGCAGTTAAACAGCTTAT
Source organism: Agarivorans sp. D1326 (assembly GCF_056958115.1). Classification (NCBI taxonomy): domain Bacteria; kingdom Pseudomonadati; phylum Pseudomonadota; class Gammaproteobacteria; order Alteromonadales; family Alteromonadaceae; genus Agarivorans; species Agarivorans sp. D1326. The sequence goes on along the minus strand of NZ_JBTWEN010000008.1, from coordinate 166,648 downwards.
TCAGCGTGGCGGCCGTGAATTTGGCGCTATAGGTGATGGCTTTGGACCTTCTGATCCAGAAGTAGAAGCAATGAGCCTGAACTACCGTGAGCCTCAACGGGGTTATTGGGTGGCGTTGCGGCAAAACCAAGTTGTAGGTTGTGGAGGTATTGCAGAATTAGACGATGCTTCAAAAACCTGTGAGCTACGTAAGCTATTTGTTAATCCACAATGCCGAGGCCAAGGTATTGGTAAGGCCCTAGCCAAGCATTGTTTACAAGAAGCAAAACAACGTGGTTATCAGCAGTGCTACTTAGATACTTTAAGCACCATGGAGTCGGCTATTGCCTTGTACCAGTCTTTAGGTTTTAACCATTTGTCAGAGCCTTTTGTTAATAGCATTCACAGCGGTTGTGATGTGTGGATGATGAAAACACTGTAAATATTTTATCGAGAGAAGCAATGCGTATTCAGTTATTCGAGCCTCAAGATGATTTAGCCAAACTTGCCGACGTAATGTTGTTGCTTCGCCCCAGCTTTAGTAAGGAGCAGTTGATTGAGCAAATCAGCTTACAGCTGCAGCAGGGCTATCAATTGGCTTATTTAACCATGGATGAGCAAGTGGCTGCGGTGGCTGGTTTTGTTATCGGCTGGAAGCTGTCTTGGGGAAAGCATTTGTATTTAGATGATCTAGTCACGATAGAAAACGCACGCTCTAAAGGAGTTGGTTTGCAGTTGCTACAGTGGTTGGAAAATTACGCTAAACAACAGGGTTGCGAGCAGTTTCATTTAGGCTCTGGTGTGCAGCGCTTTGGTGCGCACCGCTTTTACTTACGTAATGGTTTTGATATTAAGAGCCATCATTTTACTAAGCAATTAGGGTAGGCTGAGTGAAAGAATCAGTGTAGTCAGAGCGATATAAAGAGCAGCCATTGGCTGCTCTTTTTTATCTAGCGCATAGCCAAATCAAAATGGCCAGTAGTACATAAGTGCTGCATGCGATCATAAGTGGCGGTAAAGCCTTTAAGCGATATTGCCTTTCTATCTAGTTTTAAGTTTCCAGTGGTAATAGCTTGCTCACTAAATAACAAGTATCTGCCTTGTTTTAGTTGTTCAACTTGCTCCATCGAACTCAAGCTATAGTTAACTTGGCTAAGAGTAGTTTTAAGTGCTTGGTTATCAACAGATACATGTTGGCTTGGGCCATTTAGTAGGTTGTGTTTAACCGAAACGCTACCATCATTGGCGCAGCTTAGTTTTAAAACTGCATAGCCATCGACGATACCAACTAACCCACGGATTCCCGCTGGGCGCTTACCTTTACTAGTGGTATAGCTTTGATAGTTTATTTGGGCATTGGCATTGATAAACTCCGCAGGAGTGGTTTCTACCAAATGGCTATTAAATGCCCATGATTGAAAAGACAGCGTGCTAAGCAATCCAATCATTGTTGCTAATGTTCTCACGAAAGTTCCTTGATAAATATCTTTATAATTCGTTTAATTATTAGCCTGTTTTTCCGTTTTGATTGAAATATACAGAAGCTAAAAAGTGCATTCAAGTTTGTATGACAAATTCGTGAGCTTTTTAATTAAACTGTGTTAGCGCTAACGTTTTGAGGCGATTTTTTGCTCTGAGCAGAGTGTTTTTACTCGTTGGTAAGTTTCTGAAAAACCGGCAAGTGAAATGGTAGATGCTGGAATGCTAAGGTTGCCGATGTTAATACTTGCGTGAGTAAGCTGAAAGCTCTTTTGATTGTTTAAGGCATTAGTTTGTTTAGGGCTAAATACCTGATTAAAAGGTGGAAAAGCTTGTTGGTTGTTTAGTCGAGCGTTGTTATTGCTAACTAGGTTATGGTGTACTTGAACGCCGCCATCTGCCGCACAATTGATCTTTAAGATTGCGTAATTCTCAACATGCCCAACTAAGCCTTCAATACGTACCCTAAATGGCCCTTTGCTGGTGTTTTGATATAAATAGTTAACTTGGGCGTTTTCGTTGATTCGCTCATTAGGCAAAGGATGAAGTTTGTAACTATTGAACGCTAGGCTGGGGCTTGAGCTTATTATAAGTATAAGCATTAGTGTGAGTCGCATGTCTAGTCCCTGAAATTCTGGAGTAATTCTCCAACTTATTGATTAACTTCCGTTAAAGCGTTTGCTTAAATGGGGTTTCATAATATTAAAGCCAATAATTATGACAGTTAAGATAATTAGGTCATTCCAATATGTAAAAAGGTAATTGTGTTGAAAAACCGTTGCTTATTTAGGTTGTAAGTTTGACTGGAGTTGAGCAATTGTTGAGCAGAAGTAAGGATGTTTAGCTTATGACAGAATGTATTAGGGATGCTCGAGAGGGTGATAGTCAGCAGATTTGCCAAATCTATAATTATTACGTTGAGACTAGTGGTGCTACGTTTGAAGAGCAGCTAGTGAGTCAAGGAGTTATGGCGGAGCGTATCGCCAGTATTCAGAAACAACTGCCTTGGTTGGTATTTGAAGAAGCTGGTGAAATTCTCGGGTACGCCTATGTGAGCCCTTGGAAGCCGAGGAGTGCTTATCGTTTCTCAGTAGAAAGTTCAATCTACATTGCCAATAGCGCAGCAGGTAAAGGCATTGGTAAGAGATTGTATCAAGCCTTGTTAGAGCGATTATCCGACTACCCTATAAGCACCGTAATTGCAGGTATAGCGTTACCAAATCCAGCAAGCATTAAACTGCATGAGTATTTGGGCTTTCATAAAGTGGCAGAGTTTGAACGTGTGGGTTTTAAGTTTGGCCACTGGATAAATGTGGGCTATTGGCAGCAACAGATAAAAACTGAAGAGCAGATTAATCAGTGCTTGAATAAGGACTAGTCATGTCAAAAATAGAGTTTTCTAGTGAGCAGAAAACGGCGTTGGTAAACAAAATTCAAGGCTATTGTGAGCAGCAATTGGACATTGAGATAGGCCAATTTGATGCAGAGTTTTTGTTGGATTTCTTCTCTGAAGAAATAGGGGCTTTTTACTACAATCAAGGCTTACAAGATGCTCAGGCAGTAGTACAAAATCGTATCGATAGTATTGCCGACGAGCTCTATGAAATAGAGAAACCCACTAAGTGGTAACAGGAGTAACTGTTAGCGATGAAAACTATTGGCATTATTGGTGGAATGAGTTGGGAATCAAGCCTTAGCTATTACCAGCAGTTAAATTTAGCCATTAAGCAGGCAAAGGGTGGATTGCATTCAGCGAAGATTAACTTAGTGAGCGTAGATTTTGCTGAAATAGAGGCTCTACAGCATCAAGGTGACTGGGCTACCTTAGCCAATAAAATGGTGGACGCCGGGTTATCGGTGCAAGCTTCGGGTGCTGACTTTCTATTAATTGCCACTAATACCATGCATAAAGTTGCGGCAGAAGTGGAGCAAGCGCTGCAGATCCCCTTATTACATATCGCCGATGCCACTGCTAATAAATTGCTAGAGGATGGTGTTAAGAAAGTGGGGTTATTAGGTACCCGCTTCACTATGGAGCAAGATTTTTATAAAGGGCGACTAGAGCAGCGCGGCTTAGAAGCCTTGGTTCCACAAGAAAAGGGAATTGAGACAGTTCATCAGATTATTTATCAAGAGCTGTGCTTAGGTAAAATCAGTGCTGACTCTCGAGAACGGTATTTGGCAGAAATTGCTGAGCTAGCAGCGCGAGGTGCCGAGGCGGTGATCTTGGGGTGTACAGAGATTGGCTTATTAGTACAACAAAGCCATTGTGACTTGCCTTTATACGATACCACGGCCATTCATGTTGCAGCCGCTGCGGCAGAGTCTTTAGTTAATTAAGCTAGAGGCTGAAAAACAAAAAACGGTCCGTAGGGACCGTTTTTTAAGCTTAAAGCTAGTGTCTAATTAATCTGAAGACTAATTGGAGACTTATGCCTTATAAGCCAGATTAAGCAACTTTTACGTTAGCAGCTTGAGGACCTTTTGGACCTTCTTCTACTTCAAAAGTAACTTCTTGGCCTTCAGCTAAAGTTTTGTAACCTTCGCTTTGAATAGCACGGAAGTGTACGAATACATCTTTACCGTCTGGACGCTCGATGAAACCAAAACCTTTTTGCTCGTCGAACCATTTTACGCGACCTGTAGCCATGAGTAATCTCCAAAAATAATAAATAAAATTTATCCAAAAATAGATAAATCTAGGGTGCCGAAAGATGCAGAAATTACTTACGAACAAACAGGGTGAAATTGCGAAAAATCAACGTATTTGTATGGGGCATAAATATCCGCTGTAACCTTTACCAGCGAGCGAAGTGTAACGTATATTGGGGTAATGTAAAGGTGTATTCGTGATCTTTCGTCAACTGTTCAGATCAGTTGGGTAACTTCTCTTGAGCCAAGCATACCCGCGGGCTTGCTAACTATTAGACTTTAGTTTAATCAACAAGGACTGTTATGAACTTAAAAATGCATCAGGTAGATAGCTTTACCCGTGATCTTTTTGGCGGCAACCCTGCTGCGGTTATTGTCTTAGAAGCTTGGTTAGAAGATAGCGTAATGCAGGCAATTGCTATTGAAAATAACCTTTCTGAAACAGCCTTCTTAGTAGCCGACGAACCGGGCTCCTACCTTATTCGTTGGTTTTCACCCATCTGTGAAATTGACTTCTGTGGCCACGCTACTTTGGCAGCAGCCCATGTTTTGTTTAATCAACAACCCACGCTGCAAGAACTCCACTTTACTACCTTGCAAGTGGGTGAACTAAAAGCGCGCCGTGGTGATAGTGGTTTAATTGCAATGGACTTTCCGAGTTGCCCACCACACATGGAGTTTGAAACGCCGTCGGCGTTGCTTGATGGTGTATCGGTTAAACCCAGTGAAGTATGGCGAAATCAACAAGCGTATTTCCTGGTCTACCTACAGCAGGCCCAAGTAGAGGCCCTTGAGGTTGACTTAGAGTTACTCAAAACCTTAGCACCTTATGATGTTGTAGTGACAGCCCCCGGTGAAGAACATGATTTTGTTTCACGTTATTTTTGGCCAGCCAATGGCGGTGCTGAAGATCCGGTCACTGGTTCAATTCATGCGGGTCTAACACCGTTTTGGACTAAGCGCTTGGGTAAAGATGAGCTACTGGCCTACCAAGCTTCTAAGCGTGGTGGAGTATTGCATTGTCAGCAGCTTGGCGATCGAGTCACTATTGCGGGTCATGCCAAAACCTATTTTGAAGGCACTGTGTTTTTATAATTTATTCAAATAAATAGCCAAGGAACGCGTAATGAATCAGCACGAAAAATTAAACTATGTTGAGTTTCCCAGCAGTGATTTAGCGGCGACTAAACAGTTTTTTAGTCAAGCCTTTGCGTGGCAATTTGAAGACTTTGGTGAGCAATATACGGCCTTTTCTGGTCAAGGTTTAGATGGCGGCTTTTTCCACGCTCCTTTAGCTTCTAGTACTGAAAATGGTGCTGCTTTACTGGTTTTTTATAGTGAACAGCTTGAGCAAACCTTGGCTAAAGTCGAAGCGGCAGGTGGGAGAATAGTAAAAGACATTTTTAGTTTCCCTAGTGGTCGACGTTTTCATTTTTGCGAGCCTAGCGGTAATGAGTTTGCGGTATGGTCAGACAGTGAATAAAGCATCCCCTGTAACAACTTGGTTGGCTACCGTGGTGGCCTTAATTGCATTTGCAGGCAACTCGGTGCTATGTCGCTTAGCACTAGGCGAGCCGCAAATTGATGCTGCTAGTTTTACCGCAGTGCGTTTATTAGCGGGCGCCGTTACCCTAGCAATATTGCTTAGCCTAAAGTCATCTTCTGGCAAGGTTCAAAGTAAAGGCAGTTGGTGGTCTGGTTTAATGTTGTTTAGCTACGCGGCTTGCTTCTCCTTTGCTTACCTTTACTTAGACACCGGCATCGGTGCGTTAATATTGTTTGCCGCGGTGCAGCTAAGCATGGTGGGTATATCGATAGTTAACGGTGCACGCTTACGTTTGGGCGAGCTGGCAGGCATTGTTTTGGCGTTTAGTGGTTTGATTATTTTGCTAGCACCCAGTGAGCAAGCGTCGGTATCGGTGCTAGGTTTTATACTCATGGTGGTGGCAGGCTGCGCCTGGGGCATTTATACCTTAAATGGTCGCGGTTCGTTAAGCCCTAGTAGAGATACCTGTTTTAATTTTTGGCGTAGTTTACCTTTTTTAGTGGTATTGCTGCCTTGGTTGGTGACCCAATCAGCCTTAAGTACTTATGGCTTGCTACTGGCACTTAGCTCTGGTGCGCTAGCATCGGGACTCGGTTATTGGATTTGGTACATCGCTTTGGGTGGATTGTCGGCGAGCCAAGCTGCTGTGTTGCAGTTATTGGTGCCACTTATTGCAGCTTTGGGCGGTTGGGCTTTTGCCAGTGAGCCGCTTGGATTTAGCTTTATGCTCTCGGCGGGTTTAGTATTAGGGGGTATTTTGCTCACTATTTACAGTCGCCAGCGAGGACTAAAAGCCGCTGTGCAAGGAGGCTAATATGGCGCAACATTATCAACTCATTGTCGGGCGAGACTCTACTTGGTCATTGCGGGCTTACCTTTGTATGCAGTTGGCAGAGCTTGAGTTTAGCTGCAATGCTATCGCACTTGGTGAAGCGGGCTATCAGCAGCAACTTGCTAAGTTGTCACCCAGTAAACTCGTACCGGTATTGCATGTCGATGATTTGGTCATTCATGACTCTTTGGCCATTAGTGAGTACATAAATGAACAAGCCTTAGGCGAGCTTTACCCTGTTCAAATCGATTTGCGTGCTCAAGCTCGTAGCTATTTGGCGGAGCTACATGCCGGCTTTACGGCAATTCGCCAAGGCTTACCTTTTCAGTTTGAAAAACAAGCCCGGCCAGTCAGCTTATCTGCTGAGATTAATACTGAAATAGCACGTTTGAGCGAGATTTGGCAGCAGTTCGATGGCTGCTTTGCCTTTAATAAAGCCGGCGCTATAGATGCTTTTTATGCGGTAATGGCTTTACGCCTAGCCAACTATGGCATCGAGTTAGAAGGGGCCGCGGGGCGTTACCAGCAGCACCTTATTTCTTGGCCGCTATTTCAGCGAGCGATAAACACAGCGAAGCAGTGGTAATGGATAAGCCCTTAAAGCCAGAATTACAGGCCGCCATTTCAAGCTATCCTGCAGCGGTGCAGCAACAAGTATTAAGGCTAAGGGCCGAGATACTGGAAGTTGCTGCAGGTTCTGAAGGGGTGGGGGAGCTGCTAGAAACCTTAAAGTGGGGAGAACTGTCCTTTGTGACCGAACAAAGTAAATCGGGCAGTACTTTACGGGTTGCATGGAACGCCAAGCAGGCCGAGTATTTGGGTTTATATGTAAACTGTAAAACTAGCTTGGTGAACAGCTACCAAACCTTGTTTCCGGGATTGTTTGTTTATCAAAAGCAGCGCGCTTTGCTGCTCCCTTTAGACTCCGAATGGCCTTTGGCAGAGTTGCGGATCTGTATTGCTATGGCTCTGCGCTATCATTTAGATAAACGAAAACGCTAATTACTCACCGTTAAACAGGAGACGTCGTTGCAGTTTTATTCATGGATGAATATTCGGAAAGCTAGCCGCTATTGGCTTGCTGGTAGCTTGTTGTTGTCCGCAAGTTATAGCCAAGCCGCATTGGTAGAAGGTCACCTAGAAGATGAGATATTGCCAGTATTGCAGCGTAACTTGGCAGGTACCTTTGCCGCCGATGCAGTGATTCATGACCGTGAAACGGTAACCATTGGCTTTGTTAACTTTGACCCTTCAGGCTTTATTCCCATTGATGATGACAATTTGGGTGGTGATGACGCTAACCGGCTGAAAAATGAGCTAAAAACTATCACTTTACCTTTAACGCTAGCTTTGCCTTGGCATGGCAGAGCGTGGGAAAGTTACGCAACCGGGCGTTTGGGTTATACCCAACGTTTTCACGATATCACCTTGTACGAAGAGTTAGACCCCACTCGTGACCATGAAAAACTTAAAGTTTATTCTGGCTTCTTAGCTGGCGGTGCGCATTGGGATGGCCTTGAGAATTGGCGGTTTACTGCCGAGTTGGGAGGCAGTATCCGACGCTTAGAGCAAGAGTACATTTACAACAATTCGATTAGTCAGATTTTTCAGCCGTTATTCGATGGGGTGTTAACTAACTTTTCGCTGAACGCTTGGATGTTACAGCCCAGTCTAGCCTTGCAGTATCAAAAGCGTTGGACCAAACACAAACTTAAGTACCGTTCGCGCTTTGCTTATATGTACGGTGAAAGCTTTGGCGCTGATGTGCCCTCGCACCAAGTAGACATTGCGGCCAGTTCTTGGCGAAATACGCTGTATTACTCTCATCCTATTGGGCGCATGTTGGATATTTCTTTTGCCGGGCAGCTTTCTGCTTCGCGTGTAGATCTAGGGGGGAATACTAACGAGGCCTTTCAAACACCGCATTATTACGAGTTTGGCTTTGATTTGCTAATGGGAACAGGCGCTTACGGGGAAGGGTGGTTAGATAATGTGAGTATAGGTTTGCTGTTTAATTATGGCAGTGTGCTGAAAGGCGGCAGCCTAGTATTTAATTACAATACTTATTAGGGGCTGTTGATCTTTGGTGTTGAAATTTTGTTCGAGATAAGCGGGCTTTAATCGCGGCGAGCACTTAGAAGCCTAGTGGGCTAAGCAAGAAGTGCTTAACAAAGAGTAAAGTTCGCTTATCCGAACCCTTCGGGTAGCATTTCTTAGCCATTTATTCAGCGTTAGCGAGTGATTATTAAGTCCACTTAACTGCACACTCACTGCCTTGCCTAAATGGCTAATAAATTGCTGCAAAAACCATCAGCAAAGATCAACAGACCCTAAACAACTCGCCAGGAAAAACTGGCGAGTTGTTGGCAACTATTAGCAAGGCAGGTGACGAACTCTAAAAGAGCGTCCTTTCATTTTACCGTCTTCCAGTTTTTTGCGTGCACGTTTAAGTGCTTCTCGCTCTACAGCCACATAGGCGCGGTTATCAAACAAGTTAATTTTGCCTACTTGTGCGCCTGCAATGCCATTTTCACCGGTGAGTGCGCCAAGAATATCTCCAGCGCGCACTTTTTGCTTTTTACCGCCATCAATTTGCAAGGTAGCCATAAGTGGAGCGGCTGGCTTTTTGTTAAGCAAAGCCATTGATGGAAGCTCTTCATCATTAATGCTGCGGCCAAGGTAGTCTTCAAGTAAGGCCACTTTATAGTGCTCTTTATCGCTAAAGAAAGAACAGGCAATGCCTTTGCTGCCGGCACGACCGGTTCGGCCAATGCGGTGTACATGCACTTCGGTATCGCGCGCTAGGTGGTAGTTGAATACTGCATCTAAAGAGTCAATATCTAAGCCACGAGCTGCTACGTCGGTAGCCACTAAAATTGCTGCACTGTTGTTGGCAAATTGCACTAAAGTTTGGTCTCGTTCGCGCTGCTCTAAATCACCATGTAGGGCTAAAGCGCTAAAACCGAGTAAGCTAAGTTCATCGGCCACTTCTTGAGCTTCTCGCTTGGTATTGCAAAACACAACGCTGGATTTAGGGCGATGTTGTAATAGCAATAAACGCAACGCTAGCATGCGTTGTTCATTATCATCTACTTTAAAAAAGTGTTGGCTAATAGAACTGTTGTCGTGGGTGCTGGCCACTTCTACCCGCACTGGCTGGCGCATGATGTTGTTGGCAATACTTTCGATTTGCTCGGGGAAAGTGGCACTAAATAACAAGGTTTGGCGCTGTTTGGGAGCCAGCTTAATAATCGCATCAATGGCCGATTGAAAGCCCATTTCCAGCATTCTATCGGCTTCATCCAAGATTAAGTTTTTCACGTTGTCTAAACGTAATGTACCTTTGCGTAAATGCTCTTCAATGCGCCCTGGCGTGCCCACTACAATGTGCGCGCCGTGCTCTAAAGAACCGATTTGCGGGCCAAAAGGCATGCCGCCACATAAGGTAAGCACTTTAATGTTGTGAATGCTTCGCGCCAATTTGCGAATTTCTTTGGCCACTTGGTCGGCCAGTTCGCGAGTTGGGCACAATACTAGGGTTTGAATGCGAAAGCGTTTCACCTCTAAAGCATTAAGCAAGCCTAGGCCAAAGGCAGCAGTTTTGCCCGAGCCGGTTTTACCTTGAGCAATCACATCTTTACCGTCCAAAATCAGCGGTAGGCTTTGCGCTTGAATCGGCGTCATTGAGCTATAACCCAGAGTCTCTAAGTTTTTAAGTAGATCGGGGTGTAGGGCAAGAGTGGAAAAATCTGTTTGGCTCACAATGGCGTCCTCTTCGAGGGAAAAATAATAGTGTTACCGCTGCTGCTTTAGCATTGGGGGCGCGATAATAGCCGAAAACGCGAACAATTGGGTAAAAAATAGCAAGTTTTTCACGCTAAAGGGACTTTTTGTCAGAAGTGTTGGTGACGCTTAGGAAGAATAAGCGGCGAAAACTGCTAAAAGCCGAGTGGATTGAGCTGCTATTGAAGCAGCGGTTGTTCGATAGCTTGGTATAAACTGGCGGAGTTGATCAAGGCATGAGCGGTAAGGCTAGGCACACCATACACCAGTGTTTCTACATCATAATCTTGGTTTATTTTGTCCAACAGAATGGCAAAATCGCCATCGCCAGATAGCAACACAACCATGTCTACCTCTCGTGCTGCCTCTAGCACGTCAATAGTAATGCCTACATCCCAATCACCTTTAGCTGAGCCATCACTGCGCTGGATAAAGGGTTTTAGTTTTACATCAAAACCAATGTGTTTTAATGCATCTTGAAACTTAAGTTGTTGATTGTCGCCGCGATCAATGGCGTAAGCGTAGGCTGCAACAATGCTGCCCTGCTCTTGCAATTGTTGCCATAACCTACGGTAGTTAAATTGTTTTGCGTAGGCCTCTCGGCAGGTGTAGTAGATGTTTTGTACATCGGCGAATACGGCAATTTTTTTCACTAGGCGCTCTCTTAGCGGTTGGCTATGAAATGGCTGGCGGCTATTTGATGTTGCAAGCATTATTACATGCTCCTATTAAAAAGCCCCGCTCTTGCTGATGTGAATAAGCAAAAACGGGGGCTAGCTTAAATTATGCTCACTACAGAGAGCGCAAAAACTTCAGCAATTGCTCTTGCTCTGCTGGTGTGGCCGTTTCAAAAGCCTCTCGTGCTGCGCTGGCTTCACCATTGTGAGCGCGCACTGCTGCGTCTAATCCTTTGGCGCGACCATCGTGCATAAATAGCACCGTGCTCTCGTCGGCTGGGCGAGATTCACGCTGAGCGACCGCATGAGCAGCATTTTTCTGGCCATTTACAATCATGTCCATGCTAAATGCGGCAACATCAGCGGTGCGGCCTAAACCCCACAGTGGCGCGGTTCTAAACAAGCCATCACCAAGGTCGTGTGTGAGTAAGTCTGAATATGGACGAATCACATCACCTTTGGCTGTTATCTGTGTTTCGGTATGACAGCTGCTACATTGCATAGCGTTGTTGAACAACTCTTCACCGGCCAATACATCGGCATCAAACAACAAACTCTTATCCCGCTGTGGCACCCCAACAAATTGGCTGTAGTTGGTGAGGCGTTCCACCATAGTGGCGTCAGGGTTACTCACGCCAAAGTCGGTTGCTAGGGCAAAACGCACAGAGTCTTCAATCGTGGCGCGATTACCTTCCCAGCCAAACCCTGCTTTACCGGCAAAGTTAACTTGCTCTAACAAACCCAAACCAATAAGTGGCGGCGCAATACGTGGCCCAACATTGGGCACATCAAAGATCACCTGGCTACGGCCATCGTTAATATGGCAGCTTTCACAGGTGTTAAAGCCGGGGTTAACATCGTCGCCGATGTTTACACGTAAGTCTTCGTGTTGTTCAACAAAGTCTCGAACGACTTTTAACGATGAAGTGTGCTCGTGCTGCATAAATGCGGCTGCGCGTTCAAACTCGTTGGCACCAAAGGCATCGATACTTGCCTCGCCACCGAGTAAGGCGCGTGGATCGCTCGATTCTTTTGCCCAACCATGGCCTTTCACGTAGTAAAGCATTTGGGTGTAAAGGTTAAAGTCGGCGCTGTCTTTTGGAATAACGCGTAGTTCCCAGTCAATGTTTTGGCCATAAGACAGATCTTGACCAAGGTTACAGATGGCGATGTTGCCATTGGCATCGCTTGGTGCACATTGATTGCTTAATGAATGTCGAGGGCTACCGCCGCCGGCGCGTTCTTCACTACCCTCAATGCCCGACCAGGTAATATCAATGGTTGAGTCGAGAGTTGAATAGGATTCGTAAGTTAAATCCACTTGGAACAGCAAGTCTTTACCGGGTTCGTCTTGTAACAAACTAATCGTGAAACGTGGAACATTTTTAAAATGGCCAGCGCTTTGGTTGACGGGATCGATACGCTCGTTAAATACGTTATGGTCGTTAAAAAATCCCTGTGGGTGTTGGAAGCGTAACCAGCCGGCAAAGTCTTCTGATTCACCGGTGTAAGCACCATTCACGCAGCCTTTGTTTAAGCCATATAAGGCACTGTCGTGATAAGCAAGCGCATCACCTAACTCATTTTCTAGTGGTGTGACTAGGCGCTCAAAAGACACGTAGTAAACGCTGTTGCCAGTGAGCCAATCACTAGGCACGGTCATGGCTGCGCTGTCACCGTTACGCGTAGCTTCAACACTGCCCAGCAGTTTTAATCGGCCTTCGCTATTGTTGCGGAAGAATACCGTACGGGCATTGCTCCCCCATACTTTGCTGGCGAGTTCAGAGCCCGCTTGGAAGATCACTTGGTTATTCTGAGTATAGATATGGTAACCATAGATAGGGATAGAGCCTCCGCTGTACATATCTGCGCAGGCTGGCACTACCGATTTCTGCCAAGTATTGTCGGCGAAACTTGCGCTAGGCAAATCTGCCACCCACCATACGCTATTAATGCCGTGGCCGGAGGTATCGCCTGGATTGTTGTCTCCAGAGAAGTAGTAAAGCGGTTCATTGTTTAAGGTGAGTTGTAAACTGCCATCTTGACGGGCACTAACACCTAATCCGCTTACGCCACTTGGGGCTTTAATCTCGCTGGCTGAGTTCACGATAAATGGAGGCCAGGTGGTGGCGCAGTTACCGTTACATTGGCTGGCACCTGTATTATCAACATCAAAGGTGTAAAGCGTTAGCCCTGGCTGGCTGGCATCGCTTCCTGCACTTAAGTAATTACCTAATACCGGGTCATTAACTAGAGTTACCGTGTCGTTGATAAAGGCTTCAACGTTTACACTCAAACTTGCTTCTACTCCAGTAAAGCTGTGGTCAGCGTTGGCTAATTTTGCTACTGCAGTATGAGAGCCTACCGCGAGGTCACTAATGGTAATGGCTGCACTTGAATACTGAGGCCCTAAGTCTTCGCCATCAATAACTAAGTGAAAGTGTTGCTCGCCTTCTGCAATTGGCCAGTTGGCAAGGCTTGGCGTAATGATCCAGTCTTCGCCTTGCTTAATCGTCGCAGGGCCAGTTAAGTTAATGTTGGGTTGGCTACCTGCTTGTACTTCTACTGTTGCAGAATCTTCTGCAGTGGCACCATCATTGTCGCTAGCTTCTACACGAAGTTGATAAACGCCAGCAATCACATTACTAATAGTTGTTGTATATGGCGCGCTATTGATTTCTGCAATTAAGCTTTCTGTTGCGTTGGGTGCTGCAGCGTAAAACCTTACGCTTGTTATGCTGCCATCGCGGTCTTCTGCTGTCGCGCTTAAAGCAAGTGTTTCACCAGTAAGCACGGTATTTGGGCTAGTGCTTAAACTAACGCTTGGAGCTTGATTGCTAGGCGGTGTATTGCCTGCTAAAAACACTACGCCTTTTCGCTCAACAATAAATTGGCTTAGGCTATTGTCTTGAACTTTAAACTCTAGATCGTAGCTTTGGCCGAGTGCACCAGAAACATCGCGATAGTAGATGCCGTTGTCTAAGTTTGCTGAGCGGCAATCGCCATTAATACATAGGTAGTTCCAGTCAGCCGTCCAGCCCTGATCAACATGGTAAACCCGCATGGTATTGTCATCGATATAGCTTATGCCAAATTCTTCCGTAGGCTCTTCAGTTTGTTCGCTAGTGTTCACCGAGAAACTAGTGCTGTCGCTTGCTGTGGCCGCTTGGTTATCGCTGGCTACAACACGCAATAGATAAGTGCCAGCGCTTAGGTTGGTAATGTTTGTTTGGTAAGGGGCAGCGTTATCGCTGGCTAACAGCTGTTCATTTTCACCTGGTGCTGAAAGGTAAAAGTTGACTGAGTTTATCGAACCATCACTGTCGTTAGCTGTTGCGGTGATAGTGACATTATCACCTTCGTTTAGCGAACCGTTAGGAGCGGATACAAACACAGTAGGTGGTTGGTTGCTAGGTGGAGTTTCGCCACCACTTGTGCCTTGTTCAAATACTGCTGTATCGCTCACGATGTATTGGCTCAGTACTGCATCTTGTACTTTAAATTCGATGTCGTAGCTTTGGCCTAAAGTAGCACTTACCTCGCGGTAGTATTCGCCATTTTCTAGTGTAGCTGGTCGACAATCACCGTTAATACATAAGTAGTTCCAAGTCGCAGTCCATCCTTCATCAAGATGGTAAACACGCATGGTGGTGTCGTTTACATAGCTAATACCAAAAGCTGGTTTTGGCTCTACTACAGGCGCATCTTTAATTACTACGTTTACTACTTCGCTTAAAGTGGTTTCGCCAGTGGTATCTGTGGCTAATGCTTGAATGCTGCTTACATCGTTACCATCAACTTGGCTGGCAAGAGTAAAAACATAGGGCGCGGTAGTTGCTACCAAGTTTGCTTGGCTTTGACCATTTACCAGCAAGCTAACTGAGGCTATGCCATCACTGTCGCTAGCGCTCACAGTTACTTCTGTCGATTGGCCACGCACAATTTCGATATTGCCGCTGGCTTGAATAGCCACTTGGGTATTGGCACTGATCACTTCAAGATTAACACTGTGGTTACTGCTAGAGCCTGCTGCGTCTACGGCTGTAATCGTTAGATTATTGCTGCCAGCTTGTAAGTCGCTAGCGGCGATAGTCCAGTTGTAAACTGAATTGCCAAGGTTTTGGCTAGGGTAGGCAATATCGTTAATGTTTAGGTCAACTAGACTTACTCCCTCTGGGCTATCAACAATGGTGCAGCTGTAGTTGAGATTTTGTCCCTGGTTAATTGGGCTGCTGGGCTGTGCAGAACAATTTGAGAATACTGGACCATTGTTTTGCTCACCTGCCAAAATAAAGCCATTTTCTGAACTGACTAAATCAATAAAGTGCTGCTTAATTTCAGGGTTTTGTTGCACACGAGAGTCAGTGTATTTAAAGAAGTTAGCGCCCGCTTGGTCGGCAGCACTTTCCCACTGCGGTTGAGCGGTCCAGTCTGCGTTGATGTAATGCCATGCTTTATTGACTGTACGCATGATTTCGGCATTTTTTTCAGTAAACCAATCGAGGTTATTAACAATAGTTACTGGGTTAGCACTGCCTTGAGCAACTTGCTGACTCGAATTGAAGGGAAGCTTGTAGTCGTATTGCACACCTAGATCGCCATGTGGAGTAACTTCAGCAATAAATAACGGTAGGCCCTCAATTTCGGCAATCTCTGCTTCTTCGTTAATATCACTGTTAAATTGCGATACCCCCACCCAATCTACATATTGTTTACCGGGCCAATAGCCCTGTTCGGTGTTACCAAGGGCCTGATTACTCGGGCGTCCAGTTCCGTGGTAGGCGTCCGATTGCCAAACATGAGCGACGTTAGTTACCCCTTGGGCGTCTAAAAAGCTACGTACATGTTTAAAGATGCCGCGGAAATGTTCGAAGCTTAAACCATGGGCATCGCCATTAAATTCGTAACAGGTTCGCAAAAAGAAACCGGTTTCATTGTGATGTTTAAAAAAATCCGCTAACTCAATTAACAGGTCGTCATAAGCGCCGTCGTTATATAAGCTGGGTGCTTGCGCGTTTCCAGGACAAAACATGCCAAGTGCTACTACTTCAGGTTGATAGTTTTCAATCACCCATTGCGCGTTTTGCACGCCTGATCCCCATTGGTTCCGGCGCTCATTATCGGCACAGCCTTGGGCTTGATTGGAGTTGTAGTTGTCGAGGTTTTTTAAGCCATCTAAACCTTTAAAACAGTAGTTGGTGACGTCTTCGGTCGCCCCGCGGGTGAGGGTGGTGTACATGGTAAAACCATGTGGTCGAGGTAATGAAGGGTCAGCCATGTATTGCTCGATAGAGACTTGGTCCTGACCTAAAATAAATAAGCGTTTACCATCAACAGGTATGCTTGGCTTTCCTGCAGCGTAAGCATTGCTGGCTATTAAACTTGCTCCAGCAATGAGTGCGCAGCGTAGCAGGCTGAGTTGCGGTTTTTGTATGTCCATATATCTCTCGCATTTAGTTTGATTAGCTGTGCTAACTCGTAGTCAGCCGCTAAAAAAGGGTTATAAATCTGATTTTTTGTTTTATTTCAGTTGTTTAAATCTAAAG
This sequence comes from Agarivorans sp. D1326, assembly GCF_056958115.1. Classification (NCBI taxonomy): domain Bacteria; kingdom Pseudomonadati; phylum Pseudomonadota; class Gammaproteobacteria; order Alteromonadales; family Alteromonadaceae; genus Agarivorans; species Agarivorans sp. D1326. The sequence goes on along the minus strand of NZ_JBTWEN010000008.1, from coordinate 150,154 downwards.
CCTGAATGTTTCTCTCACTTTAATTTTCCAGCGGCGGCTACAAAATCACCACCTAAGGTTAAGTGTCTGTGACCTTGATCGGTGTAATTGTTAATGGCTTGTGAGCAGGATCTTACAAATGGCGTTTTTCTAAATGAATAAACATTACCTGATGTGATAAAACATCTGTAACCGGTTTCATTGAGCGACTAAAACTATCAAATGTATGCGGGATTTTGAGGAGAAGATCTGGCATAAGCATAGTGATGGCTTTAGCGAGGAACGCCGTCACTATGCTTAGAATATTGAGGCTACTTTTTCTCTATTGCGAACCCATCGACTCGAACTTCAAGTTCTTTGTCTAAGCTAAGTTCTTGGCTAGTGTCGACTTCTAATAAGCTAAATATCTCCACTTGGGTATTGTTACCAGTGTTGAAATCTACCGCGACCTGTCTGAAACACTTTTTATTATCGCCTTGAGGCGCAAGTGCTAGGTCTTTTACGTGCGCTTTAGCATCTGCTAACACGGTGCCTGCCAAAGGAGCATTGGGGATCACTTCGCGAACACCAAAGTGTAATTGAGTAGGAGAGTTAGCGCCTTTTTTGTCGCAGTAATAAAGTGAGAAGCTCATATCGGTATTGGCAGGTAAACCACTAACAATTTGGCTTAAGCCTGGTTTAGAGTTGAAGTCATGGTTTGATACGTCTCGCTTAAAGCGAAAGCGAGAAGAACCCTCATCACCAAAGGCACTATCTTTAGAGCTACCAACATCACCTAAGCCGCCACTTGAGTCTTCATGAGACAACCAAACCGAGCTTTTACCTTTATCTGCACGGTACTCGGTAAGCTGCGGATCTTGAACATAGGCCTGAGCCGAAAAAGCTAAACAAGCGGTAAACATGGTGGCACTTAAAGCTAATTTTTTTTGTATGCGCATAGGTAGTCCCTTTAGTTACTAATAACGTCTCTCCGAATCAATTGTATTATTATATAATTTAACTGGGGTGTGCTGTGAGCATTCTCGCGTTTTTGAACACCTTTTATACATGTTAAAAGACCTGAGTATGGCTACATTCTGAAAGGTGCATTAGTGGGTAGTTGTTTTCGTAAACCATTAAAAGGTAATGGCTTTTATCCGCAGATAGCTAACGAAGCTAAGGGCTCTAGCTTTGGCTGAAATGAGAGAAGACATGGGCGCAGCGAAATGAAAAAAGGCCGATTTCTCGGCCTTTTTATTTTGAACTAACGGGCAACAGCGTTGTTAGGCATTATCTGCCACTCGTGCATCTTGCACCTTCGTCATCAAGTCTTGGGCTTTCTTCATTACTGCGCCAGCTTCTTTGGTGCGGCGTTTTTTCAGCAAGTAATCAGAGAAGCGAAGGTATTTGTTGGCCATTGTTTGGCGAGTTTCAACTAAGTGAGAAAAATCGTCGGGCAAGTCTTTTGCCATGCTGTCTACTTCTTTGGCCATTTTATCTAGGGTTTTCACACGAGTAAGGCCATTGATACGCTCTTGTAATTGGCTAAAGTGGTTTTGGTAAAATACTTCAGCGGCTTGATAGGGAAACTCTGCTTCTTGCTCATCGGCGATAGCTTGTTTGTAACTAGCCATAGCTGCAATGGCAGTTTTTAGCTCAAGTGCTCGAGCAATACGTTCTTGCTGTTGTTCGCTGTTGGCGAAGAAGGTTTCACCTGTTTCAATCATTTGCGCTAATGCAACCACATCAAGTTGGTCGGCCGCTTTATCAAATAACTGAGTAAATACCTGTTCAGATTTTTCGTTAGGCGCAAACTGGTAGTCAGTTCTCACTTGCAGTAAATCTTGGTAAATCGTGTAAACGTCATCGCCATCTTCACTATGTTGATAACGACCTTGCTCTAAATGTAAGTCGAGTCGCTGAACCAATGCTTCAACCGTGCCCATCCACCCTTGGTTCACGTCTTCAGCAATTAAGGCCAAGCTGTATGAATCTGGGTAAATGCGGTTTACTTCCTGCAGCAAAGATTGGATAGCGTAATAATCAGGGTAAGCGTTTTGGCGATTATTAAGTAAATCGTCGATTTGTTTCTCGTAGAAATCGATCACCAAACGTTGCTTGTCTCTTAGCAAGGCTTGTTTTGGCACATGCTGTTTTGCCGGAATGGTATTTAGCATAGGCAAAAACTGCTGCGGGCTTAAGCTCACTAAGTCTTGATTGGCTGAGTTCTCCCGCTGTAGTCGGCTTAATTCTTGTTGGCTATGCTTTAGCTGACCATCCATTTGTTGGAAACCATAACTGAGCGCACCGGCAACACCAACAATGGCAATCACACTTAAACTGGGCTTTAAAAAGCTTTGGGTAAGGCTTTTTTCGATTTGGTCTAAATCGGTTACTCGTTGTTTCAAATTGAAGTTGAGACCGCGCTTCAACTTACCCCAACGTAACAAAGGCGCATGCTTTGGCTTACTAGGAGTAATGTTTTCTTTAGCCGCCTGGTTAGCGGTTTTGCGATTGAAGGGGTGTTTACTCGACAACAACTCGTAGGCAATACAACTAAACGCAAATACGTCGTCTGCAATGCTTGGTGCGGCGCCATCTAACAACTCTGGCGAGGCATAAGTTGGTGTAAATCCGCTAACTGGTGAAGTTTCTTCAGGTTTGTCGGCAGCGTATTGATCGGCATTCAGGTTGAGTGCGCGAGATACACCAAAGTCAAAAATCTTAATGGTGCCATCTCGAGATAACATGATGTTTCCCGGTTTTAAATCGGCGTGTACTACGCCATTTTGGTGGGCATAACGAAGCGCCGAGGTTAACTGAGTGAGTAGCGCCAAGCTGCTTTTAAAGGTAAGGCCATTGGGGCGATGACTTTTAATGACTTCATCAAGTGTTTGCCCATCTAACCATTCCATAACTAGGTAGTAATCTTCTTGATCTACCCCGAAGTCATGTACTCGGATGATATTTGGGTGGCTTAAGCGCTGAGTCTTGCGTGCTTCTCGGATAAGAATTCGAGCAGCATCTGGTTGGTCATGAAATTCTTTCTGCAGCAATTTGATGGCTACATAAGGTTGGCTGTCACCAGCTGCTTCTAGCAACAAGTCTTTTGCTCGGTAAACATCGCACATACCACCATGACCCACTAGGTCTTCGATTTGGTAGCGCTTTTTAATCACCCGATTTATCACTTGCTCTTTGTTGGAGCGTGCATTGGTTTTTTTGCTTGTTGCTGTTTCGGTGTTGTTTACAACGGTTTTATCTGATGCCGTTGAGCTTGCAGTTTTATTTTCAGCCTTGGTGTTTGGCGAAGCAGCTTGATCTTTGTTTGCATCATCCATGAGTACTACCCTAATTCGCTAGCCATATACATTACTTTAATAATGCATGACAAATATATTAATTAAATTTTACCGTTTATTTAGAATTCTTTATATTTTGTTATTTATATTACTTTTAAATTACTTGTAGCCATACAAGAACAATATTCATGTTATTTAAAATGACTATTGCGTTTGTTTGTTTTTTGTTCACTGTAAAGAAATCCGACACTCAATGCAGCTAAAACAAAGGCTTGGATGCTAACAATAAAAATATCAAAACACAAAGAAAGCCAGAAAAATTTTATTGTTAAAATTATTATAATCTCTATTGATTGGATTATTTATTAAGTGTAATAATAGCGGCTCTTTTTCTAGTGATATCTAAATCACTAGTATTTTTGAGGGAATGGGTTCTTCTCAAAATAAAAAGACTTCTAAGGGACGGAAGATTATGAATTTGAGTTTATCTGTGATTAGTTATCACAGATTTACCTCTGGTGTGGAAGAGAAGAAGACCCTCTCTACTACGTCAGGGGAGTCAGTTATTACCATTGGTAGGGCAAGCCAATGCTCTTGGTGTTTGCTCGATCCAGAAAGAGTTATCTCTAGTCGTCACGCCCGCATTGAGTCAAACAATGGGCAGTTTTGGCTATACGATACGTCTACCAATGGGGTGTTTGTTAACCGCTCGGTAGAGGCCTTAGCAAAAGACCAGCCTTATCAGCTTAACGACGGTGATACCTTAGCGATTGGCGACTACGAAATAGAAGTGGCGATATCCGCTCAAGCTATTGCTCAGCAAGCGCCAAGTTCTGCTCAGGTAGCCACAGCTGCTCCTACTGTTCAAGCTCCAGCTGCAATGCCAGCAACTAATCTTGAAGAAGATTTTGGTGTATTGGCTGAACCAGAGCCTATTGCAAACAACAGCAGTAGTTTAGACGCTAAGCTTAATGCCAATCTTGATGACGCTTTTGCATTGCCACAATCGATGAATGATGAGCAGTCCAGCATTCCGGAAGATTGGAATGCTTTGTTTGCCAGTCCCGCTCCACAAGAACCCGTTGCCGTTAGCGCTCCGCCGCAACCAGCTGCCGTGCCAAGTGCTGCTGTTCCTGAAGTTAAGCAGCCTGCGGTAGCAGAGCCAGTTGCTGCAGTAGTAAATACAATGGCCAATGATCCACTCGCTTTTGCAGCTGCTACTACCAAGCAAGCTACTCCGGCAGCGCCTGCAGCTGCCGTTAAACCACAGTATTCTAGCGCAGATGAGCAAGCTCATCTGGCCGCATTTTTGGAAGGAATGGGAATATCTCCCGAGCTAGTTTCTCAGGATAACCCTGTACGTTGGTGGCATCAGTTGGGCGTGATAACTCGCGACTCCCTTGATGGCATCATGAATACCTTACACAATCGCGCAGCCTTTAAAGAGAACAGTCGCATCAATCAAACGACTTTCAGAAGGAATGAAAACAACCCGCTTAAGTTTTCTACTAATGCCGAAGATGCCATTCATAACTTATTACAACGCAAAACGGCTGGATTTTTACCTCCAGAACGAGCCGTTAAAGAAGCGTTTATCGATTTAGAGCGCCATGAATATGCGCTGTTATCTGGGGTTGAAGGTGCAGTAGCAGGTGTTATGCAGCTGCTCGACCCTAAATCGATAGAATCCAAAGATCAGAACGCCAAAGGAATTGCCAAGATGTATTCGGCAATTGAAAAGCATAAAAGCTGGAACCGTTACTGTTCGATCTACAGTGATTTGGAAAATGAGTTTAGCCAAAACAGCAATGCCTTCTACATGGAAGATTTTGCCAAGGCTTATGAATCAACCTTAAAAAGCATAGAGCAAAAGGGACAACGATGAGCAAAGTAGGGAAATTAGTACTTAGTGTGCTACTGAGTATGTCAATGTTGGGCTGTACTGTAGCCAACTACGTAGTCGAACCATATTCAAAGCTACAGTTTCATGTAGCCAACAATGTTAACCCAGATATCACCGGCCGAGCTTCGCCTGTAGTGGTTAAAGTATTTGAGCTGTCTTCACGCACCTTGTTTGATAGCCAAGATTTCTTCGCCTTGTACGATGACGCTTCACAAGTGCTTGGCCCTGATCTAATCAATCGCACCGAGTTTGAATTTGAACCCGGTAGCCAATTTGAATACAAGCTTTCTTTATCGCCTGGCGTTCGTTATGCCGGCGTGCTTGTCGCCTACCGAGACATTGACACCGCCAGCTGGCGTGAAGTGGTCACTGTCGACCCTACTAATTACAAAACCTTTGATGTTCACGTAGGTGAGCTCGCTGTATTTGTTGGCAATCCATAAGCAGTATTTCGGGATTAAACATGAGTGACTTTTGTCGTGTCGCGTGGAGCGAGGGGATGTTTTTGCGTCCTCAACACTTTCAGCAGCAAGAACGCAGTTTGAATTTTCAGTTGCAGCAGAATTTGTTGCAGCAATCCAGTTACTACTGGGGAGTAACAGAGCTAAGTGTAGACCGCTCCCTATTAAGTAACGGTAAATTCGGCTTAAGTAGTATTAGCGCGTGTCTGCAAGATGGTGCGGCAATGGTTAGCCCCACTCGTGATCCTTTGCCTGAAGCGTTATCGCTGGACAGCAGTATTCGAGATCAGTTGGTGTATTTGGCGTTACCTACCGAAAAGTCCAATGGACTGAATGTATCGGCACAAGGTCGTAGTGTGACTCGCTACCGTTTTGTTGATCATGAGGTGGTAGATACCAACATTGGTAACGACGCGGTGGAAGTGTTGCAACTAGCCCAGGCTGGCTTTGAGCTTAAGTTAGAAAGTGACAACTTATCGGGCTACGACACCTTAGCTATCGCTAAGATCATTGAAGTTTCGGAAGAGGGGCAAGTTAGCCTCGACGAGAAATTTATTCCCGCAAGTTTAAATGCACAAGCTAACTCGGTGCTTAAGCAACAACTGGCCGAAGTGCATGGCATGTTACGCCAACGTGCCGAAGCCTTAGCTGCACGTATTGGCGCAGGCCAGGGCAGTGCCAGCTCAATAGCAGATTTTTTGATGTTGCAGTTATTAAACCGTTACGACGCATTGATTGCTCATATCTTGGCAACTAACGGCTTACACCCAGAACGGTTGTTCCAGGAGTTAGCTGGTTTGGCGGGCGAGCTAGCCACTTTTTCTAGCAAAGATAAACGCGCTCCACAACTTCCAGGTTATCAACACGATGAACTCACTCGTGTATTTGGCGATGTGATGGTGGTGCTTAACCAGTTTATGAGCATGGTACTGGAGCAAACGGCAGTACAAATTGCACTGGACGAAACCAACTACGGTATCCGAATCGCCCAAGTTCAAGACAAAGGTTTATTAGAACGCGCCGAATTCGTGTTAGCGGTAAACGCCAACATCAGCCCGGATGAATTGCGCAAGCGCTTCCCTGCTCAAGTGAAAATCGGACCGGTTGAACACATTCGAGATTTGGTGAATAACCAATTGCCAGGTATTTCTGCCATTGGCTTACCGGTAGCGCCGCGACAAATTCCATATCACGCCGGCTTTCACTATTTCAAATTGGATAAAAGCAACGATTACTGGTCACGGCTTAGTGCCAGTGGTGGCGTAGCCATCCATCTGTCGGGTAACTATCCCGAGCTTGAAATGCAAATTTGGGCAATTAGCCAGTAATTAATGTTCCAAGGATGAAATAAGATGTCAGAAGCGACAGTAATGAAGCCTCGACCAGGGAGTCGCGGTGGCAATAAGCCAGTAAGCGACTTGGGCAAAATTGCAGCTTCAGCAGCAGAGGCTGAATGCACCGTAGTGATTACGCCTTCTAAAAACAAAGAGCGTGGTGTGCAATTGCCAAAGTTTGGCGATAACCCGCTGATTGATGAAGCTAGTGCACTTTTGTCGATGGTGGGACAGATTCGTTGCACCGTAAAACACGGTGATATCGCTTCATTGCGTCAGGTTTGTATCGATAAAATTCGTGACTACGAAGCCAACTTACGTCACCAGCAGGTGAGTGCCGAAATTATCGAAGCTTCTCGTTACTGCGTATGTTGTTTTATTGATGAAACAGTATTGAACACCAACTGGGGTGGCCAGTCGGTATGGGCCAGCGATAGCCTGTTGTCTACGTTTCATTCGCAAACGTGGGGCGGTGAACACTTCTTTACCTTGTTAGATGAAAACCTTGCTGCACCGCACGCCAAACCTCAGTTGCTTGAGCTGCAATACTTGTGCTTGTCACTCGGTTTTGTTGGCAAAATGCGCGTAGAAGAACGCGGCCAAGACAAGCTTGAAGAATATCGCCAGCAGGCTTTTGAGCGTTTACAAGCTATTCATGGCGAAGCCGATATTGAGCTTTCTCCCAAAAGCCAAGCCAGTGTCAGCATCGGCAGTGAAGCTAATGGCGGATTACCTATCTGGGTGATTGCCGCAATATTTGGTGTATTGCTGTTGTCTATCTATATGGCTTGTAGCTATTTCATTAACAGCTACTCAGACCAAGTTTTCAACCAAATTAATACCTTAGCCCGCTGGGAAAGCACCACCACCAATACTGCTGAAGTTGATGAACAACAAGTATTGATGTTGCAACAGCGCTTGCAAACTGAAGTAGACCGTCAGTTGCTTGAAATTGTACCGCTGAGTGACCGGATTAGAATCACCATCAACTCAAGTGAGCTATTTAGCCCTGGCAGCGCCGAAGTGAAGTCTTCGGTAGTTCCTGTTCTGCAAAAACTATCGCGGGCGCTTGAGTCCACCACTGGTCGAGTGCTGATTACCGGCCACACCGATAACCAACCTATTTTCACTAGTCGCTACCCTTCAAATTGGCACTTGTCTTTGGCTCGCGCCACTGCCGTTGCTAACAGTATGTCGATAGGCACCTTGCTACAAGGGCGCTTATGGCCAGAAGGGCGAGGTGATTCAGATCCTCGAGCGAGTAACAACACCGAATCTGAGCGTGCGTTGAACCGTCGAGTAGAGATTGATTTGCTTTATTAAGCAAACTTAAAGGATTGAGAAATGTTTAACAGTTTGTTTTTTCAACGCTTAGTACAAATGCTTAAATCTAAATGGGCAATCACCTTGCTGGGTTTTTTGGCGCTGGCCTTTTTGATCTGGTTTGGTGGGCCATTGATTGCGATTGCAGGTGCCGAGCCTTTAGGTAGCGCCAGTGCTCGATGGTTCACCATCATTACGCTGGCATTAATCTGCATTATCTATCAGTTTTGGCAGCACGTTCGTAGCACTAAGCAAAATCAAGAAGCGGTGCAATCGTTACTCGATGGTCAAGATGAGCATGGCGATGACGAAGAAAGCCGTCGTGAGGTAGAAACCTTACGCGAGCGCGTGGTTACCGCTTTAGACGTACTTAAAAATTCAAGTTTGGCTAAGGGCCAAGGGGTATATCAGCTTCCTTGGTACATTATGATCGGCCCTCCTGGCACGGGCAAAACTACCGCGCTGCAAAACTCAGGTTTAGAGTTTCCACTAAAAGACAAGCTAGGTGATGACCCATTAGCTGGTGTTGGTGGTACCCGCCATTGTGATTGGTGGTTTACAAACAAAGCGGTACTTATTGATACCGCTGGCCGTTATACCACCCAAGACAGCAACAGCGCTAAAGACTCTCGAGCTTGGTTAGGTTTTTTAGGTCTACTTAAAAAATACCGTACTAAACGTCCGATTAACGGCGCAATTGTTACCGTTAGCTTGGCTAGCCTAATTCAACAAACTCGTACCGAGCGCAACTTACATGCGCGTGCGATTAAGCAACGTATTCAGGAGCTTAAGAACCAATTAGGTATGCAGTTCCCGGTTTATGTGGTGCTTACTAAAGCTGACTTGATTGCCGGCTTTAGTGAATTTTTCGCCGACTTAAACGCTAACGAACGTGAGCAAATTTGGGGAATTACTTTCCCGCTTACTGCTGAGAATGCTGACACTGGCGTAGTGGGTTTATTTAATCGTGAGTTCCACGGTCTTTTGAAACGCATTCAAACTCGCTTGAACGTTCGTTTACAGCAAGAGCGCGATATAGATAAGCGTACTTTAATGTACGAATTCCCTAAGCAAATGCATCTATTGCAATCGAGCATTGATGATTTCTTAAAAGAAATATTCTCGCCAAATGCCTTTGAAGAAGCGCCGATGTTGCGCGGTTTATACATTGCTAGTGCCACCCAAGAGGGTAAACCGATTGACCGGGTTATGGCCGAAACCTCAAATGGCTTAGGTTTAGGGCAAGTTCCGCTAAAACAGCAAGGTGGAGAAACTAAGGGCTACTTCATTAAGCGTTTGCTTGAAGACGTAATTTTCCCAGAAAAGTTTGTAGGTTCGGTGAATCGTCACCACCAAAAACATTCAATGTGGACACGACGCATTGTTGCTGGTGGCTGCGTGGTTAGCTTACTTACCTGTAGTTTGCTTTGGTACAACAGTTACAGTTGGAACAAACAATTGGTTGATACCAGCGAAGCCGCAGTGGATCAGTATAAGGCCATTGTTAAACCCGGTTTGTCTACCGACACCGACGTAATTACCTTAGTTCAGGCACTTAATGCATTACGCGATTTACCAGCTGGTTTTAGCCAGCAATTGGTGAATGAAGATGTTCATCGCATGGGGCTTTATCAGGGGGAAAAAATTGGCCAACCGGCACAAATGGCCTATCAGCGAGCATTACAAGGCTTCTTTGCGACCTACTTAACTGAGTCGCTTACTCATGAGCTGGCCGAGAACGAAGAATACCTCGAGTACCTCTACGAAACGCTTAAAACCTATTTGATGATTTACGATGCCGAGCACCGTGAAATTGAACAAATATATAGCTGGTTTGAGATTTTTTACGAGCGCCGTTTACCGGGTGAAATTAACCAAGGCCTTCGCCAAGACTTAATGGCCCATACTCGAAACCTGTTTGCTGAAGGAATTAACCTTATCCCGGTTAATGACAACGCGATTGCTCAGGCGCGTAGCGTGTTAACCCGTATGCCTTTGGCCGAACGTGCCTATCAACGTTTACGTATAGAGTTTTTGTCTAGCCACGTAGCTGACTTTAGATTGAGTGATGTATTTGGTCGTCAAGGTCGCCAAGTATTCATCCGCAATAGTGGTGAGCCTCTACACGAAGGCATTCCAGGCCTTTATACCTACAGCGGCTTCCACGGTTTGTTCCGCATTGAAAATAACCGCATTGTAAAACGCTTGATGGAAGACAGCTGGGTATACGGCGACAGCTTATCGATAGATGAAGCAACTCGTGATGAAGTGGTTAAAGCGGTGAGTGAACGCTACTTCCGTGATTACGTTTTTGAGTGGGAGCAATTGCTGGCCGACGTGCAACTCCGCCCTTACGCTTCAGCGAAAGATGGCGCAGTGCTAGCTAAGAATTTAACTGGCTCTGAGCGACCTCTGCAAAGCTTTATTCTGGCGGTGCAGAAAGAGTTACGTCTCACCGAAGTGGCAATGAGTGATAACACAAAAATGGCCGGTGAAGTGGCTGGCAACGTTGCTGATGTCGCTTTGAAGAATCAAAAAGCACGGATTAACCGTTTCTTACCAAACGATATGTCGAAGGCAAAATTGGCCTTGCCAGGCGCTGAAGTAGAAGCAGAATTTGAAGACTTCTTGAACATTAGCGAAGCCGATCTAGAAGGCATGCATGTCTCTTTACTGCAACTGCGTGACTATCTAGAAGTATTGTCTGAGTCAAACAACAAACGGGCTTACACCAGTTTGATGGATGACAACAGCCAAGCTGCGGTTACTAGTGCGTTACGTCGCTCTCGCAAAGATTTACCCGCGCCGTTTTCAACCATGCTAGGCGAGCTTTCTAGTCAAACCTCTTCGTTGGCTAAACGTGGCGCTCAGGTACATGTTAATGCTATTTGGAAAGACAGTGTTTACAAAGAATATCGCGCAGCGATTCGTGGAAAGTATCCCTTTGATAGCAAAGCGGCTGATGAAGTTCGCTTAAAAGACTTTGGTCGCTTCTTTGGTTATGGCGGCACAATGGATACCTTCTTTGAGCGTTACTTGAAGTCTTCTGTAGATACCAGCAAACGTAACTGGAAGTTAGAGCGTTCGGTAGGCATCGACCCAGGCTCACTAAAAGTGTTCCAACAAGCTCGCCGTATTCGCGACGTATTTTTTGAGCCTGGCTCGCAAACGCCACGGGTGGAGTTTGGCCTTAAGCCGCTTTACTTAGATGGCCACATTAATAACTTCCGGGTTGAGTTGGGCGAACAAGAATTGGTATATCGCCATGGTCCGCAGCGTACCTCTCACTTTATTTGGCCAACCGACTCTAGCCGTAGTACCCGTTTAGCCTTTGTGCCGCCTAAATCAGGTCACTCTATTTCAGAGACTTACCCAGGGCATTGGGGCTTGTTCCGTATGCTTGATGGTTTAGCTAAGCAGCGCCCTGACTCACGTAAAGATAACGTGTTGGATATTGAGTTTAAGGGGAACAAAGTGCAGTTGGAGTTGATTCCAACAACCGCTATGCACCCATTCTGGTCTAAAGACTTAGCGAGGTTCTCATGTCCAGTAACGCTGTAAACGGTTTTGGTTATTTTGGCAAAGTGCCAGCACGCGGTGACTTTATTCAAAGCCATTTACCGAGTGATTTTGTTGCCAGCTGGAGTGAATGGTTGCAAGCCGTTATTGCAGTAAGTCGTGAGCAGCAAGGTGAGCGTTGGTTAGATTGTTACCTAACCAGTCCTATTTGGCACTTTGCTCTCTCCGCTGGGGTATGTGGTGAATCTGCTATTGCAGGCACCTTAATGCCTAGTGTTGACCAAGTAGGCCGACACTTTTACTTCACTATGGCCAAACCGATTAACCAAGTACCGGTTGATGTATGGCAGCAACGTGAGTGGAGCGAGCTAAGCGAAGAAAAAGTATTAAAGCTGCTGGATGATGATACCGACGTGGTTCGCTGGGCAGAAAGCGTGGCAGAACTGGATTGGTTAGATGGCATCAAAGCCGCCAACCCGTTGCTTAACCATGCTAAGCAGAGCGAGCAATTAGTGTTGCAAAGTGAGCAGGCGATTAGCGCTGAACATTTACTGCATCAGCAATTACGTAAGCGTTTAGATCGTTACTGCATCTGGTGGACTAGTGGCTCTGAGCTAGTTCCTGAGTGCAGTTTGGTGAGCGAAAGTTTGCCATTAGTAAGCCAATTTTCAGCCATGTTAGATGGTCAATGGGAGCAATGGGGATGGTAGCTAGTCCAACTCTGATGGATGGATTTTTTGTTAGTTTTGCGCAAACCCATCCTGGCAAGGTTCGCCCTTACAACGAAGATGCAGTGCTTGATTTACGTGAAGAAGGCGTATGGGTAGTAGCCGACGGCATGGGTGGACATGCAGCAGGTGATGTTGCTAGCCAAATGGTGATTGATAGTGTTAAGCAGTGTGTTGAGCAAACCCCAGCAGCCAGCTTAAGCATCGATTGTTTACGTAAGGCCTTGTTGCAAGCTAACCAGCAAATCATCAATTTTTCGCAGCAACACTTGGATGGTAAGACCGCCGGCAGTACCGCTGTTTTACTGCATGTGCGCGATGGTTTTTATCATTGCTTATGGGTGGGAGATAGCCGTATCTACTTGATGCGGCAAAATCATCTACAGCGTAAAACCCGCGATCATAGCCAAGTAATGGACATGGTGGAGCAGGGGTTAATCCCTGAGTCTGAAGCGGAAGATCACCCTCTTTCAAATGTTATTACTCGCGCCATTGGCGTAAGTGATGAACTCACCGTTGACCAAAATTCTGGTCAGCTATTGCCTGGCGATCAGTTTTTACTGTGCTCAGACGGTTTAACTAAAGAGCTTAACGACACCGATTTAGCCATGTGCATGCAAGCAAATAGCGTCTCTGATATTGGCTTGGCTTTAATGCATTCAGCACTGGTAAAAGGCGCTAGCGATAACGTGAGCTGTGTACTGGTTAAGGTGAGCCAAAGCGATGCTGATAGCGAAGAAGAGCATTGTGATGACACCGTGCCGGTGTTTTTTAATCGTCGTAATTCGGTGAGAGGCTAAGCGAATGTTTCAAGAATTGTCTGATATTGATTTTGAAAAACTTGCACAGCCTGTGTCAGAAGACTTACCAACCGGCGAAGACCCGCGTTTAGACGCATCGCCATTATCTACGTATTTTACCCTCAAAGATGTGCGTAATACGGCTCGCGCCGCGGAACGTAATGCTTTGGTGGATAACGAACCCTTACTTAGCTTTGCTAATGAGTGGGACCCGATTATCAATCAAGTACCTGAAGTACTGGTTGAAAGCTGTAAAGACTTAGAGTTAGCGGCTTGGTTAATCGAAGGTTTAGTGCGCCGCAAAGGCTTTAAAGGCTTACGCCAAGGCTTTGATATTGCGCGCACCTTAATTGAAAACCATTGGGAACATTTATATCCAAGCCCTGATGAAGATGGCTTAGTGACACGTGTTGCTCCGTTAGTTGGCCTAAACGGCTACGACGGCGAAGGCACTCTGTTAATGCCAATTGCCTGCGTGCCACTCACTGACCTAATCGAAGAGCAGCCGTATTCGCTGTGGGAGTTTGAACAAGCCAGTGAAGTTGAGCGTTTAGAAGAAACTAAGCGCAACCAGCGCCATGCTTCTGGCGCAGTAAAGCTTGAAGACATCACCCTCACAGTAAAAGCCACCAGTACCGCGTTTTTCACAGAATTACTGCAAGACATTGAAGCGGCTTCTCAAGCCTATTTGCAGTTATCTGCAGCAATGGATGAAGCGGTGGGTGAGCCACAACCTAGTTCGCACATAGTTAAGCGTTTAACCGATTGCATGGAGGCAGTGCGTTACTTGGCTGCCGACAAACTTAGCGCGGTTGAGCTTGAAACGGTAACTGAAGAAACACTAACAGAATCTGATGAACAGTCCGGTGAGGCAGAGCCAGAAGGACCCAGTAATCAACTAAGAAATCGCGCAGACGCGATCCAACAACTCGGCAAGATTGCTGAGTTCTTTAAGCAAACCGAGCCTCACTCGCCAATGGCTTATGCCATTGAACAAGTGGTTCGTTGGAGTGGAATGAGCTTGCCAGATCTATTGCAAGAACTGATTTCTGACAACGATGCTCGGACCGGTTATTTCCGATTGACTGGTATTTCATCGGAATCACAGGACTAACGTGGTGCTTAGCGCTCTGCGTGTTAATCAAGAACAAGGAGATTGATATGGACAGTATCCACGGCAAGTTGTCTCGGGTACGCAAGCCACGAGTTCACATCACTTATGATGTAGAAACTGAAGGGGCTGCAGTTAAAAAGGAACTACCTTTTGTAGTCGGTGTTATGGGCGATTTTGCGGGTGACAACACCGCAGCCTTGAAGCCACTAAAAGACCGTCGTTTTATCCAAATTGACCGTGATAACTTCGATGACGTACTTAAGCGCATGAATCCTAAACTGGAATTTAAAGTTGATAACAAGCTGGCTGATGACGACTCACAAATGTCAGTAGCGCTTGAGTTCAGCTCAATGAAAGATTTTGATCCAGCAGCGGTAGTTAACCAAGTTGAGCCTTTACGTAAGTTAATGGACACCCGTAATAAACTACGTGACTTAATGACTAAGGTTGACCGCTCAGAAGATCTGGAAAACATCTTAGAAGAAGTGCTTAACAATACTGATTCTCTGCAGAAGCTAAAAGGTGAGCTTGAAAAAGAGCCTAGTGCGGAGGGGTCAGAATGAGCGTAGAAAGCCAAACTACTCTAGATCCAAGTGTTGAAGAAGCACAAGGTTCAATTTTAGAACAAGCGATTGGTGCCACTAAGCAAACCGATAGTTCTCGTTCAGAAGAATTATTACGTACGCTTACCGATGAAGCGTTAAAGGGAACAGTGAGTTGGAATAAAAACTTAACTGTAACTTTTAGAGAAGCCATTGCCGGTATTGATGAGCTAATTTCTAAGCAGCTTGCTGAAGTGATGCACCACGAGAGCTTCCAAAAGCTAGAAGGCTCTTGGCGTGGTCTTAATTACTTGGTGATGAACTCTGAAACCAGCCAAACACTTAAGATCCGTGTGCTTAGCATGAGCAAAAAAGAGCTGCACAAAGATTTAAGTAAAGCGGTTGAGTTTGACCAAAGCCAGATCTTCAAAAAAGTGTATGAATCTGAATTTGGCACGCCAGGCGGCGAACCTTATGGTGCCTTGGTGGGCGATTACGAATTTACTAATCACCCAGAAGATATCGAGTCGTTAAGCTTAATGTCGAACGTTGCTGCCGCTGGTTTTGCGCCGTTCTTATCAGCTTCTTCGCCAGCCTTGTTTGGCTTTGATAACTGGACAGAACTTAGCAAGCCTCGTGATTTAGAAAAAGTATTTGAGTCTCTTGAATACACTAAATGGCGTTCATTCCGCGAAAGCGATGATTCACGCTTTGTAACCTTAGCGATGCCTCGTGTATTAGCGCGTTTACCTTACGGTGAAGCAACTACACCAATTGAAGAGTTTAACTACGAAGAATTCGAAGTTGATCAGCAAACTGGTATGGCACAAACCACCGAGCACGACGAGTACTGTTGGATGAATGCTTCTTACGTACTGGGTGTACGGATGACTGAAGCCTTCGCTAAATATGGTTTCTGTACGGCAATTCGCGGCGCTGAAGGTGGCGGTAAAGTTGAAAACTTACCTTCTCACCTATTTGTATCTGACGACGGTGACCCAGATCTTAAGTGTCCTACCGAAATTGGTATTACCGACCGTCGCGAAGCAGAGCTTAGCAAGTTAGGTTTCTTACCGCTTTGTCACTACAAAAATACTGATTACGCGGTGTTCTTTGGTTCGCAGACCTGTCAAAAACCGAAGAAATACGATAACCCAGATGCAACAGCAAATGCGGCTATCTCATCTCGCCTGCCTTACATGATGGCCACCTCTCGTTTTGCTCATTACCTAAAAGTAATGGCGCGCGACAAGATTGGTAGCTTTATGGAAGCCGAAGACGTTGAAAACTGGCTTAACCGCTGGATTCTTAATTACGTGAATGCTTCTGAGGGCGGCGGTCAAGAAATCCGAGCTAAATACCCATTGGCTGACGCCAAAGTTCAAGTAAAAGAGATTCCGGGTGCGCCTGGTTCGTACAACGCAGTTGCGTGGTTACGTCCTTGGTTACAAATGGAAGAACTGACTACTTCACTGCGCTTAGTCGCAAAAATCCCTGAAATCGGCGGATAACTAGATTGCGGGTCGCAAGGCCCGCCTTATTACTATGACCATGAGCCAAACTTTACCACCACTGAGTTTTGTGGATAGCCAGAGCCTGCATCAAGTTGAGTTAGATACTCAACATGTTGATGTGGATTGGTGTGCCCAGAGCCAAGTGGTGGATAAGTTTTTAGCGGCAGAAGACGCCTATCTAGCACTGCGAATTTGGTTAGAACGTGACAATCAACAGTATGACGCGGCCTGGACGGCGGAAACCCTAAGGCCGATTTTGCTGCGTGCCATTCGTGACATTGATGAGCGTTTAAATGACCAAGTGAACGCGATTATTCACCATCAACGGTTTCAGGACTTAGAAGCCAGTTGGCGCGGGGTGAAATACCTTACAGAGCATTCAGGTACTCAAGACCACAGCCTGGTTGCCAAGGTTAAGTTAATTAGCCTTAACTGGCGCGAGCTTTGCCGTGACGTATCACGTGCCATCGAGTTTGATCAAAGCGAGCTGTTCAAGCTTATTTATACTAATGAGTTCAACATGCCGGGCGGTGAACCCTTTGGCATGATTGTGGGTGACTACCAAATCTCGCACAAAGCCAAACGTGGCATGCCTACTAACGACATTGATGCGCTTAGGGCAATTAGCCATGCAGCCGCCGCCGCGTTTGCGCCTTTTGTAACTGGCGCTGCGCCATCAATGTTTGGTGTCGATTTTTTCAGTGAACTGGCATCAGTTCGAGATATTAGTGCGCAGTTTTCGCAAGCTGAATACATTAATTGGCGCAAGCTGCGTAGCCAAGAAGACTCCCGCTTTTTAGGCATTACCGCGCCCAATATTTTAATGCGTGAGCCCTATCAACAAGATGGCCGTCGCCAAGAAGGCTTCATGTTTGTTGAGCAAGTTAACGATGCCGAAGGTGACTACTTATGGGGCAACGCGGCATACGGTGTCGCTGCCGTGGCTCTGCGCGCTTTTAAAGAATCTGGCTGGTTTAGCCAAATTCGTGGCTTGCAGCCAGGCCAATACAAGCACGGTTTGGTATTCGATTTACCCAGTTCTCGCTTTAAGTTTTCGCGCCATATGCGCTCGGCTAAGCCCTCGGTGAATTTGCAAGTGGGCGACCGTTTAGAGAAGCAATTGTCTGACAGCGGTTTTATTCCAGTGTCTACAGTTCCGCATACAGAACACCTAGTTTTGTATAGCAATGCCTCCGTCAACTTACCGAAAAACTACGACAGTTTATCGGTAGCGGTAAATGCGCGCTTATCGTCGATGTTGCAATACGTATTGTGTGTTTCTCGCTTTGCCCACTACTTAAAAGTGATGGGGCGAGATCGAGTTGGTTCATTTGATAACGCTAACTTGATTGAGCGTGACCTACAAAGCTGGTTGCATGCTTACACCACCGCTTCTGATGAAGCCTCCGACGAAATTCGAGCGCGTTACCCGCTAAACGAAGCCAAGATTCAAGTTAAAGAACAAGCCGGTAAACCTGGTCATTATTACTCCATTATCCATTTGCGTCCGCATTTTCAGCTCGACCAAATGATCTCCAGTATTCGCCTGATAACTGAGTTATCTCCAAGCTATAACCAAGCAGGATAAACAGATGCAACAACAAATAAAGCAGTTGATTCAACAAGGACAATTAAGTGAAGCAATCGCACAAACCATTGCTCACCTAAAAGTGATGCCTAAGGACTTAGATACACGCAGCAGTTTTATTGAATTGTTATGTATTGATGGCCAGCTAGAGCGTGCTGATCAGCAGTTGGACTTGTTGGTTAAGCAGCATCCACAGTGTGTTCCTGGTGCCTTAAACATGCGCCAACTAGTGCATGCCGCGCAATCGCGGGTAGATTTTGCAGCTGGTGGAGATACCGCAAGTTTGGTGACGGGCGCGTCGCAAACTTTAGCGCCTTTGGTGGAAGTGCGCTTGGCACAGTTAAGTGACAACAAAACTGAGTTTGAACAAGCTGCTCAGCAACTAGAAAGCTTACGCCAATCAGCTGAAGTAGAGATTAACGGTAAAAACTGTAACGAGCTGCGTGATTTAGATGACAGCTTAGCGGGTTACCTAGAAGTATTTGGCTCTAATGGTTTGTATTACTTTGTGCCGTTTTCTGACATCACTTGGTTAAAACTACTGCCAGAAACCACCTTGTTTGAGCACATTTGGCGCCGCGCCGAGTTAGACATTAAAGATGGCCCTTCAGGCGAAGTGTTCTTGCCAATGACCTATGTAAACAGCCAAAGCGATGCTGAAAAGCTAGGCAGAGAAACCGATTGGCAAGCCATTTTAGGTTCTGAGTTTTACCAAGGTCGAGGGCAAAAAATGTGGTTAGTAAATGATGACGCATTAGCTGTTTCTCAGTTGGAGTCGTTCTCTGTAGAAACAGCCACCGAGGCTGCAGAGTAATGAGCACTGTTCAACCCGCTTTGCAGCTTTCATTACTCGACAGGTTAAGTAATAACTTGGATGAGAATGCAGCAAGCAGTGATATCTATTCAAGCTACGGGCGACAAGCTTATCGGCGCAGTATTCGCCGTGATCTAGAGGCTTTGCTTAACGCCAAATTGCATTGGCATACCTGGCCTGAATGGTACAGCGAGTTGGACAAATCTTTATTTAGTTATGGTTTGCCAGACTTCTCATCTATGCCTTTGAGTAGCCAAGATGGCCGCGAGATGTTGTGTCAAATTGTAGAGCAAACCATTCGCAAATTTGAACCTCGTTTTATTGATTTATCGGTGACAACCGTAAGTGAAGAGCAACCGCTTGATCGGGTATTACGCTTGCGTATTCATGCTCTTTGTCATGCCGATCCTGAGCCAGAGGAAATGACCTTTGACTCTGAAGTTGAACCGGTATGCCTTGGCATAAAAATAGTTGAGTAGAGCATGAGTGACGAGCTGTTAAAGTACTACAACCGCGAACTGGCTTACTTACGCCATATGGGCGCCGAGTTTGCCGAGCGCTATCCCAAGGTGGCTGGCCGTTTGCGTATGAGCGAAGAAAATGTGGAAGACCCACATGTTTCTCGTTTACTCGAAGGAGTGTCGTTACTTACGGCACAGGTAAGACAAAAGCTTGATGACAGTTTTCCAGAGTTAACCGAAGCCTTGTTAGGGCAGCTATATCCCGATTACCACGCGCCAATTCCGTCGATGTCGGTAATCAAAATGAGCACGCAAAATGTTACTGACTATAGCTTGATGATCCCCAAAGGCACCGAGTTAGAAACTCAAGTGCCGGGTTACAAAAGTTGTCGTTTTAATACTTGCTACGACACCGAAATGTGGCCAGTAGAAGTTACTCAAGCGAGCTTTGAAGGCGCGCCTTTTAAAGCGCCACGCCCTAACTTTCAAAAGAATGCTGCAGCGGTGATAAAGCTGCGTTTAAGTTGTGAGTTTGATGATGTGGCCTTTAGTGATGTGGGCGTGCAAAAAATGCGTTTCTACATTCACGGACAACCGCAGCTTAGTTACAAGCTTTATCAACTAATTTTCCAATCGAGTGTGGGATTGGCGTTTGCCTCTCCGGGCAGTTTACAAGCTAACCACTACTTGCAGGCTCGCCATATTAGTGCGGTGGGTTTTGCTGATGATGAAAAAGTGGTGCCTTATGATCAGCGAACTTTTAATGGTTATCGCTTGCTGGTTGAGCACTTTCTTTGCCCTGAAAAGTTCATGTTTTTTGAGCTACAAGATTTAGATCCTAGTTGGTTTGGTGACCAGCATGAGGTGGATTTATACATTTATCTTGATAGCGATTCAGACATACTGGCGAAGCAACTTACCGCCGATAATATTTTGCTGGGCTGTGTGCCAGTGATAAACCTATTTGAGGATGAGCTGGAGCCTTTACGTTTAGACCCCGCTCGTTTCGAACACCGCTTAGTGCCTCGCTATCGAGATGCAGATATATCCGAAGTAGTGCGAGTGACCGAAGTAGAAGCCTTCGATCAACACGATAACAGTGTAGATGTGACGCCGTTTTACGGTAGCCAATTACCGCATTACCCTCAAGCGGGCAATTTGTTCTGGACGCTACGCCGTGAACTAAACAAATGGGCTGGTGGACACGACGAACCCGGTGTTGAAAGCTACTTAGCAGTGGTTGATGGTGACGCTAAAGCCTTAGATATCGAGCAGCATGAACAGTGGTTGGTATCAGCTAAAGCATTATGCAGTAACCGTAATTTGCCAGCGCGCTTGCCTTTTGGTGGTGGACAGCCATCGATAGTGGTGCCAAGCCGTGCCGATTCGCTTAAGAATGTCCGTTGCTTATTGCCCTTTAGCGAGCCTATTCGCCCCGCTATGTTTGATGCTTCCCGTTGGCAGTTGGCTAGTCATCTAACCCTTAATCACTTTGCTCAGCCTAATGCGGTTAAGTTGCTACAAGAGCTATTACAGCTTTACGATTTTAAGCAATCACCACAAACCAAAGTATTGATTGAAGCTATCGCTAAGGTAAACATCGAGCGGGCGACAGCTCGGGTTGTGCAAAATGGCCGAGTGGGTTTTTGCCACGGTTCAGACATTATTTTGGAGTTTGTTAATCAAGAACTCTCCGGTATTAACTTGTTCTTTTTTGGCAACGTATTGGCGCACTTTTTCGCTCAGTACACCACCATAAACAGCTTCACCCGTTTATCGATTAAACACTTGGGTGCCAGCAATGTATTACACCGTTGGCCGGCGATGGCTGGTGACAAGGAGCTGATATGAAGCTGTTTGACACCTTAAACAGTGGCAGTGAGCAAGACTTCCACCACAGCGTGGTTGCTATCCAAGCTGGCCGAGGTGCACAGCACAGCGGTGTGGGTTCTGATACTTTACCCAAGAATGAGGCCTTACGTTTTAAAGTGCCGCAAAACTTAGGTTTTCCGGGTAAAGCTTTGGAGCGGGTAGAAGCGCCTGTTTCTGAAAACCAGCCTTATTCAGTGTTTGTTAACTTCTTTGGTTTAACTGGTCCAAGTGGTGTGATGCCCCGTCACTACAGTGAATGGGTAATGGATCGTTGCAAGCAGAAAGACGAGTCGATGCGAGACTTTCTGGATATTTTCCATCATCGCCTGATTTCTTTATATCACCGCGCTTGGGAGAAATATCAGTTCCCCCTGCAGTATCAGCGTCAGCAACAAACCAACAAGAAAGATCCTATTTCTAGTGCCTTGCACTCTTTATCTGGTACTTCAAATCATACCCAGCAATACCTAGGTGGTTTGTTTGCTCAGTCTATTCGTAGTGCGCAAGGTTTAAAGCAAATTGTAGAGCTTATTTCAGGCTGCAAGGTTGTGATTAATGAGCATTTAGGACAATGGCTATCGCTAAGTGATGAAGAGCAAACCAGCTTAGCGAGCCGGGTTAATCCAGAAGGACAACATGCGCAACTAGGACGCAGTGCCACCATTGGCAGCAAGGTTTGGGATGTAGGTTCTGCATTAGAAATTGAAATTCATGCAGCCAATGCGCAAGGGGCTCAGCAACTTTTGCCGGGCAGTAAAACACTTTCATTATTACAAGAAACCGTCGCCGAATACTTGCCCGCGCACGTGCGTCCTCGTTGGAGCCTAATGGCCCGTTATCGAGATATGCCTAGTTCGCGTTTAGGTAAAACCGGTTTGGGCTTAGGCCAAGGTAGCGCGCTAACCATTAACAGTAAGCGAATGGATGAACAAACCAAAATCCCCATCGCGTAGTAGATTTTGTTTAAAGGATTATAGGAAATACAGATGTCGACAATGACTTTAAAATCAATGGTTGAGAAGCTATCGCCCACAGCCAAGCAGAGCCTAGAAGCGGCCGCTGCGTTGTCTAATAGCCGCAGTCATTTTAGTGTAGAGATCCAGCATTGGTTATTAGCGATGTGCGAAGGCCAAACCGAAGATCTTATGTTGGTGGCCGAGCATTTTGCGGTAGATATTGATGCATTAACTGCCGATCTAAATCGCAATCTAGAGCGGGCTAAAACCGGTAATCAGCAAACTCCTGGTTTATCGCCGCAAATTGTCAGCTTATTAAGCGCCGCGTGGATGGCCGCCACTATTGAATACAGCGCAGACAATATTGCGCCTATCCACATTATTCATGCCTTGCTAAACGACGATACCCTTAGTTTTAGCACCATGCATTTCTTGAAGCAGTTAGAAAACATCGACCCGGCTCAGCTGGCGCATGTATGGCCGACGCTTAATCAAAATGCCGAAGCTGCAACTGCAAGCCAAGTTAAAGGCTCGGGCAAAACACCAAGTTTAGATCAGTTTACTATCGACCTTACCGAGCAAGCGCGCTCAGGCAAGCTTGACCCAATACTTGGTCGCGACGAAGAAATTCGCCAGATGATCGACATTTTAACCCGTCGTCGCCAAAACAACCCGATACTTACTGGCGAAGCCGGTGTAGGTAAAACTGCAGTAGTTGAAGGTTTAGCGCAGCGCATTGCTGACAATGATGTGCCCGAATCACTGCAAAACGTAAAGATTCATGTTTTAGATTTAGCCTTGCTGCAAGCTGGTGCAGGCATGAAAGGTGAGTTCGAAAATCGTCTTAAGTCAGTAATCAGTGAAGTGAAGAGCTCAGCTACACCTATTATTGTGTTTATCGACGAAGCGCATACCTTAATTGGTAGCGGCGGCCAAGCTGGCCAAAATGATGCAGCCAACCTGCTTAAGCCCGCGCTGGCGCGCGGTGAACTGCGCACTATTGCGGCAACTACTTGGGCCGAATACAAAAAGTACTTTGAGAAAGATGCAGCGTTAACGCGCCGCTTCCAAGTGGTTAAAGTAGAAGAGCCAAGCGAAGAAAAAGCCATTGTGATGTTACGCGGCTTACTACCTGTGATGGAAAAGCACCATCGCGTATCAATTAGCGACCAAGCCTTGCAAGCCGCAGTGCGTTTATCTAACCGCTACATTAATGCTCGCCAGTTACCCGACAAAGCCGTTGCTTTGCTTGATACCGCCTGTGCCCGTGTGGCGATGAGCCAAGCCGCTACCCCTAGCCAAGTAGAGCGTTTACAACGTAAACAACAACAGTTAGTTGCGCAAATCGAGCAATTGGAACGCGAGCAGTTAACCGGTTCAGAGCATCAAGAATTGCTGCAGCAGCTCAATGCAGAATTGGCTGATACCCAAAGTGCCTTTGAGCAAGCAGAGGCTACTTGGCGAGACGAGCAAGGCATGGTGCTTCAAGCTAAGCAACATGCCGATAGCATTCTCAATGCTGAGGAAGAAACCGAAGAAAATGCCCGCGAGCAGCTGGTAGAAATTAAAGCGAGCTTGGCAGAAGTTGCCCAACCAATGGTGTTTTTAGAAGTAGACGAAGTGCTAGTCGCCGAAGTTATTGCCGATTGGACTGGCATACCTTTGGGCCGCATGCAATCAGACGAAGTGGAAACCATTTTAAGTTTGCCGCAAAAGATGGGCGAGCGAATTGTTGGTCAAGACCACGCACTAGAGCTCATTAGTAAAGTGGTGCAAACAGCGCGTGCTCAGCTAAGTGATGAGCGCAAGCCAAACGGTGTGTTTTTGCTAACCGGGCCAAGCGGTACTGGTAAAACAGAAACAGCGTTAACCCTAGCTGAGCAAGTATACGGCAGCGAAGATAACTTAACGGTTATCAATATGTCGGAATTTAAAGAGGAGCATAAGGTTTCTCTGTTGGTGGGTTCACCTCCTGGTTACGTCGGCTATGGAGAAGGTGGTGTTCTTACTGAAGCCGTGCGCCGTAAGCCATACAGCGTAGTGCTACTAGACGAAATGGAAAAAGCCCATCCGGGCGTGCAAGACATTTTTTACCAAGTGTTCGATAAAGGCACTATTAAAGATGGCGAAGGTCGAGACATCGACTTTAAAAATACCATCATCATCATGACTTCAAATGTGGGTACCGAAACTACCACCGGATTATTTGAAGATGAAGAAACAGCTCCTGATATCGAAGGGCTAAAACACGCTCTAAGTGATGATTTACTCGCAGTATTTAAGCCAGCCTTTATTGGTCGCCTAAATCTCATCCCATTTGTGCCACTTAACCGCGACACGCTAAATCAAATTGTGCGTTTACAGCTAGGTAGAGTTGAGCAGCGATTTGCTCGAAATTACCAAGCAGAATTAAGTTTTTCTGAAGCGGTCATCGAACACCTAAACAGCCAGTCTCAAAATGCTGATGTTGGCGCAAGGGCAATTCAAAATAATATTCAAAATGAATTGTTGCCTGTGATCTCTAATAAGGTATTAGAAGCCATATCTCAACGCCTTAATATAGAGAAAATTAGCGTAGATTTAGTTGAAGATACTTATTGTGTCGAAATGTTGTAATTAGTGTTTTCACTATTGATCAAAATATTTATAATGTACCACTTAATTGGGTTGTGATTGTTATTCAGTTTTTGATGTTTTTGACATTTATTAAATTGTTTTACGGTTTCGACTAATAAAATTGCGCGTGTTAAAACGCTGCATTAAAACATACCCATTAGGGTTATTTTTACTTAATTAGCTAAAGGAAATTAGCATGCAAGCGAATACTTATTTGAAGTACGGCGATATCAAGGGTGAAGCGACAGCTGAACAGTACAAAGACTTAATTACTCTTTTGTCTGTAGATTGGTCAGTAGCACGTGAAATCTCTTCTCACACTGGTACTGCTCAAGATCGTGAAGCGAGTGCAACGCGTTTATGTGATATCAACATCACTAAAATGCAAGATAAAGCTTCTCCAGATCTTTTCAAAGAAGCCACTATTGGTAAGGGTAAGCCAGCGGTTTTCCACATTACTAAGCAAGGTGAGAAAATCGAAGAAATCATGAAAATTGAACTGACTGACGCAATGATTTCTAGCTACTCAGTATCAATTCAAGATGACCGCCCAGTTGAAAACATCACTATTTCTTACACAGAAATGATGATGACTGTTACACCTACCGATGACCAAAACAATGTTCAAGCTCCGCTTGTTTACGGTTACAGCGGTGTTAAAGGCCAACAAATGTAATTGGTTTTCTGCGGGGTAGTTAATCTATCCCGCTTATTTTTTTAACTAGCGTGAACATGAAGCATATGGAAAAGGCAAGTCAAAGTAAGAATATCATTCAAATAGAAACGCCATTGGGTAAAGATGTATTACATCTTACTCAGTTTGATATTCAGGAAGGTATATCTTCACCTTTCTCTATTAATGTTTCTTGTTATACAAATGGACAGGTAATATCTGAGTCCGACGTTATTGGAAAACCGGTTACCATTAATTTAGATTATCTAAAAGGTAAAGCCAGTGTTACCCGTTTTTTTAATGGCGTTGTTGCCAGTATTACTTCTCTAGGTAGTCGTGTTCCTAGTGAAGCTGAAGGCGAAAAATACCAAGATTACCAACTACAGATCGTGTCGAATTTACACTTTCTTAAGCAGCGTAGTAATTGCCGAATTTTTCAAAGCTTAACCGCTGACGAAATCGTAAAAAAGATTTTTGCAGAACACGGCGTGCAAGTAAAAAGTGAACTTAAGGGAAGTTACCCAACTTTGGGTTACAAAGTTCAATATAACGAAAGTGATTTTGCCTTTGTGCATCGTTTGCTTGAAGAAGCAGGCATCTTTTACATTATTGAACACAGCAAGGCCAAGCACAGTGTTGTATTGGCTGATGCTTTGAGTGCCTACCGCGAAGCAGAAGAAAGCAAAGTAGCCTTTACCACCGGCTCATTGTCAGAATCTCACGTGTTCTCTTGGAGTGGTAACCTAAACATCACTCCGGGTATTGCGAGTAAAGGCGGTTACGACTTTATAAAACCAAGCGCAAAACCAAAGGGTGAACAGCAAAATACGGCGTTAACCAAACAACAGCAAAATGGCGAAGTGTTTGAGTATTATGCCGGTTCTGAATTTAACCCTGCTTTGCAAAATGCTGCCAACGTAGCTTTAGAAGCAATGCAGCGAGATGCCTTAGTGTGCCGAGGTGGCAGTACTTGCGCTACTTTTAGCGCTGGTCAGTACTTTGGTTTTAAATCACATGAAGATCCCGCTCAGGTAGGGAAAAGCTACTTAATTACTCAACTTAGTTTGAGTGTTGCCATTACCAGCCAAACTGGCGCAGCTAAAAACAGCGGCCAAGTGCTACACAATCAGTTCTCTTGCATCCCGGCTGACGTATTGTTCAGACCATCCCAAACCACGGCTCGGCCGGTGATTCATGGCGCCCAAACAGCCTTGGTGACGGGTGATCCGGGTGAAGAGATCCATGTAGATAAATATGGCCGTATTAAGGTGCTATTCCACTGGGATCGCGAAGGCAAAAGCGACAGTAACAGCTCGTGTTGGATTCGGGTTTCGCAAAACTGGGCAGGCAGCCGTTACGGCGCATTCTTCTTGCCAAGAGTGGGCCAGGAAGTACTGGTTAGCTTTTTAGAAGGCGACCCTGACCAACCGGTGATTACAGGCGCGCTATACAACGGCGACCAGATGCCGCCTTATGGCTTACCTAGTAAAAAATCGCAGTCTGGAATAAAGACTCGCTCAACCAAAGGCGGTGGCGAGAGTAACTTTAACGAAATTCGTTTTGATGACGATGCCGGTAAAGAGCTGCTTTACATGCAGGCAGAGAAAGATCTACAAACCGAAATCAAACAAAACCAAACTGAAAAAATTGGTAAAGATCTCAGCATTGACGTTGCCGAAAACCAGTCTGAGAAAGTAGGTAAGAACCTAGTAATAGATGTTGGCAAAAATATCGATTTAGTGGCTGGCAGCAAAATCACCATTAAAGCGGGTGGCGCTTCTATCACCCTTTCAAGTGGCGGCAATATTGATATCAAAGGTACCTCGGTATCGATTAACGGCACCTCTATCGCGCTTAAAGCGCCAGCTATTTCACTGAACTAAGGGACATAATGGGTAAGCCAGTAGCAATGCTTGGGTCATTTCATGTATGTCCTAAAGTGCAAAACAAAGTACCGCATGTTGGTGGCCCGGTGGTTGGCGGCAACGGTACGGTAACCGCTGGCGGAATGCCAGTTGCTTGCGTGGGTGATAAGTTGGTGTGCATTGGACCGCCAGATACGATTAAGTCGGGTTCCTCTTCGGTTACGGTTGGTGGTAAAGCAGTAGCGCGATTAGGCGATTCAACCGCCCATGGCGGCAAAATTGTAGTAGGTAACCCTACGGTGTTAATAGGCTAGGCATGAACTTGCAGCTAGATATTGAGGCCCTGCAGCTTGGTGAATACAGCGATTCAAACGCTATTTTTGGTTTAAGCGATGATGAGATTACCGCAACCGTAAGCATTAAGGGCGAGCAGGCTCTACGTCACTACAGCTTTAATGAAGCAGATCGAGCCGAGCTAGCCAAGCTAAAAGTCGATGCTGATGCGGTGTTTGTATTGCTGCCTGAAGCGCCTCTAGAGCAGGCAAAAAGCCAAGTTTATCAAGATACTTTGGCATTGGTACCTCAGTTAGCGCAAAGCAAAAAAGTGTATTTGTTTCCCTATGGTCGCTGCGCCATGCAATTAGCGCTGCGCCAAGCGCTTAAGTTATTTAATCAGCAGTTAGCAGGCTCAATTCAAGTGCTGGCTTATCATCAAGATGAGCGTTTAGCTGCAAAGCAAGCTCTTGAGCAAACCGCTAGCATTGCTAGTGAGTGTTTCATCGCTGCTCGGCTACAGCCGGCTAAGCGTGGTTTTGCTGTGCCTTGGGCCAGCTATGAGGTGCAAACCTCAGATAAAAGCATTGCTGCAACAGTGGCGGCGTTAATCCAACGTTATCGTGGCCAGTGCGGACAAGAGCTAACTCAATGCTATATGCCAAGTGCCTTAAGCAGTGAGTTAATGGATGGTTGGTTAGCGGCTTTTCAATGTTTTGAAAATAGCGTTGGTTCGCGCAGCCAAGTGATATTTGCTGACGCCAGAGTCGGGGACTTAGCGGCCTGTACTGGCTTGTTTAATTTGTGTCATTTATTTACTCACTATCAGCAGCAAAAACATGCTGGTTTGAGTTTTCAACTGGATATTTCTGATCAGACTTACCGTAGTGCAATGATGCTCGCGTGGGTCGCCTAGTGGTGTAAAAGAGCAGTATGGATGGAACCCAAAAAGAAGTAGTCACTGGAATTGACGGCTTTGCTTATGACTTTTTTACCGGCAAACGTAATGTGGGCAACAAGCCAGCCTTTAGTGATGCCGAAAAAGCAGCAGCATTTTTAGCTAACTTTGCAGGTGCTGCAGATAGCAACGGCAAAGGTTTACGCCGTTTATACCGTTTGGTCACTACCACGCTGGCTGGCGATCCGCATCAGAAATTAATTACCGCGTTAACGAATGGTGAGGTGTGGTTTCAGCGCCAAGCTGAAAAAGCTATTCCTCAACATTCTCCAGCTTCGAGGCCCTCTTGGAGTTCATCCGTCCCAAATGAACCCAAAGCTCCAGGAGGGCGCTCGAAGACCCAACAGCAGGGTAAAAACCAAAATAGCAGTGATGATGTCACTCAAGCTGTTGACCACCCCGATACCCAAACTTGCGGTGATCCCATTGTAATGAGCAGTGGTGAAGAGGTACTGCAATTAGACGATGTATGCTTGCAAGGTCATCGTGAGTTAGTTTGGCAGCGCACTTATCGCTCAAGTCTTTCGCATCAAGATGTGGGTTTAGGTTTAGGCTGGCGAAGTAATTTTCACTACAGTTTGGAACAGTTACAGGGTGAGCAAGCGGGTTGGTTGTTTACCGATTCACTAGGGCACCAGCAGCATTTTCCTTATGTGGTCGTAGGCGCTAAAAGTAGCCAGGTTAAATCGGGCACGGTGTTGCAACATCAGCTTGAAAACATTGTTATTAGCAGTGCCAATGGCAAAACTTTGCAGTTTTCTAAACAGCAAGAGCAGTGGCTGCTTACCAAAATCAGTGATGGTGTCGATACGCATTATCGACTTAGCTACTCCGTTGCTCCTCGCTTAACCCAGATTGAAATCAACCATAGCCAACAACTGTTCCTACGCTATGACCTAGAAGGTCGGCTGGTTGAATTACTCAGCTCTAAAGCCGAAACAGCGCAAAGCTATGCAAGTTATACCTATGATGATCAAGGGCATTTAAGCACTGCGACCAACCGTTTGGGTCAGCAAGAACAGTATCGTTATCAGCTAGGTTTATTGATTCAACGAACCCGCGCTTCGGGGTTTTCTCATTACTTTTCTTGGGATGGCAGTGAGCAAAACGCGCGGTGTATAGAGCAATGGGGCGATAACGAGCATTATCACTATCGATTTGAGTATGAGCTAGAGCAAGGCCTTAGCCGCAGCTTTGATAGTTACGGAAACTGTTGGACTTACTGGCATAACGCACAAGGTCAAATCCTTAAAAAAGTTTCGCCCGACGGCGCTTGTTGGTTATTTGAATACGATGAACTACAGCGCAAAATTAGTGAAACAGACCCAAATGGCGCGACTACTCGTTACCATTACAATGCGCAGGGCCAGTTAGACGCTGAGCTAGCGCCAAATCAAAATCTTACTCGTTATAGCTATAATCGCTTGGGTTTTGTTACACAGGTTGACTATGCCGACGGCTCATCGCTTAAGCGCGAATACAACAGCCTTGGTTTGTTAACCACAGAAACCGATGTACAAGGTGTTGTAACCGAATACCGCTACGATGCGCAAAGCCGTTTGGTGAGTAAAACTGCTAGTAACCAGCCTAATCAACAATTTTGGTGGAATGAGCAAGGCTTGTTGAGCGCCAAGCAAGTGGGTGATGCGTTAATTCGCTATAGCTATAACGCCATTGGTGAGTGCAATGGCGAAGTAGATGGAAAGGGCTGGGTTGGCCAATACAAACGCGATGAGCGTGGCAATATTGTTGAGGTCTTGTCTTATCATCAGGATTCGCCAGAGCAATGTCAGCGTAGGGTCTATAGCTATGATGAAGCAGGGCGAGTGACTAAAGTGACCGACTCGCTAGGGCGCAGTACAAGCTACGAATATCAAGGCTTGTCGCAGCCAGCTAAACAGATTAACCCCGACGGTTCATGGTTGGCTTTTTGTTACGATAAAGAACGCAATCTTACCTCCATTACACGCAGCGACGAGCAGGTTTATCAACTGGAATATGACAGTTGCGAACGTATTAGCAAAACCATTGGTTTTGATGGCCGCGAGCAGCATTACCAATACAACCTAGCAGGGCAGCTTACTCAAGTTGCAGAAAACAGTGAGCGGCTGATTCAGCTAAAACGCAATTCTCTAGGTCAGGTAACCGAGCAGCGCAGCACCGCTA
Source organism: Agarivorans sp. D1326 (assembly GCF_056958115.1). Taxonomy (NCBI): domain Bacteria; kingdom Pseudomonadati; phylum Pseudomonadota; class Gammaproteobacteria; order Alteromonadales; family Alteromonadaceae; genus Agarivorans; species Agarivorans sp. D1326. Next base: position 119,414 of record NZ_JBTWEN010000008.1, on the reverse strand, counting down.
ATGGCATTACCCTGATTAACGATTTTGCTTATGACTTACAAGGTAAGTTGAGCCAAGCCAACAATGCTGCGCGCAAACTACGTTTTAGCTACTTCGCTAACGGCCAGTTGCAAGAAAACTGGCAAGACAATTGGCAATCTATTTATCAATTGAATTCACAAGGATTGCGCAGCCACACTCAACTTCCCGATGGCAATGCCTTAACTTATCGCTACGATGAACAAGGGCGTTTATCTGCGATATGGTTTAACCAGCAGCCTGTGATAAGTCGCAGCTTTAACGCTGCTGGTGAAGAAGTAAGCCGCGAGCTAAGCAAGCGCCACCAATTGCATAATCACTATGATGCACAAGGCCGCTTGTTAAGCCAGCAATGGCAGTTAGAGCAACCTGAACAGGCTCCAAGCCGTATTGAGCGTCATTACCGTTTTGATGCGGGCGATCAACTTTTAGGCGTGAGTGACAGCGAGCTGGGCGACAATAACTACAGCTACGATGCACTTAGCCAACTCACCAAGGCTACTAGCCACAATGCTAATAACCAGCAATTTGAGCTGGATAGTTTTGCCAACCCCAAACAAGCCGACATGTTGGGTGACAAGCTGCTGGGTGATGAACTGTGTAGCTACCGTTATGACCGCTATGGTAACCAAGTACTCGCCAGCCAAAGTAAGGTGCGTCAGCAACGCGTATTTAACGGCTTAAACCAACTGGTTAGGCTTAGCCAAAGTGGCGACAACACCGTTTACCACTATGATGCTCTAGGCCGTCGCAGCTGCAAAATTACCGCCCAAGGGCAAACCGATTATTTATGGGAAGGTAATCAACTAATGGGTGAGCATAGCCAAGGCCAATTTACCTGGTATGTATACGAGCCCAATAGCCACCGCCCCATAGCGATGATTAAACAAGGTCAGGTTTATCATTACCACCTCGACCATATTGGTACGCCTGTTCGCTTAAGCGACGAGCAAGGCAATATAGTATGGCAAGCCCATTACCAAGCCTATGGTTCGATAGAACAACTAAGCGTTAAGCAAATAGACAACCCGCTGCGCTTTCAGGGTCAATACTTTGATGAAGAGAGCGGCCTGCACTATAACTTTCACCGCTACTACTGCCCGCAGCAGGGCAGGTACATACAACAAGACCCAATTGAGTTACTCGGTGGCTTAAACCTTTATCAATACACCCCAAGCCCAACTAACTGGGTAGACCCCTTAGGGTTATGTAAAGAAGATGGTAACCCATTAATGAATGCAGCCTATTTCATTGGTGGTATCACAAAGTTTTGGGGAGAGAGCACTCAAGCCGCAATAGAGGCAATAGTCGCGAACCCTGTTGAGGTGGCTTATGATGCCGCTTATACCATTGTTGATACAGCATATTATCCTATTGATTATGTGACCCGCCCATTTGGTTTTACAACCGGTGCAGTGGATAGAACAATACATCGTGTTAATACAGGCATTGATGGAATGGAACAGTTTGCTGATACTGTGTCTGTGAATTGGGAGCAGGGTGATTGGGAAGGGCTTGGTGCCAGTACCGCTGCCGTTGGGATGGTTTTAAACCCTAAGTCACTAGTTAAAACTGCACCTGGTCCTTCGAGGGTAAATCGGAATATTAGTTCAGAATTTACTGGAAAGTATAAAGGTAAGTCAGTTGTCTTGAAAAATATTGAAGTTCGAAAAATCCACTATACCCGTCGAAGTAGAGAATCATTGGCTGAGTTGAGGAAAAAATTTGACTCTTCTGTTAGAAAGAACTTCTTAAAGTCGATAGGCAATGATGCTGAGAAAGTTAACCTTATGAAAGCAGCAGGCTTAAGCGATGCTCAAATTGCAAAAGTTGCACAAGGAGGCGTTCCAAAGGGGTACAACGTACACCATAAGATACCTATTGACGACGGTGGAGATAATGACTTCTCAAATCTAGTATTAATTAGAAATAACTCTGAGCACTATACTATAACTAATGCTCAGAAGGATTTAACGAGCGATATTCCATATGGTAGTACAGCAATAGTTGAGTTTCCGATTCCCCCCGGTTTTCTTTACCCGATGAACGTAAAATAGTTGGATTTATTGATATGCAACAGTTATTAGAAAAAATTAGAAGCATAGCTTCGGAATGGGGGGAGGTGTTGGAGCCACCTGCTACCGATATCGAAGTCATTGAGTTGGTAGGAACAGTTAGAAGTTTATTTTCTATAGAGTTACCAAAAGAATTCTTAAGTTTTTTGAAATTGGTAAACGGCTTAGAATTTAACGGACTTATTATTTATGGTACCAAAAATTCTGAAACAGACTTAAATGGCTCATCTCTAGATATAGTTGAGATGAATGAAGTTTTTCGAGAATCTTTAAGAAGTGATGAATTAGATGTGATAATTGTCGGTGAGGATAGCTCAGGGATTCTAGTTTACGAAAGTAGTTCTGATAAATTTCAGTTTAGAGATCGAATTGGTATAGACCGAGTTGATTCTTTTTCTTCTTTTGAAGATATGCTGAACATAGAAATTGAAAAAGTTATTTAATAAGGGCTTGTTCATTTTTTTGAGTCTTAAAAAATAAATGGGGCAAAGTCATTTTAAGCTCTTCTTTGCGCACTGGTAGCGTTAGCATTGTAGTTAGCAAAAGGTCATCATAAAAATTTATAAATATAGCTTTGTACAAGGAATCACAATGGCTAAGTTACAAATCACCCAATCTGTAGGCTTGGGTGGGGTTAATAAACCTAATGACATAAAAGCAGTGCAAGCTGCACTAAACAAGCTGATAGGGCTCATTCCACCAACTAAGAAGTTAGTGGAAGACGGCAAGTTAGGGTCGAAACCAGAAAATTCTAAAACCGTTGCTGCAATTAAGGCCTTTCAAAAGAAAGTCGTGGGCATGGTGCGCCCCGATGGAAGAATTGATGCCAATGGCGGCAGTCACCGAAAGATTAATGAAAAACTAACCGCAACCTCATTTACCAAGTCTACCCAGCAGCTTAGCGCTAAAGGAGTGACACTACTTCAAGGGATAGAACAGCTCAGATTAAAACCATATGATGATCAGAACGGGCTAGATATATCAGCTTGGGTTGAGGGTGCAACTATTGGATATGGGCACTTGATTAGTCTTGCTGAATGGCCAAAGTATCAGAATGGAACGACAAAAGCGGAAGCAGATATTTTGTTTAAAGCCGATCTCAAGCCCTTTGTGGATAGTGTAAAAGCTTGTATCAAAGTTTCCATTACACAATGGCAGTTTGATGCCTTAGTCATTCTTGCATTTAATATCGGAACTAACGGCTTTAAAAAGTCTAGTGTTGTTAAGCTGGTTAATGATCCCAAAGCAACAACTTCTTACATAAATTTGGAAAGCGCGTGGAAAGCGTGGAATAAATCTCAGGGAAAAGTTAACAAGGGGCTAACAAACCGCAGAAATGCTGAGTGGAACATATTTAGTAACAATATTTATAAAGGTTGGTAGCATGAAAAAACGTAACTGGATAAAAGTTATCTCTGTCTGTTTAGTTTTATTCTCAGGGAGCGCCTTTTCTATTGATAACCCTGATGCCCCTAATTACTTAGGTGAGTTTGAGATAACTTCCGGAAAATATGAAGTGGCATTGTCGAATAGTGACAGCAAAAATGTAGACTTTATTTCAGAATATGCAGATTACCACGCTTTTCTCGATAAGGAACTTAATAAGGCTTATACACTTCTGAAGACCGCGCTTAATGAGGAAGAATTTAAGTCATTAAAAGCTTCCCAACGTAAGTGGATTGCATTTAGAGACTCAGAGCTGCAATTTATCAACGAAAATTGGAATAGAGTCAATTTTGGTAGTTCTTATAATCTTTCTAGAAACGCTTATAAAGCTGAACTAGTTAAAGCGAGAATTACTCAGCTGTATCAATATGCAAAAAATTATAACTAGGTCTTTGCAGCAAGCTGAAAGCGACTAAAGGCGCTCTACTGTTGGAATATTAAAGTAGGCATCGGGATCGCTTTCTCTTAGTTGCTTGAGTTGGTTTTTGCGCTTGAGCCTTTCACCTATGCTTTCGCCAAATACAGCTTGGTGTTCTGATTCTATGATGGCGTTTGCTTGGTCAACTAATTTAAGATTTATAGTATGAGAAAAGTCGTATCCGTTCTAAGCACTTGTCTAGGACTCGTGGTCCTAGGCTTCATGGGAGTCGCATCGTCGAGTGCGACCCAATTGCAATGCTTAGGTACTGAACCTTTTTGGGGTTTAGATGTAGAAGGTGGAGTGATTAAATATAGTGACATTGATGACAATATCACCATGTTTGAACTAAAGGAAAAGCTAGCTTCGAACAATCACACTAATCGCTGGATTATACAGGGTGCTGATTCTAAAGAAGGCAAAATTACAATTTCACTAAGTAAAACAGAACAATGTTCAGATGATATGTCTGATTTTGCTTATGAGTATGATGTTACGTTTGCCATGGGTGAGAACGCCTATAGTGGTTGTTGTAATCGTATGAAATAACAATTGCCCTAGAGCAAAAAGTAGTGGTTGCTCTAATTTGATTTCCAGTCAATATGCAAAAACTACAATTAGGCTTTAGCTTTAAGCTAAACAGCGTTTAAAGGCGCTCTACTGTTGGAATATTAAAGTAGGCATCGGGATCGCTTTCTTTTAGCTGCTTGAGTTGGTTTTTGCGCTTTAGCCTTTCGCTAACGCTTTCTCCAAATACAGCTTGGTGTTCTGACTCTATGATGGCGTTTGCTTGCTCGGTGCTGAGTAAACCTAGTAACTTTGCTGCGTGAAACAGGCCTTCAACGCGGTATTTAAGTTTGTCATTCGGCTTACCTGCCTTGGTGTTTTCAAACACGCTACGCAGTTCTGCTTTACAAAATGCTAGGTAGTTTTCTTTGTCCATATTTCGGCCATTCCTAAAATTGATTAACAATCTAGGCCGCAGGCTACGCCACTGGCCCATGCCCATTGAAAATTAAAGCCCCCCAGCCAACCGGTTACATCCATTACTTCGCCAATAAAGTAGAGGCCTTTTACATTATTGGCTTGCATGGTTTTGGAGCTGAGTTCGTTAGTGTCTACGCCGCCAAGGGTGACTTCAGCGGTGCGGTAGCCCTCGGTGCCATTCATGGTTATTTGCCAGTTGTTTAGCTTGGCTGCAATACTGTCGCGTTCGCCATGGCCTAACTGATTAAGTGCTTTGGCTAGCGTGGTTTCGTCAAATAGTGCTTCTACAAGGCGTTTTGGCAGCCATTGGCTTAAGGTGTTTTTTAGGCTTTGTTTGGGATGTTGCGATAATACCTGTTCGATTAAGGAGGCGGCATCTTGTTTGGGTAACAGGTTAATGCTTACTGCTTCACCGGGTTGCCAGTAGTTAGATATTTGCAATATAGCGGGGCCTGATAAGCCGCGGTGGGTAAATAATAGCGCTTCGCTAAATTGCTTGCCGTTAGCGGCAGTAATGCAACTTGGCACCGCGATGCCCGAAAGGGCTTCAAAGCGCTCTTTTTGATCGCTATGCCAAGTAAATGGCACTAAACCGGCTCTAGTGGGCAGTACTTTAAGGCCAAACTGTTCTGCCAATTTGTAGCCAAATGGAGTGGCACTCAGTTTAGGCATAGATAGTCCGCCAGTGGCGATTACCAAGGAGCTGGCTTGGTAGCATTGACCTCCAGCGTGCACTTCAAACTGTTGTTCATCGAGCTGTTTTACGTATTTGATTTCGCTACGTAGGCTAATGGTAACGCCCGCCCAATCGCATTCGGTGAGCAGCATGTCTACAATGTCTTTAGCACTGTCGTTACAGAACAATTGGCCATGATCGCGTTCGTGGTATTCGATGCCGTGGCGCTCGACCAACTCTATAAAATTGCTTGAGGGGTAGCGTGCCAGAGCGGATTTAACAAAGTGCGGGTTACCACATAAGAAGTTGTCTGGGCTAACACTTTGATTAGTAAAGTTACAACGACCGCCGCCACTAATAAGGATTTTTCGGCCTGCTTTTTTTGCGTTATCAATCACTAAAACCGAGCGCCCGCGATAGCCGGCGGTAGCCGCACACATTAAGCCTGCGGCGCCTGCACCAATAATGATAACGTCGAATTGCTGTGTCATAACTTGCCCCTGAAAAATCAGGGGCATTGTACCGCTAGCCTAGGTATTGAGCTAGCAAATGATGTGAGCTTAGTTTAATGCTCGTCCAGCCCCTTTGCTAAAGGCTTCTGCATGGAAGGTAATCCCGCTTACTGGAGCTGGCTGTGGTGCTTCTGGTTGCATGCTTGGGTTAAGTGGGTAACTTAGGCCGTCGAAGCGCAGTAAACGCAGGCCTGGAGTGGCTCCGCCGCCAGATACTTCTAGTAGTAAGTCTTGCCAGCGAGCATTGCTAGACGTAGCCAAAAAGAAGGGGCTGTGTACCAGTGTGGTTTTGCTTAAGAAACGGTGATTGTTATCTCTGGCTTCAAATATCAATAAGCTACATCCGCCGCTGCCGCACCAGTCTACATAGGTAATGATTTCGTCTTTGCCATCGCCATTTAGATCAAACTTCCACCATTGGTATTTGGTGCCGTTTAGTTCGGTGCGGTGCAACTTAAAGTATTGTTTTAAGGCTGCTTCAACTTCAGGGTCGTAGTCGCTGCTGGCCATTAAGGTAGCAGGTTCAAAGGTACGTTGGTGGTAGACTTTTTTGCTGGTGCCTAAAGCTACAGCGGGGCCATCCATTTTCATCATGTTTAGCCCAGCACTGCCTTGCTGTTGTGATTCTGGGTTACGTAAACGCAGTAGTCGCCCGTCCCAGTCAAATATCATGTCGCTTTTCACTTGCTGGTGGTTACTTTGGCTTAAGGTTAAGGCCAAGCTGGATTCATTAAGCGGGTACCAGTAGCCCTTCTCGCTAAAGGTTTTTTCTTCTTCAAGGTAGGTGTTTTGCAGTTCGGCACTAAAGTCGGCGTTTAGGCTTAAATCTACTACGCGCCCAGAGCCAGATGCAGTGGGAAGCTTAACTTTGTAGTAGCCAGCAAGTTGCTCCACATTCTGTTGGAATGGGCGTCGTGCACAACCTTGGTAGATTTTGCCTTTATAAGTTAACTCGGCGCTATAGGAATAAACACTGTCCGCCATGGTGTCTAAACACTGTTGTTTAGAAACGCTGAGGTAGAGCTCGCTGCCGGCTTGCCAGTAGTGCAGGCCCTTATCAATGCCACTGCGAGTAATGGTTTTATTGGCTGCGCCCGACAGTGTGCTGAGTAACAATTTGTTGTCTTCTATATCTATTCGCCAGCCCGGTTCGTTGCCCCAAGCACTAAGCTCGGCAATATCAAGCTTGCAGCCTGGGCCTTCAGAAGCTAGGTATTGCCATTCATCTGGGGTGATCTTGGCCAAGTAATCGGCTTGAGGCGCTTGCTTGCCCACGTTGGCAAAACGGCCCATAAGCTCTACGTAGATGCTTGCGTTGTTTGCAAAACGGCCAAGTACTTGTTTATCTGCTGAAGACAGTTCAACCCAGTATTGTTTATCTCCCTGACAAGGAGTGAAGATAGCGCCTGGTGCGCTTAGGGTGAGGCTCCCTTTTAGCGGAGTAAGCGGGTTAAGTTTTACCGGTACCTTAACGGGCTCTACTTTTTTTGGCGGTTCTGGCGGAGGCGTTTGGGAGCACCCTAACAATGTGATACAACTAAAAATTGCTAAGCTAAGTGTTTTAACAAGCCTCATTACCTTTCCTTAAGATGACAACTACAACTTAAAAGTGCCGATCAAATATTCAGCTACTCCATTTTCTTTGTTGCTAAGTGTTTGTTCTAAGTGAGGTAAAGTCAACTTCAAACGGTCATGCGCGTTGGCCATGATCACACCTTTTCCTACTAGACTAAGCATTTCTTTATCATTAAGGCCGTCACCAAAGGCAATGCAGTGCTCTGGCGCTATCGATTTCTGTGCCAGTACCGCTTTTAGTGCCTCGCCTTTATTGGCTTTTTGCGCCATTACTTCTAAGCAGTCGGGCAGGGAAAAAGTGATATTTAGGCTATCGCCAAAGGCTTCGATGAAGTCTTTTTCTAGCTTGTTCAATACCTCGTGATCGGCCACAAAAAACAATTTGCAAATATGTTGGTGTTCTAAGGTGGAGAAGTCGGTTAACTGATAATCAAAGCCAGAGTGTTGATTAAACGAGCGGACATATTCGTTTTCTTGTTCAACGTACCAGTTATCTTCATGGTAAATATTGCGATGTAGTGTGTAGTGAGAAGAAATATCCAAAATGCGGTCGATTTTTTGTGAGTTTAAGTCGGCCCTAAATAGCACTTCACCTTGCTTATTGTGCACTCTGGCACCGTTAGAAGTGATTAAATACATTGGAAAATCGAATTGATCGGCAATGGGGCGCACATCTATGTAATGGCGACCAGTGGCGATTAAAAATTTAACGTTTTGCTGATACAAACGGGTAATGGTTTGCAGCGTGTATTCTGAGATTTGGTGCTCGCCGTTGAGCAATGTGCCATCGAGATCGGTGGCTATAAGCTGATACATAATGATGCTCCTTAGCTAGCCCGCAAAAGCGACCTAGCTCTTAATTAGCGTGCTGTTCGAAGAAGTTGAGAATACTGCTTAAAGCAGGGTTTCGCATCGAGTCGCTTTCGAACAGTATTTCGTGTTTTGCGCCAGCAATAATCTTGAATTGTGCCGATGCCGCGCTTGTAGGCCCTAGTGCTTGAAAAAAAGCGCGCTGGCCCGCAGCGGTTACAATTTCATCTTGTTCTGCTTGTAATAATAGTAGTGGAACGCTGATCGTGTTGGCGCGTTCGATGATTTGTTGCATAGCGGTAAAGCTTTGATCTAACCAGCGATTGGTTGGTCCGCCTAGCTGAATTTTGGGATGGGCCAAGTACACGGCTTGCATCTGCTTAAAGCGCTGCTCACTGTGAGTTAAGTGGTTATTATTAAAGCTGCAGTGTTTGTAATCTGATTGGCCAACCGCATAGTAGGGGCCGCGCTTAAACCGCTGTTCAAGTTTGCTCATAATCGCTGCTAAGCTGGTGGCAATTGGCTTAGGTAGCATGCCTAGATTAATGCCAAACATTGGCGCAGATAGAGCGGCGGCAGTAAAAGTATTGGGAAACTGTTGTAAGTAATGAGCAGCGATAGCGCCGCCCATCGAGTGCGCCAATATAAACCGCTGTTGGTAATTAGCTAGCAAATCTTGCTGTTCAATAAGCGTGGCTAAATCATCAACGTAGTATTGAAAACTAGCTACATCACCGGGTTGCCAGCGGGCGCTTTCACGGTCAGATAAGCCTTGGCCGCGGTGGTCGATGATAAATACGTCGTAGCCTTGTTGGGCCAGATCGTAAGCTAGTTCATCGTATTTTAAATAGGCTTCGGTTCGCCCTGGTGAAACCACAATTACCTTGTTGTTGGGTTCGGCGGCCGTTAGTTTTAGATACTTTATGCTTAAGCCTTGCGCGCCAACAAAACTGGCTTCGCTGGCATGTTTAGCCCAGTAAGGTTGAATTTTTTCTGGGTACACCGTGGCCAGCTCATGCTCTTGGCTGAGTTGATAATTGGATGTACTCATAGTGCTAACCCCTGCTGGCTAAATATCAGCATTTATCTATACAACAAGCGTATGAATAAGAACAGAAATATCTAGGGGCTGTTGCTCATTAGTGGCGTTTTGGTGGTGCTCGGGGGGGGTCAAGCGCAAGTTAGCTTAAGCAGGGCAGCGGTGTTCTCGCAAGGTAACTAAAGGAGGCCCTTAGCTGCCAAAACCGGCACGTGCTAGCGTAACTAGCATTGGGATTAGTAACAATACACCTAGCTCAAGGCGAATTAACCAAATAACCGAGGAGTGTTGGCGATAGCTAATCATCGAGGGTTTGCCTTGTTTTAAGGCTTTACGCCATCGATAAAAGGTGGCTGAAGGATAAAGAGACAACAATACCACTACAAAAAACAACAGCATTTTTAAGGCGAAGAAAGGGTTGTCGAGGTAAGTATGGCTAGTGCTGTGAAACAAAAACAGCCGTAAAGCGCCGGTGATAAAAATCAATACTGTAGAAAAAGCGTGGGTGGCGTCGGCCAACAGCAACTTTTTTACATCATCTTGGGTCATTCCGCGGCGGAACAAAAAGGCTTCAGAGTACAGCGCACCTGCCAGCAAAATAATTGCCGTCACATGCAGTCCTGCATTAATCGCCTCTATTAGACTCATTGATCGTTATCCATGAAATAGTAATGTTTTAGAAAGCGCTACCGCGCGATGGCGGATAGTACTGCAAATCCCAGCCCGATGCTATACCCTAACAGCCCTAAGTCGCTGACGTCTAGAGTAGAGAGGGAAGGTTTTATGAAAGGAAAGCTACTGGCTTATGGCTTGCTGGTTCTACCGCCACTATTCTGGGCCGGAAATTTTGTTACTGGGCGTTATATTTCAGAACAAGTGCCAGCGATGTCTTTGTCTTATTGGCGCTGGACTTTAGCCATGCTGATTGCCATGCCCTTGCTTTATCGCAGTATGTGGCGTCAGCGAGAAGTGATTAGCCAAAATTGGCTACGTATTTCGGTTTTGGCCTGCTTGGGTGTGGCGGGGTTTAACTCCTGTGTTTATATCGGTTTACAAAATACCACTGCCACTAACGCACTGATTATTAACTCGATGATTCCGATATTTATTTTGCTAGTGAGTTGGGTTTGGCTCAAACAGCGCATAACCCTGCGGCAAATGGCCGGCATTGTATTGTCTTTTGTTGGTGTATTGGCTTTGTTGGTGAAAGGGCAATGGCAGCAGTTGGCGACTTTTAGCATCAACCAAGGCGATGGCTGGATTGTTTTATCCTCTTTAGTTTGGGCGCTTTATTCCATTGGCTTACGCTATAAACCCGCCGAGCTAGGTGGAGCAGCATTTCTAGGTTGCACGCTGGTTGTTGGATCCTTAGTGCTGAGTCCATTTTATTGGCTAAATTTACCTGAAGCCGCGTTTGAAGTGTCTAATGATGCTATTGCAGCATTGGCTTATGTAGCGGTTTTTCCTTCTCTGCTGGCTTATTTGGCTTGGAATTATGGTGTTAAAAGCGTGGGAGCCAATATCGCTGGCCAATACATTCACTTAATGCCCTTATTTGGCGCCGTGCTGAGCGTGACTTTTTTAGGTGAGCAATTAGCGGCTTATCATGCTTTAGGGGCACTGTTAATCGCCGCTGGCTTACTGGTAGCGCTATTGTCCTTCGCTGCTATCCGCGGGCGGTTCGCCAGCTTCAAAACTCACTAGTCGGCTTCCTTGAATGGTGAGTTCACCGGTTAAGTCTTGAGTAAGATCTTGAAACTGCTTACGTTTTATTTGAAAACGGCGAGACTCACCGCCTTCCACTGGGGTGAACTCCACAAAATAGCGATAACGCTTATGCCTATCTTCATTTTCTTTACCGGGACGAGTAATGGGGATTTCATCGCGTTTTGATACAGTTACCCAAAGGCTGTGTAGCGGTTGGGCTGAGTCCCAGCGACGCTGCTGAACATTACGCCATAATTGATATACCACCATGCCCACGATGATGAGCATGACTAAAAACCACCACCAAGGCATTAGCGCTTCCTCCTGCTTTGCTGTGTAATACCAATCGTACTAAGTAACTGTTCATTCTACCGGCTTAAAATGCTCGATAACTGCCTTAGAATTTTTGATTGTGGAATAACTACTTATCGAAAAATCCTGCATTGTTCTCGAGTATTTTTCCTGCCTTATTGCTGATCACTTACTTAGTGTGATTGGTATAACCATAGTTGTTTTCTGTTTTGCAGCCTTAGCTGCTGGTTTTACTAAGTTTTTGTCGGATAGTCCCAATTCGTCAAGCCCAAATGCTTATTGTGTTGTTTGTTTTCTCGTTATTCCACTCAAAAGCGCTTAGTATTCCTGCTAGAGATATAGCAATAAAGGAATCTAGCTTGGGTGGTTGTTACCACAAGCCCCTATTCTTGGGCCTCTCTACATTTTTACAACTAAGCATGGTGCTTAGCGTGTTGTTTACTGCTGCCTGTTACGCAAACCCTAAAATGGAAGCCGCATTAGGCAAAGGCGCGTGGGGAGCTTGCCCGCAGCTAAATATTGAAGGGCTTAAGGTAAGCAGCTTTCCCCTGTTGTTAAGGGTTGAGCATCTAGAGCTGGATCTGAGTTGTTTGCTGAGCTCAGACAATCAGGGAAGCGCCACCTTTGAACCTGCCCAATGGCAAGTAGCGGTTGAACAACTATTTACCCAGCTTCTCAGCATTCCTGTGGCGTTTAATGGCAGCCGTATTGAAGTTGAGCTGCTAACTGTAAAGCACAGTAAGCAAATTCTTGTTGAAGGAAAGCTAAAGCTAAGCCAGCAAGATCAGCAATGGCAGTTGAGCTTAAGTGAAACACAAGGCAGTCACATTGAGCTAAGCGTTGCTGCGCAAGCGCAGACCTTGCAGCTAAGCGGGCAACTAGCGCCGCTTCTACTCAAAACGTTAGCTAAGCACTTTGAGCAAGCTTGGTTAGCTGACGAGCGCTTGGCCAAGCTGCAGTTTTCTATTGCGGCAAATTTCTCGGATGACTTACTGGTTAACGCCAATCTAAAACTGCCAAGCTTAGCAGCAACAATTGATGCGCAGTTGTTTGGTTGGGAAAACTGGCAGTTAGCCGCTTCCCACTCTGGTTTTAGCATTGATGAAATAGCACTACCGGCAGCCGATTGGCAGTTTGAACAGCATAAATGGCAGCTGAACGTTGCAGAGTGGCAGCTTAAAGGGGAAGGGCGTTGGCAGTTGCAGCCTGAGTTGGCGATTACCGGCCGCTTAAACGGTGAAGACTTAGTTGCGCTTCAGCAGCATTTTTACACTTTACCTAAACCAGCCAATCTATTGTCAGCAGCGGCTGAGCTGCAGTTTACTTGGAAGAATGAGCAGCTTAATGGGGAGCTTAAGGCTCACAATATTAATGCCCTATGGGGAGAACTCCGCTTTGACGGTGGAGAGTTAACTAGCGAATTCAAATTTCAGCCTCAGTTGGGCTGGCAGCATTCTGGAGTATTCACCTTAGCGCAATGGGATATCGGCATACCTTTATCGCAGTTAGCCCTTACTTGGCAGCAAACAGAATTTGCTCCATTGGCGCAGTGGCAGAGCGTAATGATGCGAAATATTGGCTTTAAGGTGTTGGGCGGCGAAGCGAAGGTAGCTCAGCTAGCGCTAGCGTTACCTAATGTCGCCAATCTTGAGTTGGAAAAGGTGCAACTCGCCGAGTTAGTGAAGCTTTATCCCGAACTAGGCTTAACCATGCAAGGATCGGTATCGGGCAATCTACCAGTACATTTTGCTGAGCAAGGCATCGCAATTGCAGCAGGGAGGCTGGCTGTTGAAGAGCCAAGAGGGCATATTGCGCTTACTCACCAATCGCTGGTGGCGATTAAAGCACAACACCCGTCGCTCGATTTTGCGTTAAGCTTATTAGAAGACTTTGATTATGAAACACTTGCAGCTGAAGTCGATTTTGCCGAAGATGGGCAACTCGACATGCAGGTAAAACTTATTGGGCGCAATCAGCAGGTTAGCCCACGGTTGGTGACATTGAACTATCGTCACCAAGAAAACATTTATCAGCTACTACGTAGTTTGCGTATTGGCGAACAACTGTCAGGACAACTGCAGCAATGGATAGACGATACTTCTTCTTCCCCCTAGTTTTAGTGTTAGGCCTAGCGGCCTGTACACCTAAGGTAGAGGTAGCGGTAGATAAGCCGATTACGGTTAATCTAAATGTAAAAATTGATCATGAAATTAGAGTGCGCGTTGATAAGCAACTTGATGATTTATTTAGTGATGAAAGCGGACTGTTTTAGGAGAGCATGATGAAAAGGAATAGCTGGATACTAGCCTTACTGTTAAGCCTTAGCTTTTCTGTGGCGGCCTTGGATTTAGGTGAAGCAAAGAATAATGGTTGGGTGGGTGAGCAAACCAATGGTTTGTTAGGCATTGTTAGCCACAATGCTGAAGTAAAAGCCTTAGTGGATGGTATTAACCAAAAGCGTTTAGCCAAATACAAGCAAATTGCTAAAGAGAACGGTTTAACTGAGCAACAAGTGGCTGCGCTGGCGGGCAAAAAAGCGATTGAGCGCAGTGATAGTGGCGCTTATATTCAATCTCACTCGGGCGATTGGGTGAAAAAACCTTAACTACGACATTTACAGCGTAGTTAGGGTCTGTTGATCTTTGGTGTTGAAATTTTGTTCGAGATAAGCGGGCTTTAATCGCGGCGAGCACTTAGAAGCCTAGTGGGCTAAGCAAGAAGTGCTTAACAAAGAGTAAAGTTCGCTTATCCGAACCCTTCGGGCAGCATTTCTTAGCCATTTATTCAGCGTTAGCGGGTGATTATTAAGCCCACTTAACTGCACACTCACTGCCTTGCCTAAATGGCTAATAAATTGCTGCAAAAACCATCAGCAAAGATCAACAGACCCTAGTGTTGCTGGAGGTAGTGAGTGATTTCAGTTACTACCTCAAGGTAGCAAGTTAAGCATTTTTCAAGATCTGCTTGGGGCTGTTCACTCTGTTTCAACAGCTTAACCCAAGAGCTAAGCGCCGGGCTACAAACCAAAGCGGCTATGCCTTGAAGCTGTTGTAATAAGCCGCTATTTACTTTGCCGTCTTCAATGGCTTGTCTAATCTGTTGAGCTTCTTGTTCGCTGCCATTAACAACATCTGTCAACCACACTTTAAGCAACTGTTCGTTGCCAAACTGTGCTTTTAGTTTAAACCAATCTATAGGGCTCTGTTGGTTCATGGTTTAGGCGTGTAAATGGCAGAAGGAAAGGGCGTTATGTTACTGGCTTCATGGATTTTAGATTTACCTAGTTTGTCCACTTCATCAATTCGTAAGATGTTATGCATCGGTACCATGGTGCGATTTACTCCAGAGAACTCTGTCTTTAACTTTTCTTCGCTGGGGTCAACGACCAACTGGGCGCGGGCATCAAATACAAAGTCACCCACTTCAATAAAGCCAAATAAACTGGCTTGATTTACGTGTTTAGCATACAGCTCGTAGGTTTTGCCGTTACAGATGAAATTCACTCGATACAGCTGTGACATGAGATACCCGTTTAATCCATTTTTAAAGCGAAGTATTGGTTAAAAATACCTACAAATAGGCATAAATCTGAACGATTGTACCCGTAAAAACGAAAGCAAAGCTAGTGAAGAAGTGAGCTATTTACACTTATTTGCAAATTAAGCTAAGACTATGTTGTAAAAGCCTTTTAAGTATAATTTTATTTAGTTATTGCTGAATTTTTAGGCGGGGATTAGGCGGTGTTATAAATGAAAAAGGCAGCTAACGCTGCCTTTTATTTAATTTTCTTGTGAGTCTATTGGGTCTGCGGAACCAAATTCTGCCATTTCGTTAGGGTCTACGCCTAATTCTTGGCATGCATCTAAAAACGAGGCTCCTGTATGACACATTAATATGTCGATGGCAGGTAGCATATTGGGTGCTTCTGACATGGCCAGCTCCGGCATTTGTTAATAAAAAGATAAGATAGTGGCGACACTCTCCCACAGTTTAGCAGATCCCCCAAGAGAGCTAGATCACGTTATTAGCGATGAATTGATGAATAAAACAGCAGTATTGCTGCCATGGTGTGACTATTGTCCAGTTATTCTTTTGTTAATCAGCTACCTAGCAGATGTTGTGAGTTTGTTATTTAAGAAAAAGGTTTGTGGTATTAAATGCAAGTTAATACACTGGTCGGACTAAAATTTGCGAATACAGAAAGGACAAGCAATGCTCGAATACTATCCAATGGTAAAACACCTACATATGACCTTGGCAATGTTAAGCATATTAGGCTTTATTTTTCGCTGGATTCTTGCCTTATTTGGTTCGTCATTACTCAAGCGTACTTGGTTAAAAGTGCTACCGCATATTATTGATACTGGCTTGCTGGTTGCGGCTATTTTGCTTTGCGTGATGCTGCAGCAATACCCCATCGCGCAAGATTGGCTGACCGCTAAAGTGGTGCTTTTGGTGGTGTATATTGTGTTGGGGATGTTTGCTCTTAAGCGCGCGCCAAATCAGTTAGTGAGAATATTGGCCGGTTTAGCCGCTATTGCTGTGTTTGCCCAAATACTCGTTGTGGCTTTTAGTCGCTCTCCGTTGGGCTTATTTGCTTAGGTATTGCTTATGCTACTTGGTGCTTTGCGTTCATTGTTACTTACTTTGTGGCGCTTCTCGATTATCTACAGTTCGATTGTGATTGCTTGGCTGTATTGCCACATTATGAACGTTGATTTTGAGATTGTGGATACAGGCACCAACCAACATAAAACCATAATTGTAGGTTTGTACTTGGTTTACCTTGGCTTATGGTGGTGGTTAAACCCCTATTTGGCGCGAAATCGCCGCCAAAATTAACGGTAACGCCAATAGGCTGGCAGAAACAATACTAGTACTGTTAGTACTTCTAATCGCCCTAATAACATCCCTAAAGACAGCAGCCACTTGGCTGAGTCTGGCAGTAAGTGGAAGTTATGGTCGGGGCCAATTACTCTACCCAAACCTGGACCAACGTTAGCTAAGGCGGTCATTGCGCCTGATAATGCCGTTATTGGGTCTAAACCCAGCAAGGCTAAACCGCTGGCTAACAAGATAAGAGTAAAGAAGAAGGCAAAAATAAAAGCCACCAAGGAGCGAATGTGTTGCTCGCTGACTAAACGGCCATTGTAGCGGTGTGGATAAATGCCATTAGGGTGAACTAGCTGTTTTAGTTGGCGCGAAAATAATCCGCTAGCCAGTTGAAAACGAAATATTTTTATTCCCCCAGACGTAGAGCCTGAGCAAGCGCCAACCAGCATTAAAAAGATAAATAACACGGTGGTGAAGTTACCCCAATGGCTAAAGTCGGTGAGTCCGTAACCGGTGGTGGTAACAATTGAAATGATATTAAAGATGCTGATGCGCAGCGCATCCAATAGTGAAAAGGTACCGTGCATCCATAGCCAAATACTCATCATGCCGCCCACCACCAAAATTAAGCTCACAAATCCCCTAACTTGAGCGTCTTTCCAGATGTAGCGAGGATCTTTATGGCGAATCGATTGCACCAAGAGCAAGAAGGGAAGGCCGCCTAGTAACATAAATACGCTGCCTACCCAGTGGCTGGCATTGCTAAAATGCGCCATTGATTCATCGGAGGTGGAGTAACCGCCAGTTGAAATGGTGGTCATTGAATGATTAATCGCTTCAAACCAGTCCATGCCAGTTAGGTGATAAGCACCGGCACAAAGAATGGATAGCAACAAATACACTTTGAGCATGTTGCTGGCGACATTTTTGGTTTTTGGGGTGTTTTTATCAGACCAATCAGATGATTCGGTTTGGAATAAACGCATCCCGCCAACATTCAAAAATGGCAAAATCGCTACACTTAAAACAATAAAGCCTATTCCACCGAGCCATTGCAGCATAGAGCGCCACAGCAACGCACTTTTGGGCATTTCATCCAAGCCCGCCAGCACTGTGGAGCCAGTGGTGGTAAGCCCAGACATGGTTTCGAAAAAGGCATCGGTAAAGCTAATGTGGTCTATTCGATAAAGAGGTAGTGCACCAAATAAGCAGGCGACTAACCAAACTGTGGTGGTAAGCAAAAACATGCCACGCACTGAGAGTTTAAAGTTGGGCCGTTTACCCCAGCGAATGAGGGCAAAAGCCACAGATTGTGTGATGACAATGGTATAGAAAAACTCGACATAATCTGGCTCGTCGTAAGCCATTCCCAAGGCTAAGGGCGCTAACATTAGTAGGCTGAGTTTGGACAATACCAAACCCGTCACAAACATGATGGGCCTGAGATCGGGGGCAATCATCATGTGAAAAAACCTACAGGAAGAACGGACTAGGCTGGAATAAACGCTCAACTTCAGGGATAAATTTCTTATCCACTAAGAACATCACCACGTGGTCATCTTGCTCAATCACCGTATCGTCGTGGGCAATGATCACTTCGTTACCGCGCACTACTGCACCAATGGTTGTGCCGGGAGGAAGCTTTAACTCACCAACGCTTCGCCCCACCACTTTTGATGTATTGCTATCGCCATGCGCGATGGCTTCAATGGCTTCGGCTGCACCACGGCGCAGTGAGTAAACATTTACGATATCGGCCCGTCGAACATGAGTAAGCAGGGCTGAGATAGTCGCTTGCTGCGGTGAGATAGCAATATCAATAGTGCCGCCTTGTACCAACTCTACGTAAGCACCACGTTGAATTAGCACCATCACTTTTTTAGCGCCCATACGTTTGGCTAACATGGCCGACATGATGTTGGCTTCGTCATCGTTAGTTACTGCGATAAATACATCAACTTGTTCGATGTTCTCTTCGCTGAGCAACTCTTGGTCAGAGGCATCACCACAAAATACGATGGTATTGTTTAGCATTTCTGCCAGTTGCTCGGCGCGGCGTTGGTTGCGTTCGATAAGCTTAACACTGTATTGGCTTTCTAAGCGCTTAGCTAGCGCGGCGCCAATGTTACCGCCGCCAACAATCATTAGGCGTCGATAAGGTTTCTCAAGTTTCTGCAATTCGGCCATTACTTTGCGGATATGGTCGCTGGCTGCTACAAAAAACACCTCATCATCTGCTTCAATCACAGTGGTGCCTTGAGGGCGAATTGCGCGGCCTTGGCGGAAAATTGCTGCTACTCGGGTTTCAATATCGGGCATGTGGTCGCGTAATACCGATAAGGCATTACCTACCAAAGGACCGCCGTAGTAGGCTTTAATCGCTACCAGACCTACTCGACCTCGGGCAAATTGCATCACCTGCAATGCGCCAGGGTAGTCAATTAAACGGCTGATGTAGTCGGTAACCAGTTGTTCGGGCGCTATCAAGTGGTCGAGCGGAACCGCCTCATTGCAAAACAGTGCCTCTTTCTCGGCGAGCAACTCTTCAGAGCGAATTCGCGCCACTTTATTTGGCGTATTAAACAGTGTGTAAGCAATCTGGCAAGCCGCCATATTGGTCTCATCGCTGTTCGTTACCGCGACTAACATGTCGGCATCGTGCGCACCCGCCTCACGTAATACGCTGGGGTGGGCGGCATGACCAAATACAACCTGTAAATCAAACTTATCTTGCAGCTCTCGCAAGCGGTCTTGGTTAGTATCTACCAGGGTGATATCTGATTTCTCACCCACGAGGTTTTCCGCTAACGTGCCACCTACTTGGCCCGCTCCAAGAATAATGATTTTCATTTGCTAACAATACCTTAAGCGTTTATTGCTATTTTTTAGTGTTACTCTTGATGGCGTGAAAGGCAAGCCTAAGGAAGGGTTTTCCGTAGTCGAGCATAATAAAAACCATCCATGTTATTGTTGCCGGGTAAAAGTTGCCAACCAGGTTGAGTTGCTGTTTCATCTTGGTTAATTGGCACCAGTTCAGCATCCGCGGTTTGTTGCAAAAATGCCGCAATTTGCTGGCTATTTTCGTCGGGCAACACCGAGCAGGTCGCGTAAAGCATAACTCCACCGGGTTTTAGCTGCTGCCAAAGTGCCTCTAAGATTTCTTTTTGTAGCTTCACTAACTCTGCAATATCGCTATCACGGCGCAACCATTTGATGTCGGGATGACGGCGAATAACGCCAGTGGCCGAGCAGGGGGCGTCTAACAAAATTCGATCGAAAGGCTGATCATTCCAACGTTCAGGTTTGCTGGCATCGTTACAATGCAAGGTTGCTTTTAAACCTATTCGCTCAAGATTCTCTGTTACACGGTTTAAGCGTGCTTGTTCGGTATCTACTGCAACCAGCTCAGCTAATGCTGGTTGTAGTTCTAGAATGTGACAGGTTTTACCGCCTGGTGCAGCGCAGGCATCCAATACACGCTCACCGGGCTGCGCATCCAATAAGCTGGCTGCCATTTGCGCGGCGCCATCTTGAACCGAAGATGCACCTTCGGCGAAACGAGGTAGTTTATGCACGGGTTGTGCTTTGTCTAAACATAAGGCTTGCTGCGCCAGCGTGGAACTTTGGCTGGCGATCTCTAAAGCCGCTAGCTCTGCTTGATAAGTATCGCGTTCACCTTGCAGTGCGTTAACCCTTATCCACATTGGAGCATGTTGGTTATTAGCTTCGAGTATTTGCGCCCATTGTTCTGGATAAGCGGCTTTTAAGCGTTTGCTTATCCAGCTCGGGTGGCAATATTGTAAGCTGTCGTTGGCAGTTAGCTGGGGCTCTAATTGCTCGCGTTGGCGCTCGGCATTGCGTAATACACCATTAACCAGTTTTTTTAGGCTGTGCAGTTTTAACTGGCTGGTGGCAGATACCGTCTCCGACACCGCAGCATGAGCTGGCACTCGCATATAGAACAGCTGGTACAAGCCAACCATTAGCAAAAAGTGACCATTACGGATTTTGCCTTTTAGCGGTTTATCCATTAGCTGTTGCAAAACCGCTTCAAAACGCGGTAGCCAACGCAGCACACCAAAACATAGCTCTTTTACCAAGGCGTGATCGCGCGCCACTACTTGAGGTAATACTCGTGGCAGCATTTGGCTTAGTGACTGGCCTTGGTCTACCACTTGATACAAAATGTTTGCAGCGGCTGCGCGGGCATTTATTTGCTTATTTTTTGGCTGTTCAGCCATTAGCACTCTCCAGCTTAGCACCAAGTTCAAACCACTCTTTTCGAGCATTTAGTACGTCTGCGGCGGCTAAGGCTTTCTTGCCTGGGATTTGAATTTGCTCAAGGCGCAAAGCATCTTTGCCGGTGGCCACTACAATGCCGTGTTTATCTGCCGCAATGATAGTGCCTGGAGCTTGTTGGCCTGAGTGCTGCTGTACGCTGGCTTGCCATACCTTGATGTTTTTATCCGCTAGGGTGAAGTAGCTCATAGGCCAAGGATTAAAGGCGCGAATACAGCGTTCAATAAATTCGGCATCTTGTTGCCAATCAATACAGGCTTCTGCTTTACTAAGCTTTTTGGCGTAATTTGCTTGGCTATCGTCTTGCGGTGTAGCGCTCAACTCTCCGTTTGCCAAACCTTCAACAGCTTTAACCAGAGAATGCGGGCCTACTTCGGCCAGTTTGTCATACAGTGATGCACTGGTTTCATCTTTGGCGATTTCAACTTCATCTAATAACAGCATGTCACCGGTATCTAAACCAATGTCCATTTGCATGATGGTCACGCCCGAGTGGGTATCGCCAGCCCAAATTGAGCGCTGAATCGGTGCCGCTCCACGCCAGCGAGGTAGTAAAGAACCATGCACATTAATACAACCTAAACGCGGTGTATCTAAAACAACTTGAGGCAGCAGCAAACCGTAAGCCACTACAACCATTAAATCGGCGTTTAACGCGGCTAACTGCTGTTGTGCTTCTTCGCTCTTAAAGTTTTCCGGTTGGTAAACTGCAATGCCGTGCTCAAGCGCTAGCTGCTTTACTGGGCTAGCTTGCAGCTTTTTACCGCGACCCGCCGGGCGATCTGGCTGGGTATAGGCCGCAACGACTTGGTGGTCACTGGCAATTAATGCGCTTAGATGGCGCGCCGCAAAATCCGGCGTGCCGGCAAAGATGATCCGCAATGGCGTCATGCTGTGTTGTACCTTTGTGGTTGCTTACTTGCGACGAGCAAGTTTTTCGAGTTTGGTTTTTACTCGTTGGCGCTTAAGAGGCGACAAGTAATCGATAAACAATTTACCTTTTAAGTGGTCTAGTTCGTGTTGCACACAAATAGCCAGTAGGCCTTCAGCCTCAAATATCTGCTCGTTACCGTCGGCATCCAAAGATTTCACTTTGATTTTTTCTGCTCTTGGCACTTGGGCACGATATTCAGGAACCGATAAACAACCTTCTTCATTTAATGCTTCGCCATCGGTTTCGATGATTTCAGGATTAATTAACGCAAGTCGTTGATCTCGCGTATCTGATACGTCAATCACTACAATTTGCTGGTGAATGTTGACCTGTGTCGCAGCTAGGCCAACTCCTTCCTCTTGATACATGGTTTCAAACATGTTTTCGATTATAGTTTTAACTTTATCGTCAATATTATTAACGGGTTGCGCTATAGTACGCAGGCGTTCATCAGGAAAACGCAATACTTCAAGTACAGCCATAACTTCTGTCTTCAATCAGGTTTTGGTAGATTGTCGGTAATTCTAGTCATTTATGTGACTAAAAAACAGCTTTGGATATAGGGATGTCGCTGGGAGACACTATGAAAGGGAAAAAATTAGTTTGGCTTTGGGCCTCTTTGTTGTTTTTAGTGGGAGGTGCTATTGCTGACACACTGAAACTAAAGGAGGATTTTCCCGAAGTCTATGTTGTGAAAAAAGGCGATACCTTATGGGATATCTCAGCCTTGTATTTACATTCTCCGTGGCTTTGGCCGCGCTTGTGGCAATACAACCCACAAGTTGAGAATCCGCACCTGATTTACCCAGGTGATCGCTTATCGTTAGTTTATGAAGACGGTGAGCCTCGTTTAGTGCGTAAGCGTATTGTAAAAGTCACGCCTAAGGCACGCATTGAAGAAAAGGCGAGCCCTATTCCTACGGTGCCACTGGCCTCAATTAGCGCATTTTTATCACATGACCATATTGCCGATGAAGATATGCTGAAAGGCGCACCTTATGTGCTTGGTGACAATGATGCGCAGTCGCGTATTGCCATTGGCCGTGCAATGTATGCTCGTGGCGAAACTAAGCCAGGCCAGTACTACGGAATATATCGCGTTGCGGACAAATATTATGATCCGGAAACTAAAGAAGAACTAGGCCAGGTGCTTAACTTTATTGGCGTTGGAGTGTCTGAGCGTCAGCATGAAGACAACATCACTCAGTTTAAGGTGACGCAGGTATTAAAAGAAATTCGCCAAGGCGATATTATGCTGGAGCTACCAGACCAAGATCGTTTGCCTGCTTATTTCATTCCAAATAACAAACAGTTGGAAAGTAGTGGCTACATTCTTTCTGCTGCAACTGATACCTCAGTAATGAGCCGTTACGATGTAGTGGTGATAAACAAAGGTACTCGCGATAACGTGGCCCCTGGCGATATGTTTGCCGTGGCGCAGCCTGGGAAAGTGATGATTGATAAAGTAAGGCGTAAGTCTTACGAAGAAACCGCTAATCACTTCGACCGTGCCTTTAATAGCGATGACGAGCGCGTATCGCTGCCTAACGAGAAAGTGGGTGAGCTGATGGTATTTAAGAGCTATGAGAAATTGAGCTACGCGATTATTACCGATAGCAAGGTCATTCTTCGCCCACACTATTTGGTGGAGAACCTATAGTTGCTACCGAATTTATCGGTAGTTCAATATCTTAAACTTGCAGGCGTGCCCCGTTTCTCGATGGCACGTTTGCAAGCTGCTTTAAGCCAATGCAGTGTCGAGCAGTTATTTGCTGCTGATGCCAGCCAATTGGCTGCTTGGCAATTTAGCCCTCCGCAAATTTCTGCACTACTGCAACCCAAACAAGCACGCATTGAACAAGCACTAACCTGGCTTGAACAAGACGATTGCCACTTATTGGGGTGTTTTGACCCACGCTACCCGGAATGCTTACGCAATATCCAACGTCCTCCTCTGTTGCTATTTGTGCGTGGTAATCCCGCACTGTTAGATAAACCTCAGCTAGCAATAGTAGGTAGTCGTCATGCTAGCGTTTCGGGTTTAAATCATGCCAAGCGTTTTGCTCAGCAACTTGCAGAGCAAGGGATCACCATTACTAGCGGTATGGCGTTGGGAATTGATGCTGCCGCTCACAAAGGGGCGCTGTTAGCTAAAGCTGATGCCACTATTGCGGTTGTGGCAACGGGTTTAGATAGGGTATATCCAAAGCGTCATCAGGCGCTAGCGCATCAAATCAGTGAACAGGGTGCAATTGTGAGCGAGTTTTGGCCCGGTACCGCCGCCAAAGCCAATCATTTTCCAAGACGTAATCGCATTATTAGTGGCTTAAGTTTAGCAACCTTAGTGGTGCAAGCGGGGTTTCCCAGTGGCTCCTTACTCACTGCGAATTACGCCGCTGAACAAGGCCGTGATGTATTTGCCATGCCGGGTTCTATTGATGACCCCTTGCATGCCGGTTGTCATCATTTGATTCAACAAGGAGCTAAATTGGTGACTTGTCCGGTCGATATAATAGAAGAGTTGGGTGTTTTTTCTGGGCAATCAGCTTTGCCGTTGTATGCGGTGGAGCAAAATATGCAAGAACAAGATTTGCCTTATCGACAATTGTTGGATAACGTAGCTTATGAGACTACAACAATTGATGATTTAGTCTTAAGCACTCAACAACCTGTTGATGCTGTACTGGCTCAGTTAACTGAGTTAGAGATATTGGGTGTTGTGGCCGTTGTGCCAGGTGGTTACGTCAAGCTGAGGAGGAACTAACTATGTTTGATATCCTCATGTATCTGTTCGAAACCTACATTCATAGTGATGTAGAGCTGTTGATGGATCACGATGAGCTTACAGAAGAGCTCAGTCGCGCAGGGTTTCATAAAGAAGAAATCTATAAGGCACTAGATTGGTTGGAGCAGCTTGCAGCTTTGCAAGATAGCGACAAACAGCCTTATTTAAATCCTTCTGAGATTCCCTCATTACGGGTGTATACCGCACCAGAAATTGCCAAGTTGGACGTACCGTGCCGAGGCTTTTTACTGTTCTTAGAGCAGATGAAGGTACTTAACGCGGAAACTCGCGAAATGGTAATTGACCGCGTAATGGAACTTGATGGACCAGAGTTAGAACTGGAAGATTTAAAATGGGTCATTTTAATGGTGCTATTTAATGTTCCAGGCAGTGAGTCGGCTTATCAGCAAATGGAAGAGTTATTATTCGATTTGGGTGATGGTCCGCTGCATTAAACTCTGACTCAACGATAAAAGGTGCGCTGCCATCAGGGCTGTGCACCAATTATTGCTTCGATAAAGGCTGCGCTTGCGTCGAATCAATAGCCTATTCGCGCCATTTTGTTATGCTTAGCAAAGTTTAACGAGGTGTCAGCATGTCAAAGATAGATCCAAAGTTATTTTCTGCCCACGAACACGCCTTAGAAAAAGAATACGATGTTTGTCCTAAATGCGGTGGTGAACTGCAGCATCGAAATAGTAAATCAGGTCCCTTTTTAGGCTGCAGCCAGTATCCGAGCTGCGGCTATAGCCGAGCTTTGCACCAGCAAGATCATTCTTTGGATAAAGTACTGCCTGGGACTGAGTGTCCAGAATGCGGTGAAGAGTTAATGCTGCGCCAAGGGCGTTACGGCATGTTCATTGGATGTAGTGCATTTCCTAGCTGTCAGCATATTGAATCGGCTCAACCGCAGGCACAAAGCACGCCTGAAATAAACTGCCCATCATGCAATAAGGGGAAGCTAGCCGCGAGACAATCCCGCTATGGTAAAACGTTTTATGCCTGCAACGCTTACCCTAAATGCTCCTATGCAGTGAATGACCAGCCTATCGCCAAGCCTTGCCCGGATTGTGGTTGGAAGTTATTAGTCATTAAGAAAACAGCAGCTGGTAAGCGAGAAGTTTGTCCGCAAAAATCCTGCAGTTATAAAAGCGCGCCTCTGGTGGAGGCTTAACAACATCGATAGTTGTAGCGTTCATACAAAAAAGGAGAACTCATTGTTCTCCTTTTTGCTGCTCGTCGTGTTCTAGGCTTCTACGTCTAGCTCTTTAAGTTTGCGGGTGAGAGTATTGCGCCCCCAGCCCAGAAGCCTAGCAGCTTCTTGTTTATGACCGTGAGTATGCTCTAAGGCGGTAGTTAGCATGATTCGCTCAAAGTCAGGCATTGCTTCACCAAGAATGTCTATTTGGCCGGAGACTAACTGTTGAGAAACCCAGCTTTTTAACAGCGAACGCCAATTGGCATCGGCTGTCTCGCCTGTTTCTGCCACTACTGGTTGGCTCAATTCTGGTGGAAGGTCCGCTGGCAGCACCTCTTGGCCACTGGCCATTACCGTTAACCAACGACAAACGTTTTCTAGTTGTCTAACGTTACCTGGCCACGCTAACTGCATCATAAAGCGTTGAGTATCTTTGTGCAGTAATTTGCTTTCTACATTTAATTCTTTTGCGGCTATTTCTAAGAAGTGCTTAGCTAAAGCCGGAATGTCTTCACGGCGCTCACATAATGACGGCAAGTGAATACGAATTACGTTTAGGCGGTGGAATAAGTCTTCGCGGAAGTCGCCTTCGGCCACTTTTTTCTCAAGATTTTGGTGGGTAGCTGCGATGATTCGTACATCAACTTGCACTGGTGAGTGGCCACCTACGCGATAGAACTGCCCATCGGCCAGAACACGCAACAAGCGGGTTTGAATATCCAGCGGCATATCGCCAATTTCATCCAAAAACAAGGTACCACCATTGGCTTGCTCAAAACGGCCATGGCGGATGTTGTTGGCGCCAGTAAACGCGCCTTTTTCGTGGCCAAATAGCTCTGATTCAATAAGATCTTTTGGAATAGCCGCCATGTTTAACGCAATAAAACTTCCGCTGGCGCGAGGGCTATGTTTATGTAAAGCGTGGGCTACCAACTCTTTACCGGTACCTGATTGTCCGTTAATCAGCACCGAAATACTTGAGCGAGATAAGCGCCCTATGGCGCGAAAGACTTCCTGCATAGCAGGCGCTTCGCCGATGATTTCTGGTGCTGGCGAGCTAGGTTTGTTATTTGCTTTATTGCCTTTTTGTTCACGAGAAACCGTTACTGCGCGCTCGGTTAGAGCCACTGCTTCATCGATATCAAAGGGCTTAGGTAAGTATTCAAAAGCGCCGCGCTGGTAAGCGTTTACTGCACTATCTAGGTCTGAGTGGGCGGTCATAATAATAACCGGCATCTCAGGGAAATGGCTTTGGATCTTTTCCAATAAGCTCAAACCGTCCATACCAGGCATGCGAATGTCTGAGATCACTACGTCGGGCTGTTCATAATCTAACTGCTGAAGCATCATTTCACCGTCGGCGAAACTCAAGCAATCGTAACCTGCAGTCTTTAACGCTTTTTCTAACACCCACCGAATGGAGCTGTCGTCATCAACGACCCATATTGTTGCTGCCATGTTAGTACTTCCTTAACGTCTGAGAGGAAGGTGAATGGTAAATTCGGTATGACCTGGCCAACTGGCACATTCAATCTTCCCTTTATGCTGATTAATTAAATTTTGTGCAATAGACAATCCTAAACCGGTACCACCTTCGCGCCCTGTTACCATTGGATAGAATAGGGTATCGAGCAGTTCGGTTGGAATGCCTGGTCCATTGTCGATAATTCTGATTTCTGCAGCCAATTTAAAGCGCTGGCCGGCAATTGTTGCTTGATGAGCGGTACGGGTAATAATGTTGATACTCCCGCCTTTTTCACCCAAGGCTTGAACCGCATTTTGAACAATATTGAGGAAAGCCTGAAGCAGTTGCTCATGGTCCATCTCAAAATCTGGAATGCTAGGGTCGTAGTCGCGCTCAACGCTAATGCCTTCTGGTAGATCAAGCTTAACCAGCTGGCGTACTTTTTCGAGTACTGAATGCACATTGTGCAGTTCATGCAAGCCTGGACGCTGAGGGCCAAGCAAACGATCAACTAGCTTTCTTAAGCGGTCAGCTTGCTCAATAATAATGCCGGTGAATTCTTTCAGTTCTGGGTTAACTAACTCTTTTTCTAGCAACTGCGCTGCGCCACGCAAACCACCAAGCGGGTTTTTAATTTCATGAGCTAAGCCGCGAACCAGTTCTTTCGCTGCTTGTTGCTGGGCGTGTTGATAAAGTTCTTGAGAGATCTTCTTTTGCTGGCCGATGGCGCGCATTTCCAGCATCAGCAAATTTTGGTTTTGGTTGTTGATTCGTGTAGCAGATAGCTCAACCAACGCATGATGACTATCGAAAACCAATGTCACTTCATTATCGGTAAAACTTTGCCCAGAGCTACATACGGTGCCCAGTTTACTGAGGTCCAGTGAGCTATGTTTTACTTGGGTGGCCAGCGGCTCATCAATAAGCCGCTTAGCGCTTTGACCGAGTAGTTGTTCAGCTGAAGCATTAACGTATTGAATCTTTAGCTCTGCATCAAGCAGCACTATGGCCGTTACTTGATTTTCCAATACTAAGCGCTCGAGCCCAGAAATATCTAACACTACTCTCTCCTGAATGATACGCACCATTTTGGTGCTCCTGCACTGAGTTTAACCTCAAAAAGCAGAGAGTGACTAATTAGCCTCCCCCTGCTGAGGCCGCTCCTGCGCCAAATGCGTTAGCGCGGTGCAAGAATACGGTTATGGGCTTAGACGATGCAATTTCCTTGCCTGAATCATCAACTAGCTGCACCTGAATTGTATGGGCGCCGCGATCAATGTTGGTGAGCTGGAAGCTACCCATTTTAGTGATTTGCCCCTGTGGTACGCCATCAAGCACCAATTTGTAGCCCATGCTGTTTAAGGGAAGCGGGGTAGAGCTAGCACTGATTGAGATTTTGCCTTCGTTATCTCGAATGGTTTGCTCATGGCTCGGGCTAGTGATGTTAACTTGATACTGAATAGGCTTTTGTTTCTTTTTCAGTGGGGTACGCGGTGTCACAATGGGGCCGTCAGTGGCCGGAGGAGCAACATCTACCTTGAGTTCAGTGGCGCCAACTTGAGGGCGGTCTGAGAAATGCGTTACACCATCCTGATCAACCCATTGATAAATTTTGTCAGCAGCTTGGGTACCAAAGACTGCGCCACTGATTAATAAAGCTATAGCAAACCATTTGCTCATTGATAATTCCTCCATTCAACTTGCTAAAGGTGGGCAAAAACGTATTGAAAAGCAATAAAAAAACCCGCTTTAAAGCGGGTTTTTTAAGCCGTGTAACGTTTTGTTTATACGCTGTAGTACAATTCGAACTCAAGTGGGTGAGTTGTCATGTTGATGCGCTCAACGTCAGCAGATTTCAATGCGATGTAAGAATCGATGTAATCGTTGCTGAATACGCCGCCAGCAGTTAAGAATTCACGGTCAGCATCTAGGTTCGCTAGTGCATTTTCAAGTGAAGTTGCCACTTGTGGAATTTCAGCCGCTTCTTCTGCAGGTAGGTCGTATAAATCCTTGTCCATAGCGTCGCCAGGGTGGATTTTGTTTTTGATTCCGTCAAGGCCAGCCATCAACATTGCAGAGAATGCTAAGTATGGGTTGGCTGTTGGATCCGCAAAACGTACTTCAATACGACGCGCTTTAGGCGATGGTACTACTGGGATACGAATAGACGCTGAACGGTTACGCGCTGAGTAAGCTAGCATAACTGGTGCTTCGAAGCCTGGTACCAAACGCTTGTAAGAGTTAGTTGAAGCGTTAGCAAAAGCATTAATAGCTTTAGCGTGCTTGATGATACCGCCAATGTAGAACAATGCAGTTTCAGATAGGCCGCCGTATAGGTCGCCAGCAAATAAGTTTTCGCCGTCTTTCCAAATTGATTGGTGAACGTGCATACCGCTACCGTTATCACCAACAACTGGCTTAGGCATAAAGGTTGCTGTTTTACCGTAAGCGTGAGCTACGTTATGAACAACATACTTAAGAACCTGAGTTTCATCGGCTTTTTCAACGATAGAGTTGAATTTAGTTGCGATTTCGTTCTGACCAGCTGTAGCTACTTCGTGGTGGTGAGCTTCAACAGTTTGACCCATTTCTTCAAGAACTAGACACATTGCTGAGCGAAGGTCTTGTGAAGAATCAACTGGAGCTACTGGGAAGTAACCGCCTTTAACGCCAGGACGGTGACCAGTGTTGCCGTCTTCGAAGTGCTTGTCTGAGTTCCAAGATGCTTCATCAGCATCAATTTTGTACATAGAACCTGACATGTCAGTTTTGTATTTAACATCGTCAAACAAGAAGAACTCTGGCTCTGGACCAAAGTATGCTGCGTCAGCAATACCAGTAGAACGCATGTACTCTTCAGCACGCTTAGCTACAGAACGTGGGTCACGGTCGTAACCTTGCATTGTAGAAGGCTCTAGAATATCACAACGGATGTTTAGTGTAACTTCTTCTGTGAATGGGTCTAATACAGCAGTAGCTGGATCAGGCATCAATACCATGTCTGATTCGTTAATGCCTTTCCAACCTGAGATTGAAGAGCCATCAAACATTTTACCGTCTGAGAAGAAATCTTCGTCAACTTGGTGAGATGGAATAGATACGTGTTGCTCTTTACCTTTAGTATCAGTAAAGCGTAGGTCAACAAATTTAACTTCTTGCTCTTTAAGCAAAGCTAAAACTTCTGCAGACATGTTTTTAACCTCCAGTGTCATCAAAATTGATGGTTCAATCGATTTAATAGTTATTTATACGAATAATCGTGGTTGTGTTGCATCAAGCTAAAACTATGCCAACACATAAGGTGCTGATTTTAATGGCTAAAAATTGATTAGGCATCAATTTAGTGCAGAGCTTTGCACTTTGTTGGTGCCATTCTTGTCCATTTTGGTGCAGTGAGTTTTTGGCCTTAGCTATCATACCCTAATTGGGTAGCGGAAAAACCGTGATCAACTTAAAACTATGAGAATTTGCCGTTTATATGTACAATGGCGCACTTTTTACTTTTACCTCACAATAAAAAGGGCTGAAAGCCGTGCTAGATAAGTTAAGAAACATCGCCATTATTGCTCACGTAGACCACGGGAAAACTACCCTGGTAGACAAATTACTGCAGCAATCTGGAACCCTACAAACGCGTGGTGATGCTGAAGAGCGGGTAATGGACTCAAACGATCTTGAAAAAGAACGTGGTATTACCATTTTGGCAAAAAACACGGCGATTGAGTGGAACGATTACCACATCAATATCGTAGATACCCCTGGACACGCCGACTTCGGTGGTGAGGTAGAACGTGTTTTATCTATGGTTGACTCTGTATTGTTGTTGGTAGATGCCCAAGAAGGCCCAATGCCGCAAACCCGTTTTGTTACTCAGAAAGCATTCGCCCAAGGTTTAAAACCTATTCTGGTAATCAACAAAATTGATAAGCCAGGCGCTCGTCCTGATTGGGTAATGGACCAAGTATTTGATTTGTTCGATAACTTAGGTGCTACCGATGACCAGTTAGATTTCCAAGTGGTTTACGCATCTGCGTTAAACGGCTGGGCTAGCTCAGAAGAAGGCGTAGAAACTGACAACATGGAACCTTTGTTCCAAGCTATCGTTGATAACGTTGCTCCACCTGAAGCTAAAGAAGGCGAAGGTTTGCAAATGCAAATCTCTCAGCTTGATTACAACTCTTATGTTGGTGTTATTGGTGTTGGTCGTGTATCACGCGGCAGTGTTAAACCAAACCAACAAATCACTGTTGTGGGTGCCGATGGTAAAACCCGGAACGGAAAAGTAGGTCAAGTATTAGGTTATTTAGGCCTAGATCGCCATGAAGTAACCGAAGCTAACGCCGGTGACATCATCGCTATTACTGGTTTAGGCGAGTTAAAAATCTCTGACACCATTTGTGATCAAACCAATGTAGAAGCATTGCCTGCCTTGTCAGTGGATGAACCTACCGTAACCATGACTTTCCAAGTAAACACTTCTCCGTTTGCTGGTAAAGAAGGTAAGTACGTTACTTCTCGAAACATTCTTGAGCGTTTACAACAAGAGTTGGTTCATAACGTTGCACTACGTGTTGAAGAGACTGATGATCCAGATAAGTTCCGTGTTTCTGGTCGTGGTGAGCTACACCTAGGTATTTTGATTGAAAACATGCGCCGCGAAGGCTTCGAGCTAGCGGTATCTCGCCCAGAAGTAATTCTGCGCACTGTAGATGGCCAGTTAGAAGAACCTTATGAAGTAGTGACTATTGATGTTGAAGAAGAGCATCAAGGTAGCATTATGGAGCAGCTTGGTTTGCGTAAAGGCGAGCTAACTGACATGGCGCCAGATGGCAAAGGCCGTATTCGTATGGACTTCATGATCCCATCACGTGGTTTGATTGGTTTCCAAACCGAGTTTATGACCTTAACCTCAGGTTCTGGTCTGCTTTACCATACTTTCGATCATTATGGTCCACACAAAGGTGGAGTAATTGGTCAACGTCAAAATGGTGTGCTTATTTCTAATGCAACCGGTAAAGCCTTAACGTACGCCTTGTTTAATCTTCAAGAGCGTGGCCGTTTGTTTACTCAGCATGCTGATGAAGTATATGAAGGTCAGGTTGTGGGTATTCACGCTCGTGACAACGACTTAACAGTAAACTGTTTGAAAGGTAAGCAGCTAACGAACGTTCGTGCATCAGGTACCGATGAAGCGCAAGTACTTACGCCGCCAATCGTAATGACCCTTGAGCAAGCGCTTGAGTTTATTGATGACGACGAGTTGGTAGAAGTAACACCAGAGAACATCCGCATTCGTAAACGTCACTTAACTGAGAATGAGCGTAAACGTGCATCTCGCCCGCCTAAAGCTTAAGGTGAGCTAAGATTTATAAAGGCAGCCTAGGCTGCCTTTTTTATTGCATGTTTATACCTGAAGTAACTATCTATTCTGGCCCACTGCATCTAACTGATTAGTGCTCGCTAATAGTGCAGGGCTGGGGTTGACCGTTTGTTTTATTAGTTCAAACAAAGGTTGATATAACAGCGGTAAGTGTTCTTGGAAACGTTCAACCGTAATATGGTAAGCCGCGCGGATGCCATGATAATCGATATTTGGCCCAATTCTGGTCATTTTAATGCCGAACATAGAAAGGCTGCGAGCAAGTT
Organism: Agarivorans sp. D1326; assembly: GCF_056958115.1. NCBI lineage: Bacteria > Pseudomonadati > Pseudomonadota > Gammaproteobacteria > Alteromonadales > Alteromonadaceae > Agarivorans > Agarivorans sp. D1326. The sequence goes on along the minus strand of NZ_JBTWEN010000008.1, from coordinate 86,679 downwards.
TGGGCTCAACCATTACGTACGCATGTTTTATTCCGCACTGCTCGGCAACAATTGATGCCGCTAAATACAAGCTCATAGTGATATAGGGAAAGGTTCGCAGTTCCTTTTGGCTAAATGCGCTTAAACCCGCTCCAGCTGGCGCAGCGCCATTTTTGAGATCGATTTTGCGGCGACGAAACTGAGTGTCTAGGGCCACCCGCGACACTTCACAAATGCTCTCTTTAGCAAAATTATCGGGATGTAGCTCTTGATGACTAATCACTGTTTGGCCGGTGTCTAGCAAAGGTATGCTTTGCTGCTTGCTGGGGCTAACCATTCTTAGGCATCCAGCATCTAAGCCGGAGTTAAGGTGCTGAACTCGGCAGTAATGGGAATAACTATCGTAAACATCGCGCTCAATTTGCTGGTGATTGCTTGGCTCAAACTGAAATTCTTCGCAGTAAACGCGATGCCGTAATTGATAGATTTTGGTTACCTCTTCCTGATTGCTCGCAATACTGGCTTGAAAGTAACGTTGGTAACGTTGCGCGAGTTCGTCCGCTTGATGCTGTATAGCTAGTTGCTTTACAGACGATGCTGATAATTGCAATTTTCTAGGAGCAATTGCACTGGGTTGTTGATAACTCACAAGTAAACCTAATTAGTCCCTTAAATGTCTAGCAAGGCTAGTTATTCACCATGGTTATATTTTTATCAATTAGAGTGGTTCTTATGAATTTAGTCACTTTTTATGGGTGGTTATTGTCTATAACTGTGTCCTAGCGCATATTTGCTGTTATGAAAGCCTTATTCATTTTATTGGCATATTGTAGTGCTATTGGCCTTTCTGAAAGGTGCGTTACACTTTTAGCTACTTGAAAAGGGCTGGGTTAGTGAGCTTGGAAACAAATGGTTTTGCATACTTATGCGATTTTGATTTGGTCGGATTGGAGCTTTTGATTGTCGACTTCTATAGCAATGGGCTGAATATATGGATGATATTCTCTAATAGCCGACGGTAAATTGGCCGTTTTCGCCAAGCGAGTGCATTAATACGTGTACTTTGTTGAAGATAATGCTGCATGATGCGATCTAGATCTTCAGCATAGGATTTGTCATCGATAATCGAAGTCACCTCAAAGTTTAGCCATAAGCTTCGCATGTCTAAGTTTACTGTTCCCACTAGAGCAACTTGTTGGTCTATTAACAGGCTTTTAGTGTGCAACAAGCCACCGTTAAATTTGTAGATGTTTACCCCGGCATTTAGTAGCTGCTGGTAGAAAGAGTGGCTTGCGTAGCGGACCAAAAATGAATCGGTCCTAGCGGGTAGGATCAGGTTTACTTCAACACCTCTGCTGGCCGCGGTAACCAGCGCCATTTGTAAACTTTCGTCAGGCACAAAGTAAGGGCTGGTGAGCACTATTTGTTTTTTAGCGAGGTATAGCGAGGTAAGTAGCAGCTGAATAATGTGGTCGCCAAAAATACCCGGCCCTGATGGCATTATTTGCATTCGTTGTTGGCCTACCGAAGCCGTAGTAGAAAGTAAATCAAGCTGTTCGATAAGTGCTTCGCCGGTTTCCATTTCTATGTCGTAGGCAACTACCGCTTGTAGGTTCAAAGCTGCAGGGCCTTCTACTCTTAGCATGAGATCTATCCACTGTCCGACACCGCGCTGTTGGTTAAAAAAGCGTGGGTCGACTAAGTTCATTGAACCGGTATAAGCAATTTGTTGGTCTATCGCTGCAATTTTTCGGTGTAGGCGTAAGTCGATACGTTGTAACAACATGCGCACTGGGTTGGCATGCAGTGCTTCTACTACATTTACACCAGCATCCAATAACTGAGATGAAGCGCTAGACTTAAGAAATTCACTCGAACCAACCGAATCTACCAGTAAGTAAACACTCACCTTTCGTTGAGCTGCTTCGGCTAGTGCCGTAAGTAAAGGGTCAAGCAACCCACCTTGCTGAACAATGTAAAACTCCATGTAGATGCTAGATTTTGCTTGCTGTATGTCTGTGGTGAGCTGGGTTAACGTTTCCAGAGAGTCTTCAAAGTTAGTGAGTTGATTCCCCCCTAGAATTGGCAAACCAAGTAGCCGACGAGTAAGTTGATTTAGCGGCTCCGCTACATCGGAGCAGGATTGTTTTACTACGTGGGGGGAGCTATTAAACAGGTGCACGCTTTGTTTGTACTTAGTTTCCATTAGGCGAGCACGTTTGGCTCGCAGTCGCCCTAGGTAACGTTCGCCAAACAGTTGATAACAGATAATACCTACTAGTGGCAGTGCAAATATCAGCAGTAGCCAAGTTAAAGTAACTCCCACAGGCCGCCGCTTTAGCATTACTTGCAGCGCCACCGCGACAATTAGCAAGGCATAAATGAGCAACCCTAAGTCGGATAAGTAGGTATTCGTCACCGTTTGGCCTTTAGATAAAAAACCTATTGATAACTTAGCATGAAGGGCACAAAAAAGCCGCTAACTCAAACGAGTAGCGGCTTTAGATTTAGTTACTGATAGGCTTAGTTGTCGAGGGTGTCGGTGGCCACTTTATAGCTTGGATCTTCTATTAAGTTAACTTCCACCGCGCTTCCTGCCTTAGTTAGCAGTTTACGACACTCTGGGCTAAGGTGCTTAAGGTGAAGAGTTTTACCGGCTTTTTCGTAACGCTCTGCCAAGGTATCGATGGCTTCAATCGCTGAGTGATCACTTACTCGCGACTTGGCAAAATCAATCACTACATCTTTTGGATCGTTAGCTGGATTGAACAGCTCTAAGAAGTTAGCCGTTGAGCCAAAAAACAAGGGGCCATCCAACTCATAAACTTTATGGTCGTCATCTACGCTAGTGGTCGTTACGTAAATGTGCTTAGCGTGGTTCCAAGCAAATACCAACGCAGATACGATTACACCAATCACCACCGCTACCGCTAAGTCGGTAAATACGGTGACGACAGATACCAGCACAATCACAAAGAAGTCAGCTTTAGGCACTTTATTAATCATGCGCAGGCTGGCCCATTCAAAGGTGCCTAACACAACCATAAACATTACACCGACCAAAGCGGCGAGAGGAATCATCTCTATCAGTGAAGAACCAAATAGAATGAAACCCAGTAGTGCTAGTGCCGCGGTGATGCCCGATAAGCGGCCACGACCACCAGAGCGAATGTTAATCATGCTCTGGCCAATCATTGCACAACCACCCATACCACCAAAGAAGCCAGTGGTTACGTTAGCCACACCTTGGCCAATACACTCTTTGTTACCGTGTCCACGGGTACCGGTCATTTCATCAACTACGGTTAAGGTTAGTAGTGACTCAATTAAGCCGATAGCCGCCAGTACGATGGCATAAGGGAAGATGATTTTCAGTGTTTCTAAGTTGAATGGCACGCTTGGGATAGAGAAGCTTGGTAAACCGCCAGCAATAGTTGCGTTAGCGTCACCGGTCATACCGCGTACAAAATCTACCACTGTGCGGGTATCTAAGTTTAATACCTGCACTGCTACGGTAACACCCACAATCGCCACCAAAGAAGCAGGGATTGCGCTGGTAAGTTTTGGCAAGAAGTGAATAACTGCCATGGTGATAGCCACCAAGCCTAACATGATCCAAAGCTGACTGCCTTGCATCCACTCTAGTTCGCCAAAGGCATTGGGCACTTTAAACTGACCAAGCTGAGCCAAGAAAATCACAATAGCCAAGCCGTTTACAAAGCCTAGCATTACCGGGTGTGGCACCATGCGGATAAACTTACCCAAATGGAAGACCCCAGCTAAGACCTGCAAAATACCCATGAGCACCACAGTGGCAAATAAATACTCCACACCGTGATCTGCGACTAAGGCCACCATTACTACCGCTAGCGCGCCAGTTGCACCCGAGATCATACCTGGACGGCCACCAATTACAGCGGTAATTAACCCCACCATAAATGCTGCATATAAACCTACTAAAGGTTCTACGCCGGCAACAAAGGCAAAGGCAACTGCTTCAGGAACTAAAGCTAGCGCAACCGTTAAACCGGAGAGTAAGTCATTTTTGACTGTTGCTCCCCGAAATTTAGGAAATTCAAACATGTTCTTAGGATCCAATAAAGAACGAAAGGAAATGGGGCGGGAGTCTAGCACTTAATGTGATTCAGTTCAAAAAAACATCAGCTTTTGTTCAGCTTTTTTTAGCCAAGTTTGTGGCTTAAGCCCTTGTTAAACTTGAGTTGCGTCATTAACTAGTTCATCCTTTAGCGAGATAATGCAAAGGAGTGAAATGAATCATGAGCGGGCAGAAAAACACGCCTAATTGGCAAGCGCTTTTCCAGCAAAGCAAAGCGTTTGCGCTTTTCTTGTTTGAGCGGATAAAACAAGAAAAACTGACCATGATCGCCGGCTCATTAGCTTACGTTACCTTGCTGTCTTTAGTGCCTTTAGTAGCAGTAACGTTTTCAATTATTAGCGCCTTCCCAGTATTTTCCGGCTTTCAAACCTTAATCGAAGATTTTGTGTTTAGTAACTTTGTACCGGCTTCTGGTGAAGTGGTGAAGCAGAGCTTGCGTGGCTTTGTTGAAAACGCATCGAAAATGACAGCAGTAGGTATCGCAGCTTTAGCCGTAGTGGCCTTAATGCTCATTTCGGCGATTGATAAGAGCCTGAATATGATTTGGCGGGTTGAGGAAAAACGCCGTTGGCGTAGTGCTTTTCCTATGTATTGGATGATTCTAACTTTAGGCCCCTTGTTAATGGGCGGTAGCTTGGCGCTAAGTTCTTACATCTTCTCCATGCAGCTGTTTGCCGATGAAACATTATTAGGTATATGGAATAAAATGCTTCGCACGGTGCCCTTGTTATTTTCTGTAGGCGCATTTTGTTTGTTGTATTTGCTGGTGCCAAATAAGTCGATCCGTTTTGTCCATGGTTTAAGTGGTGCTGTGGTGGCGGCCTTGTTGTTTGAACTGGGTAAACGAGGTTTTGCTTTCTATGTTGCCTCATTCCCTTCATACCAAGTTATTTATGGTGCACTCGCCACCATACCCATTTTATTTGTATGGGTATATGTGAGTTGGATAGTGGTGTTAATTGGCGCCGAAATTACCGCCGCTTTAGGCGAATTTACCGAGGGCCAACAAGTACAAGATAGCAGTAGTATCATTGAGGAGTCTGAATGATTGCGTTGATTCAACGGGTGACACAAGCCAGCGTGTGTGTGTCTGATCAAACTATTGGTGAAATAGGACCTGGGTTATTAGTGTTGTTGGGTGTAGAGCAAGGTGATGACCAAGCAAAGGCCACTAAGCTTTGTGAAAAAGTAATTAAATACCGTATTTTTGCCGACCAACAAGGCAAAACCAATCTTAACGTGCAGCAAGCGGGTGGCAGCCTATTGGTGGTATCCCAGTTCACTTTGGTGGCAGATACCGACAAAGGTTTACGCCCAGGCTTCTCTAAAGGCGCTAGCCCAGAGCAGGCCAATCACCTTTATGAATACTTTGTTAGCGCTTGTCGTGACCGCGGAATGCCTACTGAAACAGGTGAATTTGCTGCCGATATGCAGGTATCTTTGGTCAATGATGGGCCTATGACTTTTTGGCTGCAGGTTTAATTTTCATCAATAAAATCGAAACTTTGCGGCGGCTCACATATCAGATTTGCTGCCTAGAAAGGCAATTGACACAAATGACTTTAATCGGTCATATTAAGAGAAAGCGCTTTCACGAGTAAACTTAAAATCTGACTGTGCCCCGAAAGGTTTTGTGTGAGAGCGCTTACAAATACAGAGAGGCTATAGTAATAATGGCAACAATCAAGGAAGTCTCTGATCTAGCGGGTGTTTCGCAAGCAACCGTATCCAGAGTAATGAACGGTAATAACAAAGTTTCCGATGTTAATCGCGAGCGAGTTATGGCCGCCATGGACAAATTGGGTTATCAACCTAACTCTTTTGCACAGGCTCTGGCTACCAACCGCTCTTACAGTGTTGGGATTGTAGTAGGTACTTTATCGGGTCCATTTTTCGGTCCCATGATGCACAGTATTGAATCGGTATTACGCAAAGAAGGTCAGCACCTTATTGCCACTAGTGGGCACGATAATATCGAGCAAGAACGTGAAGCTATTCGTTTTCTTAATTCGCGCCGTGTTGACGCCATATTGCTGGTGGTTCAAGCCATGAGTGATGACGAATTGATTGAGCTGTGTACCCGCAACCCAAATGTATTTGTATTAAACCGCTATGTGCCTGAGTTAGCGCATCGCTGTATTTATTTAAACAATGAGTTAGGTGGATATTTGGCCACCAAGCATTTAATTGATTTAGGCCATACTCGGATTGCTTCGATCACCGGCCCATTGGTGCATTTTGATGCTCGAGAGCGTCTGCAAGGTTATCGAAATGCGCTGAGTGAAGCGGGCATAGAATACGATCCACAACTTATTGTTGAAGGTTTGTATCAAGAAGATGGTGGTACCAAAGCGGCGGCTAAGTTATTTCAACGTGGCATCGATTTTACTGGTGTGGTGTGTGGTAACGATAACATCGCTATTAGTGTTTATGACATTTTGTCGCGAGATAACGAATCACCGGCTGAGCGTATCTCGGTGGTAGGCTACGATGACATGTTCTATTCACGTTATTTGCGCCCTAAGCTCACCACCATTCGTTTCCCGATTGAGGAAATGGGCACCATTGCCGCCAATATGGTGTTGCAAAATTTGGCCGACAAAAATTTAGTAAACGGTGTGCAATTAGAGCCCTCGCTTATTGTGCGTGAATCTACTGCCCCACCAGTTAGTTAACAAGCTTATCTATATGTAAGGAGTTTGAATGTGATTATTCCCCCCCAGCATTAAACGACTCCTTGCTTGGTGTTAGCTATAAGTTTTTTCAAATTTATAGCTAACATCGATCTCCAGTGAAAACTGGTCGTCTTTTTAATCCCATAAAATGTGTAACATGCGACCCATTGGGCGCAGTTTGAGGTTGTTGTATGTCTTTTGATTTTCCAAAGTCGTCCCCGTTTCGCCGTTCTGACTTTATTTTTGGTGTAGCGACAGCTGCCTTCCAAATTGAAGGTGCTAACCAAGAAGATGAGCGCTGCGAATCCATATGGGATCGCTTTTGCGCCACCCCAGGAAAAGTAGCCAACGGTGATGATGGCACCATTGCTTGTGACCACTACCACCGCTGGGAAGAAGATCTAGAGATGATTGCAGAGCTAGGTGTTGATGCCTATCGCTTATCAATTGCTTGGCCACGGATTATGCCGGTAGAAGGTCAAGTTAATGACAAAGGTATCGCATTTTACCAACAGCTAATTGCTAAACTTAAACAGCTAGGTATTAAGCCGTTTGTGACCCTATATCACTGGGACCTACCGCAATACCTCGAAGATAGAGGTGGCTGGTTAAGTCGTGAAACTGCGTATAAATTCGCTGAATTCGCCGACATCATGACCAAAGCGCTTGGTGATGATGTTTATAGCTATGCCACCTTTAATGAGCCCTTATGTAGTGCCTTCTTAGGCTATCGTTATGGTCAACATGCCCCCGGTTTAACTGAAGATAAGTTTGGCTTTCAGGCTGCCCACCATATTCTTTTAGCCCATGGTTTAGCCTTGCCTAAGATGCGTGAGAATGCCCCAAGTGCCGAACATGGCATCGTGCTTAACTTCACTCCGGCTTATCCAGCAGATCCGAATAATGCTGCAGATGTGTTGGCAGCCGACTTTGACGAGCAGCAAGGCATTCATTGGTTTTTGCAGCCAATCATCGAGGGGCAATACCCAGATGCTATTCGCCAGCAGCAGCCGCTATGGTGGCCAACCATTCTGCCGGGTGATTTGGAGCTAATTAAACAGCCCATCGATTACTTGGGCATCAACTATTACACCCGCCATGTGATCAAAGCCACCGATAATGGCCCTAAACAGGTGACCCTAGAGGGCGTTGAGCGCACCGACATGGGTTGGGAAGTGTGTCCACAAGCCTTAACTGGCTTGCTCACCAAGCTAAATGAGCGCTATGAACTCCCGCCAATTTTTATTACTGAAAATGGTATGGCAGGGGCAGATACTCTAGAAGATGGCAAGGTGATTGATCAGCAGCGCTGTGATTACTATCAATCACATTTAAATGCGGTTGCCGATGCCATTGAGCAAGGGGTTGAATTAAAAGGTTATTTTGCTTGGAGCTTAATGGATAACTTCGAGTGGGCCTTTGGTTACGAAAAGCGTTTTGGCATCGTATATGTCGATTACGATACCCAGCAACGGGTACCTAAACAAAGTGCTACTTACTTTCAGCAGTTTCTAAAACAACGCGCAGGAGCATAATTATGGCGTCACTGTCATTTAAAGATCTTCGTAAGAGCTACGGTAAGGTCGAAATCGTAAAAGGTTTCGACATAGAGATGAGTGATGGTGAATTTGTTGTATTACTCGGTGCGTCGGGTTGTGGTAAGTCAACCATCTTAAGGATGGTGGCCGGCTTAGAAACCATCACTTCGGGTCAAATAAAAATGGGTGATAAGTGCCTGAATGATGTTGACCCGAAAGACCGTGACTTAGCGATGGTGTTTCAAAGCTACGCGCTTTACCCGCATATGACAGTGTATGAAAACATTGCATTTGCACTTAAGGTTCAAGGGGTTAAGAAAGAAGAGATTAAGAAGTCGGTAGAGTGGGCCGCCGAGATGCTGCAGCTAACTGATTACCTTAATCGCAAGCCTAAGCAGTTGTCGGGTGGTCAACGCCAGCGAGTTGCTATGGGGCGTGCTATGGTGCGTACACCTAAGCTATTCTTGTTTGATGAACCGCTGTCTAACCTAGATGCTAAACTGCGTGGCAAAATGCGTGCAGAAATCAAAGATATGCACAACAAATTGGGCGTAACCACCTTATACGTGACTCACGACCAGGTCGAGGCAATGACTCTTGCCGACCGCATTGTGATAATGAACAAAGGGGTTACTGCTCAAATCGGCACGCCCTACGAAGTATTTACCCAACCTAAAAATCAGTTTGTTGCTGGTTTTATCGGTTCTCCGTCAATGAATATGATCCCAGCTAAGGCCAAGCAGGTGCAGGGTGAGTGGCTATTGGAGCTCGCAGGCCAAGAGATTAAAGCTCCTGAGAAGTTCGTTGGGAAGTTGCAAGAAGGCCAAGAGCTAACCTTGGGCATTCGTCCTAACGATATTCATTTGCATGAAAAGCAGCTAGAGCCTAGCCATGTGATTGCTGCCAAAGCGACTTTCACAGATAGTGAGCTATTGGGCGCAACTATGCATGTAAAAGCCGAACTTGGTGGACAGAACATTATTATCGAAGCGCCGGCTGAGCACACTAAATTACCCAGTGCATTAGACATCTTTTTGGATGCCACCTTCGTACACTTGTTTGATGGTGAAACTCAAGAGTCTTTAGCTCAGCCTTAATATTTTCTAAGCAATGACACAATATAAAAAAGCCAGCATTACGCTGGCTTTTTTGTGTTTGTTGCGTGGCTTAGCCTAGCACTACTTCTACTTGATGTTCACCATCGTTAAACACCGGAAGCACCTTACCGCTAATTGCTTCACCGTTAACTTTAATGCTTGCTACGCCTGAGCTAACGCCTTGAGGGTTGCTCACCGTGATATTGTACTGGGCGCCACGGTAGCGACGTTTCACGCTAAAGCTTGGCCAAGCTTTAGGAATACATGGGTCAACTTCTAGGCCTACCAGAGTAGGTTTAATACCTAGTATGTATTGGGTTCCCGCCACGTAAGTCCAAGCTGAGGTACCAGATAACCAAGCATTGCGCCCCATACCAAATTGTTTGTGCTCTGCACCTAATATGTTTTGTGGGTAACAGTAAGGTTCAGATTGGAACACATCCAAGTTGTCGTTATGGAAAGCCGGGTTAATTTGGTTGTAGTACTCAAAAGCTCGGTCACCGTTGCCTGCAATGGTTTCAGCCATCATTACCCAAGGGTTAGAGTGCAGGAAAATGCCGCCATTTTCTTTTGCTCCCGGTGGGTAAGTACTTACCCCACCAAGCTGAGGATCAAAGCCGTTGTAGCCAGGGCCCGATAACATAATGCCGTACTTGGTATTGAGTTTGTGGTTTACAGCATCTAGGCCTGCCAGCATCCGGTCGCCTTCGGCAAAACCTGAAATAACCGGCCAAGACTGTCCGTTGGTATATAAGCTACCATGTTGATTTTTATGAGAACCAATAGGCTCGCCTTCGTTGGTAAAGTAGCGTACCCACCACTCACCATCCCAAGCATGTTGGTTCACCCGTTGTTTCATTTCTTGGTAGTAGCCGTTAAGCAGCTCTAGGTTGGCTTTATCATCAATGGCTGACGCAATGTCGATTAACTCTTTTAAGGCTTTACCAAATAGGTTGGCAACAAATAAAGATTCTGCGCCACTTGGTAAGTTAACCGTATCGTTCCAATCGGCAAAGCCCAATAGCGGTAGGCCATGCTCACCAATGTTGTTCCAAGTAAAATCAATGGATTTTAGTAGGTGCTCGTAAACACTACCTTGGCTGCGGTCGGCCAGCTCCAGATTTTTGCTGTAGTAAGTAATGGGTTTGTTTAAGAACTCTAGGTCGCCAGTTTCTTTTAAGTATTGTGCAACAGTAAGCACAATCCATAAGTGGTCATCGCCGTAGTAATCTGGGCAATCAGGCTCTTCTCGTGAGTCACCTTCATTGGCTTCCATAGTGAGCGGGAAGTACTGGTGCATGGCTGAGCCGTTTTCTAGCTGTACCGACAACAAGCGCTCGGCAAATTCGCGTGCCTCTTGCGGCATATGTGCCATTACCCCAATTAAATCTTGCGAGGAGTCGCGGAAGCCAATACCACGGGCGCCATAACCTAGCTGGTAAAGCGACAAGTAGCGAGACCAATTTTTGGTAGTATGACATTGACGTGGATTGTGCACGTTTAGCATAGAGTTCATGGCGTTGTCTGGGGTGTCTACTTGCATTACATCAAGATAGTTTTCCCAGAAACCGCTAAGCTCGGCAAAGGCTTGGTCAACGGCTTGTTCGTTGCGGTATAAGGCAATGTCTGCTTCAGCTTCTTGCAAGCTAGGTACTTGGCCAAGTTGAGTGATTACTCGCTCTGTTTGTCCTGGTGCCAGTTCGCCCAGTTTAACCAACAAGGCACCTACGTTATCGCCGCGGTCACATTCAGAGTTACTTAAGCTTTCTTCTTGTAACGACAAAGGCTTAGACCAAGAACCAAATTCGTTATCGCCTAAAAATGCTCGGCGATCACCTTCCCATGAATCAACAGGGCGGTTACAGCTTAGGTAGTTAACTGCGCTATCGCGTTTCATGTAGGCGTATTGTTCTAACACTACATGGCCGCTATCTTCAGCGTGAGCCTTCAGGGTCATGGTTTGTGGAACCCAGTCAGCGTTAACCAGCTGCTTTAATGCATCGAAGTGGGTGAATTCATACACCGGCGCTACATCTACTGCTTGCGTTTGCTGGCTAATATTAGTCACCTTAATGTCTTGCAATAAGGTGCTAGAGCGTTGTGGTACAAAGATTTTTACATCAATTAGTAGGCCTTGTGCTTCCACAACCCAGCGGGTGTAAGACAAACCTACGCGACACTCAAACTTGTCTAAAGCTTCTAAACACGGCGTATAAAACGGAGAAAACAGCTGGTAGCCCTGCTCAGTTTTACGACGTATGTAAATGGTTGAGCCTTTGAACTCAGACTGAGGCAGCTGAGCAATATACTTAGTGATACGGTTTAACGCCGGATCTTGCTTACATACTACGGTGCCACCAGTGGTATCAATTAAGCCACCAAAGTCTAAAGTTCCTACATAGTTCGCCCACTTTATCGGCGTTTTTGGCGTAGTTAGAACGTATTCTTTGTTTTGGTCATCGAAGTAACCGTATTGCTTGTTCATATTTACCTCAAATTATTAAGCTGAATGCTGTTCTGATTTGGTTGTTGAGCTAACCAAAGGCAGTGAAAAGATCATTCCAGGGCGGAAGTAACGACCAGCGGTGTACTTCAATCCGGTATGGTGAAGGGCGTAAAACAGCGTTTGGCTGTCTAACTGAAATTGTTGACACACTACGGCACTGCGCAGTTTAAATTCGCTGAGCTGGCGTGGAATATCGGCGGCTATTCGGCCATCGGCATAAAGTAAACCTAGCTCGATAAGCGCTTTGCTAAGCTCGATTGCTGCTGGCTCATCTAGCTGGGCAAACTGCGTGGCGTCAAAACGGCAACTGGCGTTAAAGCCCTCAGGTGCTGCAAAAGGAACGCGAGCATCTAGGTACAAGTTTCGGTAGCAGGCACTGAGTAAATCGGCTGCTTGCTGTTGCATGCCCAGGGCAGCCATGGCGTTTACTAAAGAGTATTGCACCCCAATCCACACATCGTGAGCTTGAAAATTATCCCACTCTTTAGTCTCGCCGTAGCGGCTAACTAAATTGGCTGCTCCCACTCGCGCGCTGTTTATTTGGTAGTTGTGTTTATAAACGTACTCTAGGGCGCGGCGTTGTTGTTGCTCGCTAGAGACTGCAGGCAATTGCAACATCCGGCAGTAGCTATCGGCCAATAGCTGATCGGCAAAGCTGTCATCACTGTCTAGGCTTATCTTATCTAACCATGAGGGTTGCCAAAAATCGCCCAAGGCAACTAGCGCTAATTTACGAAGTTGGCGGCATAATTTTGGGTTTTCGGCGTCAATCGGCCAAGTTTGGCTACTATGGTGCTTAGCCCACAAGCGCTCAACGCTTGTTGTTAGCTCACCAAGTTCTAACAGTTCAGGAGTAGATAACCAGCGGTTAAGCGCTTCCACCAGTTCCACAGAGCAACTGTCTTGCTTTAGCTTTAACTGCTGAGAAAATGGGCTGTCGAGTAAGCTGGTGATCAGTTGCTCGCGCCGTTTTTCTGTTACGTCACCAATTTGCAAAGGCGTAACATAAAAGTGGAAGTAGCCGGCTTTTTCATCCCATAAACTGGCCTGAAATTGCTTACGAGCGCGGCTGGCAAGGTAGCGGTATTCTTGCGGAATACTGGCTTTGTTTAGCAGTTCTGCAATGCAGGCATAAGCTTCTAAGCTGGCTATCCACAAAGAACCGCAATATACCGAAATACCGTGTGAAGACAGGTTATCAAAGGTGTCGTCGGTGCCACGGGTTAATGGGAAACATTGTCCAGGCTCAACCATTGCTTGTAGGTAGTGCATGGCTGCTTGGCAAGCTTCCCAGCAATCTTGCAGCAAAGCCTTATCGCCGTGAAAGCGATAATGACGCAACAGCATTAAAATGTATTTGGGGGCTAAATCTTTCCACTCTTTAACGTTGTGCCAATCATAGGCATCGGGTTTAGCATCAAAGGGGCTGCCGAGATCATGAATCACCGCGCCGCGCACTGCGCGAGGGCCTTCGGTTTTGCTGTTGGGTAGGTCTGCATGCGGCAGGCCTACATACTCGTGGTGGCGGCGAACAATGTTGTTTTCCGCCAAAACTGCCTGTGAGAAGTGGCGCATTACTGCCCCATCTAAGCGTGGGAAGCACTGTAACAGCGAGAATGAACCGTAAAAGTAAACGTCTAAGGAATTGAAAAATGGATAGTCGGCACACTCTCGTACTAAGAATCGATCTTGTTCATCCCACACTGTAGCTTCAGCCAAAAATGACAAGGTGTTTAGCGCTAGCGTGCGGGTTTCGACCTTGCCGCTGGCGGACATGGGCAGCGTATCCAAGCATGCATCGGGCATTAATTGTTGATTAACCGTCGCTAGGGCTGTTTGCACTTGAGGCTCTATTTCAATGGCGTGCTTACATATGGCTATGGCGCGGCCTTGCGACTCAGGGTAGAACTGGCGGTATTTTTTCTGGCTGCTTAAGCCGGGTAATTGAATATGTGGGAAGTCGAGAACCAGCGAGAATAAGATCTCAACGCTTTCGCCTGGGGCTAGCTCGCCACTAACACATAAGGCGCTTGAGCTTAGTTCGCGCCCGCTATAAATGCCACGGTCAACCGCCTGTGCAAAGCGGCCACTGGCGAGTGCTCCGGCAATCTGTTGGGCACTGGTGTCGCTATAAAAATAAGGTTTTGCACTCACGCAACACTGCGTTGGCGCCGATACCGAAATACAGGTTTGGCCGTCAAAATCCACGCCAGGGCTAGCTTTACCGCTCATTTCTATGGCGTAGTGATGGCTGCCTTCTGTTTGCCAGCTGGTGGCATGAGCTTGCTGAGCATTGGCTGCTCTTACCAAGCTACATGCTGCATCTTGAACCCCTGGACGCTGTTTAATTGCCTGAAAACCAGAAAGGTTCTCTAGGCATCTCACTAGGCTAAAGCTTTGTCGCTGGCCACTGGTATTGTGTAATACCACTCGGGTATAGCTTATTGGTAACGCTGCCCAATCTTCATGGTTTGGAATAACCGGGCTGTAGTGGTATTTGCTCACTTGAATCGCTTGTTGGCCGCTAAACTGTTGTTTAGCCACCGGATACAGTGCGCTGTAGTCTATTTGTTCACAAGGCCAAGCCGCTACACCGTTGTATTGTTCTGACTCCCAATCGCCAATTAAGGCCTGCTGTGATTGTTGCTGCAGACCTAAGGCTCCATCGTAAAAGTCTAATAGCCAACTTATATTCAGCTGGGTGGTTTGCTTAGCGGCTGTAATCAGTTGTTGAGTCTTGCTGGATAGTTCTACTTTCCATCGCTCTAAGTTTGCAGCATTCCACTGATAGAACTCTGGTTCACTAAGCAGCAGTTGAAGCGTGGCAAGTTGTTGCTCAACATTCATGTCAGGCGTAAATAGCGGTGCTTGTTCAGCTTTGCTTAGGGCAAAGAATTTTTGCTTTTGCTGAAAATCACTGAGATTAACAATTACCAGCTGTTGCTGGTCGGCCGGAGTTTGGCTTAAATAGAAGTCTTCTAAACGCAGGCTATCACGCTGTTGGTCACTTAAATGCAGGCCGGGAAGCATATGTAATAGCGGCGTTGTACCCGCTGGCGTAAAGGTATAAGCACTGCCAATGCCACCTAAAGCAATTCCTGTATCTGCTGGAGTCGTACTTAATGGTACGTACCAAGGTTGAATAAACTCATCCGCTAATCCTGGGCTCATCAAGTCGTTTACTTGGCCGTGATAACTGGATTGTGCGGTATAACGATGCAACATTGGTTCAACCTCTCTAAATACCTTGATGTGTAAGCGCTTTCACATGGCATGTTAACAGTTGAGCTTTGCTTGTTTAGCGCCTCAATTCGAAAAAGTGATCCGCTTCAATAAAAGATTTCGTAATAGGAAAGCCATGAAAGAAGCTGTCATTTTTCGTTAGATAGTGTTGTTTCTTCCCACTTGCTAACTGGCTGTAAGCTATATGTAGTGCGGCCTTTGCTCGCTATTTCTTTTAATACAAGTGCATGCGTGACAAGTTTCTTAGCTTGGCATGGCTATCGCTCATCCAAAAAAACATTAGTTGAGTTTCGTCTTAATTGAAGGAGGGGGAAATCTGCTGCAATGAGGTTTGAACTCTTATCGAATAGAGGTGTGCGCTAACATCTGTTTCACTCTTTCTTGTTTAAATTTTAGAGTAAAAGGTCAAATGAAAATAACTGAGAGCCTTGAAATGCCTAGTTAACATAGCTTGTTAACGCTAATGGTAGCGTTCAAAAATGTGCATATGTTTACTTGGGAAAAATTGTTTGATATGCCTCACATAGTTCGATTTTTGTAATGAACTTCTTGATGTGAAAAAACATCATTTGTTTCATGGCTGTTTCATGCCTTTGGTTTGTGGGTATTTTTTGTTTTTAATTCAATGTCTTATGTGTGTAAGTGCTTTCTTGGAATGATGTGGATTTCGAGAATATTTCATGAAACAGAATGTATGAAATTTGTATATTTTGTGATCGCCGCTATTTGCAAGCGTTTTCATTAGTGATGGAGGTCACTTATTTATCTTATTTTGAGCTCTATACTGCTAAACCATGGCTAGTTGGCCATATATAAAAAAAGCTTCCAATAAAATTTCAAGATTCACACGGAGTTGAACAAAATGAAAATGAAAGCGCTTACAATTGCAATTGCAGTCGCGTCCGCGGCAACCTCACTTAGCTCATTCGCTGGTACCCCTAATTTCTCTGGTTACGGCCGTTATGCTCAAGAAACTTCTGACGATGAAATCAGAATTATCAAAGGTGATTACGGTGTAATTAATGGTGTTGGCCGTCTAGGTAACGAAGGTAACTGGATGGAGTTCATGCTTACTCAAGGTTTTGAGAATGGCGACGCTCAGTTTGACATGAATGTAATGTTAAACACTCCTGGTTACTCGCCAACTTGGGGCGATACCATTGGTCTAGCTCAGTTCTACGGTGGCGGTAAAGGTATCTTTGCTTCTCAACCAGATGCTTACGTATGGGCGGGTAAACGCTTCTATGGTCGTGAGCAAGGCGGTTTAAGTGATTACTTCATGATGAGTGCCGATGGTTCGGGTGCTGGTGTTGATAATCTGAATGTAGGTTTAGGTCAACTAGATTTAGGTTGGACTCAAGCGGGCTCTGGTGCTGGCGCCCCTGATACTGCCGATGGTCAAGTGAACCAATTAATGCTTAACTGGCACGACATCAAGGTAAGCGAGCAAGGTGCATTGAAGTTCCGCTATAACTATGCCTTTGCTACCGGTGCGCAAAAAGACGGTTTCGATAATGATTCTGCCCACCAATTCTTTGCTTCATACCGTCAAGGTTTAAGCAATGGTTGGTTCCAACTAGCCGGTCGTTACGAGACGGATGCTGCCGCTTTAACCATCTCTAATTCAGCGGGTCACAACTGGTCGAATGTTCGTGATGTTAACGCAGACAGCTACGGTGTATTTTTAGATGGCGCAGTTAACTTCGGCGAAATGACTGCTATGGAATACAAC
Organism: Agarivorans sp. D1326; assembly: GCF_056958115.1. Taxonomy (NCBI): domain Bacteria; kingdom Pseudomonadati; phylum Pseudomonadota; class Gammaproteobacteria; order Alteromonadales; family Alteromonadaceae; genus Agarivorans; species Agarivorans sp. D1326. The sequence goes on along the minus strand of NZ_JBTWEN010000008.1, from coordinate 69,792 downwards.
GCCAACTGGTTACGCATTGAGTGTGAAGATGGCCGTCAAGCCTGTAACTTTAAAGAAAACAATGAGTACAGCGTTGCGGTTCGTCCACAACACCACTGGAATGAGTTCATGGCCACTGCTGTAGAAGCTGGTTTCCAAGCTACTGAGCAAGACGGCAAAGGTAGTGATGCATGGAAAGTTACTTTGTCTCAAAACTTCCAAGTGGGTCACTTCATGTGGTCTCGTCCTGTAGTTCGCTTCTACGCGGTAACGGGTGAGATTAAAACAGATGGTGCCGATAAGTACGACTTAACAAAAATTGGTGCCATGGTTGAAGCTTGGTGGTAAACCCAGCTAAGCTGAGTACAGTTTATTAGGTACTCAACCAAGGAGTGGGCGCTAAGCGTTTAGCGCCCACAATTAAGAGGTGGAAATTTGAAAAAAGTATTAACGGTAATTGTGGGCTGTATATTAGCTAGCGGCTGTTCAAGCTCTAGTGATGAAAAGCCTTTTGAAGTCACTGACCCGTTTCGCACTTGGAACACCCAATATGTAGATGAGGCAAAAATTGCTGCCAATCTGCAGTCAAATAATGTTTCACCATTACTTCCTTCGCAACTGCAATACCAGTTATTAGCCTTAGATAGAACAAATCGGATTGATGTTACTGAAAAATCACCGGTAGTGCGTTTTCCTGAAGGAAACTCTTACACCGCAGCATTGTTGATTCCTGAAAACATCACCCAGTTTACCTTTTACTTAGATAGCATTGTTGGCAGAACGGTATTTGTACCTACTGTTATTTTCTATGATGAAAGACTAAAAGAAGTGCTTCGAGTTGAAGACAGTACCTTAAATGCGGAAGGCTTCCTCAGCATGAAACAGGAATTGTTGCCAGAGCAAGCTAAGCGTGCTCGTTACTTGCTGGTTTATAGCAAGGCAACTGACTTTGCTGGAAGAACCGAATTGATAGACCCTAAAACTGTTTATGAAGAAAAAACGGGCGGGGGGTTACCAGCTACCTTTAAATATTACTCTAAGCATTCGCCTATTGGTAACTTAGATATTCGCTTTGCAGACGTGTTGTTTAGTTCGTCTTTTGTTACTACACCAGCAAGCACAACCCAACAGAATGTTACGCCCGTTGAGCCAGCACCAGTAAAAGCTGAGTCAGCGAGCACTGCCGCGGCAGCAACAGCAACTACAGCAGTAGTGGCTAGCCAAACTAAAGAAGAGATGCTCAGCGATACTGAGAACTTCTATCTTGAGCAGATTAGTAAAGCGGTAGAAAAGAATGACCTCTCTAGGGCCTTAAACCTAGTTGAGGAGGCAGAGCGTGCCGGATCTTCAAAAGCGCAATCCCATTTTATGGAGCAGTTGAAGAAACAGCAGCAACAGTAGTGCAGTACACAAGTGTGTTTTTTTCTAATCCCTGTTTATGCGGCGCCTAGTGCGCCGTTTTTTTTGGCTAGGAATTCAGGGCTAGGTGTGAAAAAATCAATAGGCTTGCTGTGTTTGCTTGGTTAAGTCAGCTTTAGTTCACCGGTAGGCTATTCATTGTAAATTCACTGTCATTAAAAATGAGTTTACTCTGGTCGCGGCCATCTTGATGAATTAAATAACCCGCGCTACGCAGCGCCATAATGTAAGCCGATAAGGGGCTGTAGTTAAACAAGCTGTCATTGGCATCTAGTTCTACATTTAGATCTAAATAGCGGAGAAGCTGCAATGGGCTGTTTACGGCATTTAGCTCAAAGGGCAGAAGTTTTGCATTGCCCGAGAGCTTTATATCTCCAACCATGGCAAGATCTTGAAAATTAGAATTAATCTTTAATGCTAATTGTTCTAGCTGCCACTCTATGCCTTCTGAAATAAGCTCTTGCACCAAGGCATCTAAGTCTTGCTCTGAGCGCTGCTGTTGATTAGCCCCCGCAAGAGCTATCAAGCTTTGCATTGGAACGCCGCCGATCTTGGAAGTTAAAACAAGCTCATTCAAGGTAAATCTTTGTTGCGCTTCTTTAAAATCAAATTGTTCCAAAGAGCTATCTACACTCATAAATGCACGTTGTTGCTGTTCGCTAAACTGGTTACTCACTACTAAGTTTTGCAAATCTAACAAGGTGTTGCCTTGCTCTAGCTGTAGGGTTAGTTGCTCTATTGACCAGTTGGCGCTTTCTACAAGTGTCCAACCTTGGCGTTGGCTAAACTGCTCACTAGCGCTCACTTGCTGTAGATGAATATGGTCGCCATTTTGTGAACTATCGTCTAGTTCCATACCTTGCCAGTTTAGGCTGGCAGTGCCTTTAGCAAAATCTAGGTCGCTATTTGACGTAATCAGCAAGGGATGAAAGTGCAAGTCTACCTGCGAATAGTTGTGCTCGAAGCTATCGATACTTAGCGATTGCTTTAAATTTTGGGTAAGTAAGTTGGCCTGCCACTGACCAAGATGGGGAATACTGCTTAATTGATTGGTTTGCAGCCATTGTTGGTAGTCGCCTTGTTGCTCATCCACTTGCCATTCGCCACTAAGCCATAAGGGCCAAAAGCTGATTTTATGCTGCAGCATGATGGTGAAAGCTTGTGGCTCTAAACCAAGATCTGCAAAGTTACCCTCAATTTGCCATTGCTCTTGGCGAGTGAACCAGTCTTTACTTATTAGGCTTTGTTGGTAAGACCAAGCGTGTTGCTGATTGAGCTTGGTGGTTAGCTGCTCTACCTGACGCTGATATTGGTATTGGCTAAAGAATTGACCTCCAACAGCACTAACCATTAGCACGGTTAAGAAAACTACGCTTTTTTTGAACATTGAGCAGCAACCTACTTTAATATCGTGTTATCGAATAAGCATTCTATATGTAAATGCTAGGCAATAGTAATACCAATCGTACTAAGTAACTGTTCATTCTATCTGGTTAAAATACTCGATAACTGCGTTAGAATTTTTGATTGTAGAATAACTACTTATCGAAAAATCCTGCCTTATTCTCGAATATTTTTCCTGCGATATTTCTGATCCCGTACTTAGTGTGATTGGTATAAGCTTGTCGGCTTGCTTGATGCATCTGGAGTAATTTTTGTTGAACCAACTTTTAGCCTTATTGGCTGATCTATACACGCCCTTGCTAGTGGTTGTGCTGCTTTGGCTGGGATGGCGACTTTTTGATGGCAGTGACTCTCGGCAGCAGCTTAAGCAAATTAGTGGTTTTTTATTGCTGAGTATTTTGATTAGCTATTCGTTGATGTTTGCTGATAACTACTGGCAATGGTGGCCGCGTTTAGCCTTAGATTACAGCACCCATACCGCTGTTGCTTTTAGTCTACAGCTGGCTATTCATAGGGTCTTGCCAAAACAACGCTTCGTTTCTTGGTTGGCTTACTTTGTTTATTTATGGCTGATGTGGTTTTTGAACTACCACAGTGTGATGGACATGCTAACTACCATGTTAAGTGTTGGTTTATTGTTGCAATTAAGTGCAATATGTAAAGTTGGCAAAGCAGCTACAAAATAAATGTAGGCTATGCTGAGTGAATTATTGTTAATGACAAGTGTCATAGTAAGACACTGGAGAGCTTCAGCAGGTCTGCTAGCAAAGCAAGAAGGGAACCGCCATGTTTAAGGTAATTTGTCCGGATGCATCGGGTGAAATGGATAAGTATTATCGATTTCGCTGGGAAGTATTGAACAAGCCTTTGCAGCTGCCATTAGGCAGTGAACGAGATGCCTATGATGATCACAGTATTCACCGCATGATTCGTGACCGCCAAGGTGAACCTTTAGCGGTTGGGCGTTTGTTTTTAAGTGATAATAAAGAGGCACTGATTCGCCATGTAGCGGTGTGTCCTGAGCAGCGAAAACTAGGTTTAGGCACTTTATTGATGATGGCCTTAGAAGAAGCCGCTCACGATGAAGGAGTAGAACGCATTGTGGTAAACGCACGTGGAGATGCCCAAGCCTTTTTTACCAGCTGCGGTTTTGAACCTGCCGGCAATCCTACCTTCGATAAAGTGAAAATTAAAGTACAGCAAATGGTTAAAGAGTTGTCGCCAGAGCACCGCTTTGTAAGGCAACCCAAGCTATGTACTCAGCTACAACAGATGTTTAACCAACAAATTCCTCTAAGCGAAAAAATGGGTGTGCGTTTACATCAATACACCGGTAACGAGTTGACCACTAAATTACCTATTGCCGGAAACGGCAACCCGCATTCCACCATGTTTGCTGGCAGCATATACAGCCAGGCGGTATTGTCGGGTTGGGGAATGATTTGGTTGATGTTAGAAGAGCATGGATTTGCAGGTGACATCGTATTGGCTAAAGGGGAGATTAAACATCGCAAAGCGATTGACCAAGATGCTTTAGCCAAGGTGAAGAAGAGCAAAATGAAAGGCAGTTTACTGCCGCTCATTGAAGGCAAAAAATGCAAAATGACCGTGACTGTTCAAGTGTGCCATAACAAAGAAGTGGCAGCTGAATTCAAAGGTTTCTATGTCATCCTACCTAAGCCTCAGGCTGAACTCGATAGTTAAGCGTTTAGATACATCCTCCAGCTGTTCTTGTGTGTAAATCCAAGTATATTTAGTATGTAAATATACTTGGCTCGCACAATCAGGAAAACTTATATGCAACATCTTTATCGCTTTAGCCTTAAGCAGTTATCGGTGTTTGTATCTATTGCCGAAACCCACAGTGTGAGTGTTGCTGCTCAGCAACTGGCAATGACCCAATCTGCTGCCAGCATGGCCCTAAATCAGCTAGAGACAGGCTTAGGCCAAAAGCTATTTGAGCGTCAAGGTAAGCGTCTTCGCCTCAATCACTGGGGGCATTGGTTACGCCCGCGAGCCAAGCGCGTGTTGATGGAAAGTCAGCACATTATGCAAGGCTTTGCCGGCCAGCAAGTGATCAGTGGCGAACTCAGTGTTGGCGCTAGCCAAACCATTGCCGAGTACTTCTTAGCGCAAATCATCGCCGGTTTAGATAAAACTTATCCCGACTTAGCGATTAGCCCACAAATCAGCAATACCGAAGCGGTGATAGCGGGCTTACTCGACTACCGTTTGCAACTTGGCATTATTGAAGGACATTGTTCAGATAGTCGGATTACCCAGCAAGTATGGTGTGAAGACCAGCTGGTCGTGGTGGCGGGTAAGCAGCATCCTTTAGCTGAGCTAGAGCAAGTAAATCTATCTCGGCTAAGCCGAGCGCGTTGGGTACTGCGTGAGACAGGCTCTGGAACCAGAGATATATTTAACGGCGCCATTCATGGCAAAATCACCAAGCTCAAAGTATGGCGAGAGTATAGCCATGTGCCCAGTTTAGTGGCCTTAGTCGCCGACGGGGCTTACCTAAGTTGCTTACCTTTTCGTAGTGTGGAACAGGCGATAAAAGCGGGCGAGCTGATTGCTCTAAATACACCAGATCTAGATATGCGTAGAAGCTTTAACTTTGTTTGGCGCAAAGACAGCAGTCAAAATCCGCTGCGCGACTGCTTTATCGAACATGCTATGTCATTAGCTTTGGCAACGTTAAGCGAGTGAACCGTTATTACTGCAAGCTTTCTTCTGTTAATGGGTAACGACACTGCGGTATGCTGGGAGCTCGAGTAAAGTCTTGCTGATCAACTGAGAAGCGGCGTGGCGAAAGGTAATGATCAAAACTCACTTGGGGCTTGCTCCAAGCACCATGTACCGTATGAACTAAACGCCAGCAAGGTTGGTCGGCTACCACAAGCTTTAGTTGATTGTAGCGTTGCTTAGCTAGGTCAATTTCACCCGCTAGGGTGAGTCCATAACGTAGTCCGGATAATTCTTGAGGAGCCAATTTTAGTTTGCCTTGTTCTAATTCTGCGCGTAGCGCCAGGTTAGTAAATTGGGTGATGCCTTTAGGCAAGCTTTGCGGATCTTGCCAAAATATCGGCCAGCCACTGGCTATAAATGGGTTGGGTTTTTCATAATATTGCCGCGGGCTTTCAATAATTTGGTCGAGGGTCACTTCTAAATCGGCACCTGGCAGTTGAATTAACTGACTGTGAAAATCAATCGAGCCATCAATACTTGAGCCAAAGTCATTGAGCTTACCCCTTAACTTTCCCGCAAGCTCTAGGTCTCCCACTAAACTAAATTGGCGATTATTGGCTAAGCGCGCCAGTGGGCTAATATCGAGCAATAGGCCTGAGATTTCAGCTTGCCAAGGTTTGTGCTCTTGATCTAATAAGGCTTGTCCCTGCAACTCAAATTGGCCTAAGGGCAGCTCACCATACAAGTTAAAATAGCCAATCTCTTGGTCTGCACCCAAGTCGAAGCTGACATGGCTGAGTAGCATACCGCGATAAGCCAGCTCTGGAGCTTCAATAAAAACTTGGCTTTGTGGTTGCCAAAGTTGGTCAATGCTTTGCCACTGACCATCTTGAATTACTTGCAGTTGACGCAGTTCAACATTTAAACCGGTAGCCGAAAAGGGAAGTTGATCAGCGTAAGACAGCAGCTTCACTTGCTGTAGCTCAAGTTGTTCAATGTTTAGCTGCTGTAATGGTGCCGGGGTTTTCTCTAAGTTTTTCTCTTGGTTGTTTGCTGTAGTGCTGTCACTTACAGGTAACCAATTGGGTTGGATCGGAATTTCATTATTGCTTAGCAGCAATTGATGCAGAGTCAGCGCTTGCTGTTGCCATTGATAACTTAATGACAAACCTAGCTGCCCTTTAAATAGCTGGCTACGTAAGGCATCTACGGAAAATAGGCCATCGCTTATTTGCCCACTAGCGGTAAGATCGCTGAATTGAATGTGGTCAATACCTAACTCATCGGCAATAAAAGCATATTCGCCGCGCAGCTTGTTGGCTTGGTAAGGCCATGGGCTGGCTATATTTTCTAGCTCTGCCGTTAGTTTGTTCAGCACCACATTGTGGCCTTGCAACTGAGTGGCTAAGCTAAGTTGGTTTAGCAATAAATTGTCAATTTGAATACTGCTTAACCAAGCAAGTTCAGGCAAGTTATTTAACCAATCTTGCTCACTGCTTGATGGGGCTGCAGCTTGATTTTCTTGAGCACTAGGTTCTTGAGCACTAGGTTCTGGAGCAAAGTGCTCTAGTCTAAAGTTGTTTAAAGCGAGCTCGCGTATGGTGAGTTGCTTATTGCTCAGTTCGGCCGAGGCATAAACCGAGCCTTGTAATAGGTCGGCCCCGATGTGCTCTATCACTAACTGCTGCTGGCCGTAGGCAAGGCTTAGCTGTGGCAACATGATGTCTTGCCATGGGGTTGTAAGTCGCTGAGCTGAGCTATGCAAGGTGAATTGCCAATGGCTTGGCGCGGGTTCGTTAAGATCAATCTGCCAGTCTTCTATAGCTAATTCAAAGCGTTCTAGTCGGTAAGACTGTTGCTGGTCTTGCCATAGTAAGTCGCCGTCTTTGAGCAATAGCTGATTGATTTGAACTGCGTTTAACCAGCTGATGTTGTTGGCTTCGGTAGGCTCGCTGCTGTCTGATGTTTGGCTAAACAGTTGTTGGGTAAGTGCTAGTTGTGGTTGTTCCAGTAGCAGGCTATCTATCTGAATTTTACCCTGCAACAAAGGCATCAAGGCTAAGTTTAGCTTGGCTTGTTTAGTGAGCATGGCTGCTTGGCCAGATTTGGCGAGTTCTAAGTCAAATACCTCTATGCTGAGAGGTTTGTTGAGTGACCATTGTGTATTGTTGTAGTTAAGTTGCCAGTCGCTTTGCTGATTGAACCAATGCAAAAAATCGCTTTTGTAGCGATCGGGATGGAAAGAGAATAAGAAAAAGACCGAAGTTGCCAGCAACAGTAAAAAAACAATGGCAAGCAGGTCGAAAAAGCGTTTCATATTGGCGCAAACTCCATGCGACTTATTAATAACTTATCGTATCTATCCAACAATACTTGAGTATTCACATATTTAACAGCGCAGGCTTCACCCCTTTTACATAAAGGCACAACAAACACCGCGCTTAATTTTGCTTGGCCTTTTTGCTCGGAAATACCAAATAGATCCCTGCTAGTATCAGCACTATGCCTAGAGCCTTTGGCCAGCTAAATGCTTCGCCTATCCAAGGTAAACTAATGGCTGCTACATACACGATAACATAGCTTAAGCTAAGCATGGGGTAAGCAAGTGAAAGAGGCAGGTGCTTTAATGCCATTACCCAGCACAGCATTGATAAGGCATAAAAGCTTAAACCAGCTACTACGCTAATGTAGTAAGGCAAATAATTTGAGACTAAAGCACTATACTGCGCTGCATGCCAAAGCTCCTGCAAGCTTGGAAATTGCAGGCTTAATTGGGTCATGCCCCATTTCATGGCTAACTGAGCCAGCGAAATAAAGGCGACACTTAGTAAGGCTAACACCACACTTTGCGGATGGTTTTTCATAAAAACTGTTCCACGCCACCAAGAAAGGCGACACCTAATACAATCAGCCCCACGCCACACCACTGACGCGGAGTAACCGTTTCATTAAATGCAAACTTAGAGATAAGCAACATGATGACAAAATTGCTGCTTAACAGCGGGTAAGCAACCGATACGTCCCACTGGCTTAATACTCCTAGCCAAAAAATAGCGCCCAAGCCCAAGAAAATAATGCCTAATAATAAAGGTTTAGACAGTAGTTTCTCGAGCGTGCTTAAATTTGGTTGAGCGGCAAACAGCAAAGCCGCACGTTTCTGCCAATACTGACTTAACGAACTACAGCCAATAGACGCCACGATCAGCATTATATTAAGCATAATTTAGTCAGTTGCTGCTTGATAATAAAGGATGGTATAGCGGCCTTTGTCGATACGCTCGGTGGTTTCAGGCAGCGTGCCATCCATATCCGGTTTATCGCGGTAATAAACCATTACTGGCGCATGCTGGCGTTGCTGCTCAATAAATTCAGCTAAGTGCTTGGTTTCGATAAAGCGATGTTGGGCATCTGGGTATTCTAAGCCATAACGCACCTCGCCTTTTTGACCTACTAGGTACACGTCTTCACGCTTAAAGTACCAGTTAAACGCCGACATAGTATCGGGGTAATCGGCTACTAACACCGTATTCGGCTCTACTAAATGCGAGATTTGCTGCATGAACTTAGCCGGCATTTTTGAGTAGATACTTACATTTGGGAAGGTTGCCCAAGCTAGCATGAATAGACCCAAAGGCATTAGCATGTAGCTGGCGACTTTGCCGTTTAAGCTGGTGGCTTTAATGGCTATAAAGGCCATGGCCGACCAAAAAGCAAAGATGCTAAATAGCAACCATGGGCGGTAAGCTTCTTCGGCGTCTAATGGCAGTTTGCCTGCGTAATGCAGTACCAAGGTGGTAACCGCAAGTAGTGCAAATGAAACTGCATTTAACCAGCTTCCCCAGGTTAAACCCTTACAGGATTTGGCAAAAGCCTGTTGAATACCAAAGGCAAACAAGATCGCCAGCGGTGCCATTATTGGCAAAATATAGGTAGCGAGTTTGCCCTTAGCCATGGAGAAAAATAGCAGCGGCAATATCGCCCACAATAAGGCGTAGCGTAACAATGGCGAGTGCATTTGGCCTTTTAAGTGACCAATTGCACTGGGCGACCAAAATAACCAAGGTAAAACGCCAGCCGCTAAAAATGGCAGGTAGTACCAAACAGGCGCCGAGTGCTGGGCGTTGTCTGCCGCAAAGCGCTGAATATGCTCAATCCAAAAGAAGTAGTGCCAGTAGTCTGGCTCTGCTACATGAATGGCTAAGCCCCATGGCAAGCAAACTAAAACGGCCAGCAGCATTACCCACCAACCCCATTTCAAAATGGTTTTAAACTGCTTATCCCAAAACATGTAGGGAACAACCACTAACACAGGTAAAGCTAGTGCCAAAAAGCCTTTGGTTAGTACCGCACAGCCACAATAAAAACCTGCCAAACCATAATATTTGGCTCGTTGCCGCAGTTCTTCGCTGCGAATGGCAAAGTAAAAGGCGCTAAAGCTGGCGGTTAGCCAAAGGTTAAGCATGCTGTCCAATACGCTGTAGGTGCCCACGCCAGACACCATAAACATGCTTAAATAAATGCCGGAGCTTAACCAAGCAACTGGGCGAGAGGCGAAGCGCGCGAGCAGCAAAAATATGCAAAAAGCCGCCCCTAAAGCGCTAAAGGCTGAAGCAGCACGCACCGCAAAGTTAGTTTCGCCAAAAACAAGTTGTGAGACCGCGTTCATCCAGTAACCCATTACTGGCTTTTCGAAGTAGCGTAAGTCGTTAAAGCGAGGAACTACCCAGTCGCCACTGCTTACCATTTCTCGCGAGATTTCAGCGTAACGCAGTTCATCGGGAGACCAAAGATCACGCAGACCCAAAGGTAATAGGTACAAAATGATAAAGAATATCGGCACCCAAGTAGCTAGGTTAATTCGTAAGTGGCGCATGGTACTTCCTGGTTTAACTGGTATGAGGGCGAACAACCGAGGCTTGATGACTTAACCAGCCTTCGCGCCCATCCATTTCTATATTTAATATGCTGTCTTGTGGCCAAGTTACATAATCTTGATCTAACAACTCACACAGCGGTACAAACTCTATGCCTTGCTGTTTAGCACTAATAATCAGCTGCTCAAACATCTCTGCGCAAACAATGCCTTCAACCTCTGCATGAATGGTGTAAACATTTAACGCATCGGCTTTAATTCGATCAAGAATGGCTTGGTTGTAGTTGCTTTCGTCTACGCCGTCTTGGCCAATTAATTCATCGTAAGTCGGCAAAGTAACTGGAATTTGTGGTGCCATTCCTGGTTTGGGAACAAAAATAGATTCACCTCGGCAATCGCTGTTGTAGCGAAATGGAAAGGCTTCTTTTTCGTCTAGGGTGGTTTCGGTACAGCGCCAACCGGCCACTGCACTGCATTGCACGTCTTTTCCGGTGATTTCTTCAAGCAATTGATAACCCTTGCGGATTTCCTTACCCAGTTCGGCTTGTGACATGCTGTCGGTTTTCATCTGCCACTTATGGTGATCCCAAGCGTGCAAGCCAATTTCATGGCCTGCTTGGTCGGTATCTTTAATCACCGAAGCAAGCTTTTTACCGATCACGGGGCCGGGCCAAAAGGTGCCTCGAAAGATAATATCCCAACCGTATAAGCTGGCGGCTTTTGAGCGGAGCATCTTCTTCAAGAAAGCAGGACGCAAAAGGCGCCAAATGTGGCGCCCCATGTTGTCGGGTCCAACGGTGAAGAAGAACGACGACTTAATATTGTGGCGTTGAAAGATGTCTAATAACTTGGGCACGCCTAAGCGCGTGCCACGAAAAGTATCAACATCTATACGAAGGCCAACTTTAATGGTGTCTTTCGAACTCATTATTACTCATCAACAGCTGTTTTTAAGAAGAAGTCGAGGGTTTCCTCGATGGTGTCTTCCATCATAATGCTTGGTTCCCAATCAAGTAAACGCTTGGCGTTGCGAATGCTTGGGCGACGATGCTGCACGTCTTGGTAGCCGTCACCGTAGAAGGTTTTGCTTTCTACCAAATGGTAGCCGGCAAACGGTGGGAATTTTTCGCGCAGTGGGTGAGCATCAAACTTCTCAACCAAAGTTTCAGCCATTTGCTTGATACTGGCTTCGTTGTCTGGCGAGCCAATGTTGATGATCTGTCCATCACATAAGCCGTCTTTGTTCTCAATAATCCGGAACAAGGCTTCAATGGCCTCAGAAATATCAGTGAAACAACGTTTTTGCTCGCCGCCATCAATCAACTTGATGGGTGTGCCTTCAACTAGGTTCAAAATTAGCTGAGTAATCGCGCGACTAGAGCCAACTCGTGCTGAGTTCAAGCTGTCTAAGCGTGGGCCCATCCAGTTAAATGGACGGAACAAGGTAAACTTAAGGCCGTCTTTCTTGCCGTAAGCCCAAATAACTCGGTCTAATAACTGTTTAGAGGTCGAGTAAATCCAGCGCTGACGGTTAATTGGACCTGTAATTAGCGGTGAAGTGTCTTCATTAAACTCATCATCGGTACACATGCCGTATACTTCAGAGGTAGACGGGAAGATGATGCGCTTGTTGTACTTTACACACTCACGAACAATTTTTAAGTTCTCTTCAAAATCTAATTCAAATACACGTAACGGATTACGGGTGTATTCAATCGGAGTCGCAATTGCTACCAGTGGCAATACAATGTCACACTTCTTAATGTGGTATTCGATCCATTCGTTATGAATGGTGATATCACCTTCTACAAAGTGGAAATCTGGGTGGCTTAAGTGCTGTTCAATTTGGTTAGCACTCATGTCCATGGCGTAAATTTCGTATTTACCGTCGTCTAATAAACGCTTGGTTAAGTGGTTACCAATAAAGCCGTTAGCACCCAAAATAAGCACTTTTTGGCGGCGTTTTGCAGCAATAACAGCGCTGGCTTGTGGACCAAAGCGCATGCCGGAAACTAAGTGCATTTCAGCCGCTAACTGTTCGCCATTTAAGTACAAACCGTTTTCGGTTTGGCCTGCATTAACAATTAAAGAACCTTGAGTACAAGCAATGGTTAATGGCGCGGTGGCAACAATGGTACCTGGCGTTGCATCAAACTCTTGCTCGCTGGCACTAGTGCTCCAAAAAATCACCTTGCGCTCACCTAAAAAGGTAAAGGCTCCAGGGAAGGGTTCGGTCACTGCGCGACATAAGTTGAAAATAGTTTGCGCATTGTCGGCCCATTTTATTTCACCGTCTGCTGGTGTGCGGCGACCAAATACCGTAGCTTGGCTTTCATCTTGTGGTCTTAGGCTGTGAGTACCGGCGATTAATTGCGGTAAGGCAGTTGCCAATAACTGGCTGCTTAGCTCGGTTAAGCGGCTATGCAAGGTGGCCGCAGTGTCGTCAGCATTAATGCTAAGTTTTTCTTGAGCAACAATGTCGCCTGCATCAGCTTTGCTGGTCATGGCATGTAAGGTTACGCCAGTTTCAGTTTCGCCGTTTAATAGCGCCCAATTTACCGGTGCGCGGCCACGGTAGCGTGGTAAAAGTGAACCATGTAGGTTAAAGCCGCCTTTTGGCGCTAGCTCTAGTACTGCTTGGCTGATCATTGAGCGGTAGTAGAAGGAGAAGAAGACCTCAGGCTGCATTGCCTTAATTTTTTCTATCCACAATGGGTGGTTTACGTCTTCCGGTGCAAATACTGGAATACCGTTACGTGCCGCTAGTTTAGCTACAGATTCAAAAAAGACATTTTCGTTGCCATCGTCTAAATGGGTAAACACTGCGGCGATTTCTACACCTGCATCGAGAAGACTTTTAATACCAGCACAACCAATGTTGTGATAGGCAAACACCACTGCTTTCATGGCTTATTCCTTAACTGTAATAGGTAAATTAGTTATCGTTGTTATCAGCGTTAACGTCGTTGTCACGGGCCTGTTTGGTTGCTTCGCCAACCAGCACATCTTGTACGTAGTAGCGTGGCCTTGCCCTTACGTCGGAGTATATACGGCCGATATATTCGCCTAATAAACCTAGGCCAACAAATTGAGCACCAATAAAGATAAACAATAGAGCAAATAGCGGGAATACCCCGTCAACACCCCATTCCGCGCCATAGATTAGGCGCATAAAAAGTAACACTAAACCAAATAGGCCACCTAGTGCGGCAATTGCCCCCCCCATGATGCTAAGCATTCTTAATGGGGCGGTAGTCATGCTGGTCAGCAAATCAAACATTAGGTTAATTAAACCCATGATGTTGTATTTTGATTCGCCTTGTTGGCGCTCGCTATGTTCCACATCTATTTCAACGGTGTGGCGAGCAAAGCCATTAGCCAAAATAGGAATAAAGGTACTGCGCTCATGGCACTGCAGCATCGCGTCCACTACGTGGCGACGATAAGCGCGTAACATACAGCCGTAGTCATTCATCTCTACGCCCGTTGAGCGTTTTACAATCTTGTTGATCAGCATTGAAGGGTAACGGCGTAAGCGGCTGTCTTGGCGATTTTTGCGCACCGTGCCAACCGAGTCGTAACCCTCTTCGGCTTTCGCCACCAAATTAGGGATCTCTTCTGGTGGATTTTGTAAATCGGCATCGAGGGTCACAATCAAGTCGCCGCGTACATGTTCAAAGCCCGCCATAATCGCGTTATGTTGGCCATAATTGCGGTTAAGAATAATGCCTACCACATGGCTGCCTTCTTGGGCTGCAGCTGCTTCAATTTGATCTGCGCTGTTATCTTTACTGCCATCGTCAACCAGCAGCAACTCATAGTCTTTACCCATGGTGTCAGCAGCTGCACAAGTGCGTGTGATTAGCTCTTGTAAGCTATCGGCTTCGTTGTAAACCGGTATCACAATGGATACAAAATTGATGTCTTGCTTATGCCTCATGAGAAGGTCCAATATTTTGTTTGATTGCGGAAACAACACGTTCAACATCACTTAGTTGCATGCCTGGAAACAATGGCAGCGAACAAATGCGTTGGCTGTTAAATTCGGTATTACTTAAATCTGGGTTAATCTCACCAAACCTAGTTTGATAATTCTCTCGATAATACTTTTGACTATGGCAGGCTTTAAAATGAATGCCAGCGCCAATGCCCTGTTGTTTTAACATGCTAATGAGCTGGTCGCGGTCAAAGCCACAAATACTCGGCTCAACTCTCACTATCATTAAGTGCCAACAGTGAGTATGCACATAAGATGGCACGCTCATGGGGCTAATCCCCTCAACCTCAGCCAACAGTTTACGATAATGCGCAACTAAGGCTTGGCGCTGAGCAGTGATGCTGGCTAAGCGCTGCATTTGACCTAAACCTAATACGGCACAAATGTCAGGCATGTTGTATTTGTAGCCTGGCTCTATCACTTCAGCTTGTGGCGCTCGCCCCTGAGTTTCTCTATCAAAGGCATCTACGCCTAAGCCATGAAACTTAAGGCGACGAATCCGCTCAGCTAATTCGGCGTCATTAGTGGTAAAAATGCCGCCCTCTGCAGTGGTTACATTTTTTATCGCGTGTAAGGAGAAAATACAGTGACCGGTTTGGCCAATGGGTCGACCTTTATATTCACAACCAATAGCATGTGCAGCATCTTCGACCACGGGAATATTGTATTGTTCCGCAAGGGCGTAGATGGCATCTAAATCGAGTGGGGCGCCGGCATAGTGAACCGGAATGATCAGTTTGGTTTTTTTGGTGATTTGCGCTTCAATGCGCTCTGCCGTGGTCATTAATGTATCAGCATCAACATCAACAAATACTGGCTTAGCACCCATTAAAGTGATGAGGTTAACCGTTGAAACCCAAGTCATTGAAGGGGTAATCACTTCATCGCCAGGGCCAATGCCTAAAGCCACTAGAGTGAGGTGCAAACCAGCGGTGGCGCTACTTAGCGCTACGGCGTGTTCGGCACCGGTATAGCTTTTAATGGCGTTTTCTAACTCAGCGTTTTTTGGTCCGGTAGTAATCCAACCGGATTTGAGTACTTCAACCACTGCGTCGATTTCTTGTTGTTCAATCGCTGGGCGACTTAGGGGTAAAAATGTTTGTTCCATGACTCTCGGTCAGCATATCTATACCAAAGTGGATGAAGTCTAACCGTGCTGCGGGTTTATTGAAAGGCTCAAACGTCGGTCTTGTGTGTTGATTAGGTAAATATCGGTGTTTTTTGTAAGTGCTTTCTTGAATTAGTGCGCTTGTTCCAATTTATGCAACGATGCAAACCATTTTCGCTAGCTAATCAATACTCGCTGTTGTGCAACAATGCCCGCATTAAGGCCTTTAGCCTTACGCAGTTGAACTTGATTCCGCTGCTTAATTCATAAACGTATAGGGTATTAGTGATGAATAAGATTCTAACATTGGTGACTGCTGCAAGCGCTAGCTTGGTACTGGCCTTACCGGCTTCGGCTGGGCAATTAAGCAATGAGCAAAAGCAACTGGCGGTTGATATGGCCAATAGCAGTGCGCGCTGTTTGGCGGCGCATGCTTATATTCATGATAAAGATGAACGACAAGCCTTAGCGCAAATTGTTGCGCACATGCCAGATGAGCAAATAAGTCGGGAGTCATCAGCATTTCTAACGGTATTAGGTTACGGTTTGGGTGAAGCGTCTATGGGTTTACATGCCGTTGAGCAGAAAAGTGGCAAACAAGAAGCGCTAGCTTTAGCTGAAACGGTTTATCAGAATAACCAGTGCAATATTGATGAAGTGCTAAAAAGTGTAAGTTAAGCGCTTTTGTTTAGACAACCAAGCCTGAGAGCGTAACAATCAGGCTTGGTATGGTTAAGGCCAGCTAGCTGGCTTGAGCGGTGTTTTCTAGCGATTCCTGCTGAAGATGCTTGTTATTCAAATAGTCTTGTAAACGCTGCTGTTGTTCTTCGGTAAATGCTAAACCTTGTTTGGTTCTGCGCCACAAAATGTCCTCTTTTCGGTAGGCCCATTCTTGCTCACACAGGTAGTCGACTTCTAATTGATATAAGTTACCGCCAAATAACTCACCTAAGCCCTGCTGTTTAGCATTGTGTATTAATTGTTCGGCTTGGCTACCGTAGTGCATGCACCAGCGGGCTACTAGCCCTGTGGGTAAATCGCTGTTGGCTTGTTGCCGCTTAATATAAGAGTGAATATCTCCGCCAATGGCGCCGCCTGGTAAGAAAGAGGCTTTAGTCCACGCTGGACCAAGATCGTTAATACGGGGAGCCAACATTTCTAAGGCCGCTTCGGCCAGTTTTCGGTAAGTGGTTAACTTGCCGCCAAATACCGATAACAGCGGAGCCCCTTCTACTTCATCACTTAATTCTAAGGTGTAATCACGAGTAACTGCCGAAGGATCGTTCGACTCATCTTGGCAAAGTGGTCGTACTCCAGAAAAAGTATGAATAACATCACTTGGTGCTATTTGCTTAGTAAAGTGCTGGTTTACTACATCACACAAGTAACTGACTTCTTTGTCGGAGATGGCCACCTCGGAAGGGTTGCCTTGATATTCCACATCGGTAGTGCCAATTAACGAGTATTGCTGCTGATAAGGGATCACAAACACAATGCGTTTATCGGTGTTTTGTAAGATGTAGGATTGCGGCTCGTCGTGAATTTTTGGCACCACTATATGGCTGCCTTTTACTAGGCGAATGGTGCGTGGTGGTGTTTGTTGCATGTTCTCTTCAATGAACTGCTGAACCCAAGGACCAGCGGCGTTAACTAAAGTGTTGCAGCGATACTGTTGTTGCATACCTGTTTGCATGTCTTTTACATCTATCAACCAATGCTCGGCTTCGCGTTTGGCTGCTACTACTTGTTGGCGTGGCGCAATAAACGCGCCGTGTTTAGCTGCTAGCAAGGCATTGCTAATCACAAGTCGAGCATCATCCACCCAACAATCAGAGTATTCAAAGCCTTTGGTAATATCACTTTTTAGTACATCACTGTGAGCGAAGCTTAAGCCCTTACAACCGGGAAGGGTGCCGCGTTTAGCTAGGTTGTCGTAAAGAAAGAGCCCCATGCGTATCAATATCCAAGGTCGCAGGTGGGGGCGATGTGGCAAACGAAAACGCATCGGCTCAACAAGGTGAGGAGCCATATTAAGCAATACTTCACGCTCTTTAAGGGCTTCGCTCACTAAACGAAACTCATAATGCTCTAAATAACGCAGGCCACCATGGATCAGCTTCGAACTAGCAGAAGAGGTTGCGCTGGCTAAGTCGTTTTGCTCAAACAAAGCAACGCGTTGGCCTCGGCCAGCGGCATCTGCCGCTATGCCCACGCCGTTTATACCACCACCAATGACTATTAGGTCGAAGTTATGCGGGTCATTTGTTTGTGCCATGTTGAGCGATCCTTTCAATAAAGTTCGTTTTGTTTCGTTATCGAGCATAATAGAGCATTTTGTGATCAAAAAACAATTACCGATGTAAAAAAAATGTGCAAAACGCGCTTTTTAGCTTGCTGGCTAGATTTGTCTGCGTGGAGCATTTGCTCTAAACTGTTACATCCTGTTAACAATTGTTTGCGGTAAGCTATGAAGATCCATCAGTTGGAAGGCTATATTCAGAACATTTTTTTGATTGAGTATCCAAACAAGTTACTCTTGCTGGATGGTTGTTGCCGCGCTGATGTTGCAATGCTTAAGCGTTTTATTTGTGAACAGTTAGCACGACCACTTAGCCAACTAGAACTGGTGATGGTAACCCATATGCACCCAGATCATGCCGGCGGTGCCAGTTATTTGCAGCGTCGCTACCAGCTTTCTATTGCAGGTGCAGAGCACCCCGGCGAGTGGTATCAAGGTATTGCTGGAAGGTGTAATCACTTAATGGATTTAGCCTTGGCTCATTATGTGGCTAGGCGTCATCAGCGCGCCAAAGCTAACTTATGGTATTCGCCAACACTCAAATTTACTCATCGACTAAAAGACGGCCAAAACCTACCAGGCTTTGAAGATTGGCAAGTGTTGTTCACACCAGGCCATACCGACCGTGACTTATCGCTCTATCACCCAGCGACTAAGACCTTGTATGTGGCCGACTGTATATTGCGGGTTAAAGGAAAGCTGATTTGTCCCTTTCCGATCAGCAGTCCTCGTCAATATCGAAGCTCAATTGAAAGGTTTAGCCAGCTACAAGTTGATAATTACTTATTGGCTCATGGCGAGGGCGGCAAGATTAGCCAAGCAGAACTACAACAGTTGCAGCAACTATGCCCCGAACAGGCTACCAGCTATAAAGGTTTTCTTGGTGAACTGCTGCGCAAACGCTTAACTGCTTAACTGAGTAGGGCAAAGTGTTAACTGTACGTCTTGTTGTTTAAGGATTTCGCTGATGTCTTGCGGCACTGGCCGATCGGTATACAAGTGGTCAATTTGTGCAATATTGCCAATGTTAATCATCGCGTTACGGCCAAATTTACTGTGGTCTGCAGCAAGAATAACGTTGCGAGAACTGGCAATAATAGCCTGAGTCACCCTTACTTCATGGTAGTCAAAATCTAGTAGCGAACCATCTAAATCAATGCCGCTAACCGTTACTACCCCATAATCTAGGCGAAATTGTTTTATGAAGTCGATGGTGGCTTCACCCACTATGCCGCCATCTTTATTACGCAACGCGCCGCCGGCCATAATCACATTAAAGTCGTCTTTAACCATTAGTAGCGATGCAACATGAATATTGTTGGTGATAATGCGTAAATCGCGGTGCTCCAATAAGGCTCTTGCAATCGTTTCGGCGGTGGTACCAATATCTAAAAACAGCGATGCGCCATTAGGAATTTGCTCTGCAATTTTCTGAGCAATGCTTTCTTTTTCAAGATGTTGTTTAATCTTTCGACTGGAATAAGAGTCGTTCACTACGCTACTTGATAGTAACGAAGCACCACCATGGTGGCGGTGAATCAGCTTCTGTTCGGCCAATACATTAAGGTCGCGGCGAATGGTTTGCGGGCTTACATTAAGTGATTCTACTAATTCTTCGGTAGCCACAAAGCCTTGGGTTTTAATCACCTGCAAGATTTGTTGATGGCGTTGAGTCTGCTTCACAACTGGGTTTCTCTTATTGGTATACATTTTATAGCGCAGTCATAAGTCTACTTAAAATGCAGTTTTTGTCACGGTTAACAAAGCGATACCGCAAACTGCATCGCAGCTTTTTAGAGAAATTGCTGAAATGAAATTAAAGTTTTGTCACGCTTTGGTTAAAAAAATGTTCTAAAATGTTCGTTTTCGAGCATAATAGACATAAATGCTAATCTGGAACCGTAATATCAATGGACACCGCACGATATATAGTTGCCCTTGATCAGGGCACAACAAGCTCAAGAGCGATTATTTTTAACCAAGACTCTGAAATTGTTGGCAGCGTACAACGCGAATTTAGCCAGTTTTTCCCAAAATCAGGTTGGGTAGAGCACAATCCCATGGAGATATGGGCTAGCCAAAGTGCATCTTTAACCGAGGTTTTGGCAAAAACCGGTATCCGTAGTGATCAAATTGCCGCGATTGGCATTACCAACCAGCGAGAAACCACCATTGTCTGGGATAAAAACACCGGCCAACCTATTTATAATGCCATTGTCTGGCAATGTCGCCGCACCACCAAATTATGTGAAGAGCTAAAAGAGCAAGGCTGGGAAGAGTATATTCAAGATACTACAGGCCTAATCTTAGATGCCTACTTTTCTGGCTCAAAGCTAAAGTGGATTTTAGATAATGTAGAAGGCGCACGCGAAAAAGCCGAAGCGGGTGACTTGCTGTTTGGCACGGTAGATAGCTGGTTAGTTTGGAAGCTTACTAACGGGCGAGTGCATGTTACCGACTATACCAATGCCTCTCGCACCATGATGTTTAACATTCATACCTTGCAATGGGATGATAAATTGTTAGATATGCTGGGTGTGCCTAAACAAATGCTGCCAGAGGTGAAAGCCTGTTCGGAAATCTACGGCCAAACCAATATTGGCGGTAAAGGTGGAACGCGTATTCCTATCGCCGGTATCGCTGGCGACCAACAAGCGGCGCTATTTGGTCAGCAGTGTTATCGCAAAGGCATGGCAAAAAACACCTACGGCACCGGCTGCTTTTTATTGATGAATACTGGCGAAGTACCGGTGAAATCAACCCATGGTTTGCTCACCACTATCGCTTTTTCTTTAGATGGCAAGGTCAATTACGCCCTAGAAGGCAGTGTATTTATGGGCGGTGCTACCATTCAATGGTTGCGCGACGAGATGGGATTGATTCGCGATGCCTCCGATACCCAGTATTTTGCCTCTAAGGTAGACGATACCAACGGGGTATACTTAGTACCTGCTTTTGTGGGTTTAGGTGCACCCTACTGGGACCCTTATGCACGCGGTACCATTGTAGGGTTAACCCGTGGCGCTAACCGTAACCATATTATTCGTGCTGCGCTTGAATCGATTGCTTATCAAAGCCGAGACTTATTAGAAGCCATGCAAGCCGATGCTGACATTTCGCTAAAACAATTGCGAGTAGACGGCGGCGCAGTAGCCAATGATTTCTTATTGCAGTTTCAAGCCGATGCGCTGGGCACCGAAGTGGTACGCCCTTCGCTGATTGAATCCACAGCCTTAGGAGCTGCTTACTTAGCCGGCTTAGCAGTGGGTTACTGGGAGAGCGTAGAAAGCTTGGCCGAGAGCAATACCCCAGATCGTTGCTTCTCTCCTGATGGCGATGAGGCGAAACGGGAACGTTTATACAAAGGTTGGAAACGTGCGGTTGATTGCAGCCGAGGTTGGTACGACAAAGACCTAGACGACTAATCAGCTTTAGCGCGTATATTCGAAAAGCCGCTAAGCAGTAGCGGCTTTTTTGTGCCTGCCGCCACAGTTTATGTGTTGATTCTCAGTAAATGCCTAGCTTCTTCGAAAAATGATGAGCTTAGCGCGATTCATTGCTAATGTTTAAGGGGCTTACTGGAGAATAATGCTGGAGGAAGTAGGTGACCAATAGTTCCTTTGAGACGCTAGATTTAAATTTACTAAAAGTGTTTGTGGTGTTGGCGCAAGAGCTTAATACGCGCCGTACTGCCGAACGTATGAATGTTAGTCAGCCAGCGATTAGTCGCAGCTTGCAAAAACTGCGCGAGCATTTTGCTGATGAGCTTTTTGTACGTGCTCAACATGGGCTTATTGCCACCCCAAAAGCCGAACAGTTATCGCTTAGCTTGCCAAGCATTTTAGCCGAGCTTGCTAACGTTGTTGACCACCATAATGACTTTGACCCAGCTAAGTTAGAAGGCGTACTAAAAGTTGCTATGCACCCAATGTTATTAGCGTCGGTCGCTAAGCGTTTGTTTGTGGCATTGCAGCAGCATGCGCCGGATCTTCGCCTGCAAGTGGCTACTTGGGGAGCCGATACTTGCGAGTTGATTCAGCGTGGGCAAATTGATTTTGGTTTGTGTTTATTGCCAGTTGAAGGCTCGAAAGAGCTAGTGCAACGACGTTTATGGCGTCAGCCTATTTATGTTTATGCGCGCGATGCTCATCCAATTGGTGACGACATTGTCACCCCGCAAGATTTTGAAAGCTACGCTACTGCGCTCATTCATGTTCCGGGTTGGAGCGCGGCGCGCACCGAAGCAGAAAAGTTTTTGGCAGCTCATGGCGTAGAGGTGACTATTGGTTTTCGTTCTGAACTGCCGGGATCGATTATGGATGTATTGCGGGTGAGTGATTTAGTTTACCCCAGCGTGACCTATTACCCGCCAGAAGATATTCCTGGGATTAGACAGTTGCAGCTAAGTGAAGAATTTAAAGGTTTGGCATTAAAGTATGATACCGGCTATGTATTCCACTACCGCAATCGACAAAATCCTTTGTACCTATGGTTGCAGGAGATTTTGGTGGAAAAATGCCGTGATGAGATCTTCAGCATCAACTAACAGAGTGTCATATGTTGCTAAGCTTGAGCGAATTGTTCGCGGCCGGCTAACCAACGGTCAATTAAGGGCTCAATTGCAACCGGTGTTTGCTGAAGAAGTTGTTTAGCAAGGCGCTGCGCTTCACCTATTATTGCTTGGTCTCGTACTAAGTCGGCAATTTTAAATTCTGCTAAACCGGTTTGCTTGGTGCCAAGTAGTTCGCCAGGGCCTCTAATTTCCATATCGCGTTGGGCAATTACAAAACCGTCGGTGCTGTCGCGTAATACACTTAAACGTGAACTGGCGGTTTTAGATAAGGGGCTGTGGTACATCAATACGCAGTGGCTTTCCACTTGGCCACGACCCACCCTGCCACGTAGCTGGTGGAGCTGAGCTAAACCTAAACGTTCGGGGTTTTCTATAATCATTAAACTGGAGTTAGGTACATCCACACCCACCTCGATCACGGTGGTAGCCACCAGTAGATCAAGTTGATGGTTTTTAAACTGCTCCATTACCCACTGTTTTTCTTGCGGTTTCATGCGGCCATGCACTAAACCAATGCGTAAATCGGGTAATTGCTTTTGTAAAGTATCGGCGGTGTCTTCGGCTGCTTGGCACTGCAGAACTTCTGATTCTTCAATTAAGGTACAAACCCAATAAGCTTGGCGCCCGTCATTGTGACAAGCCTGATACACCCGTTCGATCACTTGCTCACGGCGGGTATCGGGCAGGGCCACGGTTTTAATTGGGGTTCGCCCGGGCGGCAACTCATCAATAATCGACAGCTCCAAATCGGCATAGGCCGTCATCGCCAAGGTGCGAGGGATAGGGGTAGCCGTCATAATTAACTGATGGGGTAAAGTGTTGCTGCCATCTACAGCGGCGCCTTTTTCCCGCAAGGCCATGCGTTGGTGCACCCCAAAGCGGTGCTGCTCGTCGATAATCACTAAGGCGAGTTTGGCAAATTGCACTTGCTCTTGGAAAATGGCATGAGTACCCACGACCATTTGCGCTTCGCCACTGGCTATGCGCTCCATAGCCTCGTTGCGAGCTTTGCCTTTCTGTTTGCCAGCAAGCCAATCAGCTTTAATGCCTAGGGGCTCGAACCATTTGGCAAAGTTAAGCGCATGCTGCTCGGCCAATATTTCGGTGGGAGCCATCAGTGCCACTTGATAACCATTAGCTAAGGCCTGCAAAGCCGCCATTGCTGCTACTAAGGTTTTGCCACTGCCTACATCACCTTGTACCAAACGCATCATGGCATGTGGCTGCTGGGTATCGCTTTTAATTTCGGCCACCACCCGTTGTTGGGCATTGGTTGGTTTAAAGGGGAGTTGGGCTAAAAACTGCTGTTCTAAGTCACTGGCAAGCGGTAAAGCAATGGCCGCTTGGCGCTGTTGCTCTTGGCGTAGCTTTAACATGCTGAGCTGGTGGGCGGCTAATTCTTCTAATACCAAACGCTGCTGGGCAGGGTGCCGGCCTTCTTCTAATAAGCTGAGCTCGGTATCTGGATCGGGGCGATGCAGCTGCATTAAGGCTTGGTTAAGATCTAAACCATGGGGGCGTAATGCAGGTGGTAGCCAATCTACCAAGGGATATTGCTCTAGTAACTTAAAAGCTTGCTCACTGAGTTTTCGCAAATTGAGCTGCTTTAAGCCCTCGGTAGTGGGATAAACCGGGGTAAGTTTTTCATCCATTAAGGGTGCACTAGGATCGGCAACAATGCTGTATTCCGGGTGGATCATTTCCCAACCATGTTTACCGCGCTTAGCTTCGCCAAAGCAACGCATCCACTTACCCTGTTGCATGGCAGCCTTTTGGCCGTTATTAAAGTTGAAAAAGCGCAGGGTAATACTGCCGCTGCCATCGCTGATGCGACACGTTAGCATGCGACGACGGGCGTGAATGGTTTCTACCTTGGTAATTTCGCCATGCACCGAAACATGGGCGCCGTGCAGTAAATCGTTAATTGGCCATACGCGAGTGCGATCTTCATAACGCAGGGGGAGGTGCAGCAGCAAGTCGCCGACATTTCGAATATGTAGACGTAGGAGTTTTTCGGCAAGTTTATCACCCACTCCTTTAAGTGCGGTGATGGGCAGGCTGCTTAATTCCACTTAAACCACTGTAAATATGATCATGTACCAAGAGTATATATGAATTTTTCGGCTATTATTACTAATCAAGGGTTTAACTGTTTTTGGGGCGAGAAATGCTAAGGTTTCTTTGTAATATAGGTTTGGCTTTACTGTTAGCCATTGGCGTTATAGAAGCCTGTATGGCGGAACAGGCCGCTCGCCCAGCGCAGCTACACAAACCCGAGCAACCCATAGAGCGCCCAATCCCTAGCCATCCTATTGAACGTCCAATTCGACCTATTTACCCAATTCGTCCGCCTGCTCAGTTACCCCATCGTTGGCAAGGTGCAAGAACCTACTATTGGGTCGCACCTAGCGATTTGTGGCAACCAGAAGCCTTAAAGCCAGAGCAAGTTATAGAGCTAGAAATTGAAGCCGACGACCGAGCCGAATTACTGCTTATTGATGGTCGCGATAAAGTGGTATTTGATGGCTGGTTAGGCATGGGTGATCTGCGCTCTTGGCAGGTAATGCACCCAGCATCTTTGTACTTTTCCCAAATTGAGGGTTTTAGCTTAAAGCTCAATGGTAGCGAGATTGATTTGTCGGGCTATCCGCAAGATCAACCTTTGTCGTTAACCCTAGCGCCACAAGCCGAGTAGGCCTGGTTAACTTGTTCGCTATAGGTTCAAATTTGTAGCCGCTTCACGTATTATCTAGGCCTTTAGTGGCCGTAGTGCTGCATTATAAATCCACCCATCGAATTCAAAGGTATAGATTTGCTATGGCCAAGTTATCGCTGCAAGAGCAGATGCTTAAAGCTGGTTTAGTTGACAAGAAAAAAGCCAAAAAAGTAGGCAAAACCAATAAAAAATCACGCACCTTGGCCAAGGAAGTAAAAGCAGCTGCCGAGCAAGCCAAGCTTGACCAACAACAACGTGACGCCGAATTAGCTCAGCAACAAAATGCCGAGAAAGCCAAAAAAGCCGTTGCCGCTCAAATCAAGCAATTGATTGAGATGAACATGTTAGACAGAAAGCGTGGCGAAGAAGCTTACAACTTCACCCATGAAGGCCTAATTAAAAAGATTTATGTTACCGAAGAACTGCGCAAGCAGCTTAGTAACGGCCGCTTAGCCATTGTTACTCTGGGCGAAGCTTATGAAGTCGTCCCTACGATTGTTGCGGAAAAAATCGCCCAGCGTGATGAAAGCGTAGTAGTGCTAATTAACGACCCAAGCCAAGATGTGATTGATGAAGATGACCCGTATGCTGATTATCAAATCCCAGATGATTTGATGTGGTAATGGGATGTTAGTTTGAGAAGAAGCCGCTAATTAGCGGTTTTTTTGTATTTGTAAGCTTCCTCTTCTCGTTAACTATTTTGCTTGCGATGTACTTGTGGGCTCAGGTTTTGGCTTGGCGGCGATGATGGTGTATTGAAAGCAGAGCTGTGAGCTTGTGTTTATATTAGTTTCATTTGAACCAATGCTTGGTGTTGGTTCAGGTTTCGCCTTGCCGGCGATACACTTTTCTTTGTGCGGCCAAAGAAAAGTGTACAAAAGAAAGGCCGCCCCGCATTCCCTTGAATCTTGCGTTTCTCATAAATCAACGCGCCTACGGAAACTCGCTGCGCTCAAACAGTCCTCGGCTTATTCGTTAATTTACTGCGATACTCAGCGGGAATGATGGGTATCGAGAGCAGCCCGTCGTGGGCTCTTGATCTTCTTTCCCCCTCATCATCGCCGAGTAGCGCAAGCGAGCTGCGGGTATAGGCAAAACCTGTTTGAGCGTAGCGAGTTGTTTTGGCGCCGCAGTGAGTGAGCAACGCAGGAAGAAGATGATGCTGGGGCAGCCTTTCTTTTTCCTTAGTTTTTCTTTGGCTGTTCAAAGAAAAAGGAAGTCGCCGTCAGGGCGAAATCGGGGTAAAGACAAACTATATATTCGCTCTTTTGGGCTCTAGAGGTAATTGTCAATATGTAGCTTCGTTAACTGAAATACTTACTAGTCAATGGTATTGTGTCTAGAAGATAAAAACCAAAATTCAGTTTCTTATTGTAAAGATGATTTTTGATAGAAGAAGATTTCTAGCTTGATAATAGCCAAACTTGAACATTGAGAGGGTATATGGAAGTAAAGTCTGATGCTGCGGGGCGTCTACTAGACATTCTCAAAGAGGCAAAAACAAAACCAGATAATTTGAGGGCTAGGCAAGTTTGGGCTGTTGTTTTTGATATACCAGAGGATGACTCCGGTGCTTTACTACTTATGCTGGCCGAACTCATAAGGCTTAGTGATCAAACAAAAAAACAGTTAATAGATATAGATGATATTGATCATGAATTGTTTTTGAAGCCTTTTGTAAATATAGAGAAAATCTTATCCACTTTAAATCTTGAATCACAATGGAAAACGTCAAAGCAGTTACTTGACGACGTCACAATTTATGGGCTTAACATATGTTCAGATAAACTGAGCCGTGTTCATAACGCTACAAGCTTAAACAACGAAGATTTTTCAAAAATTAAGTTCATGCTTGATAAATTGACCGAAGAAGTATTAAGCAGCCAGCTAGGCTCTCCGCTAAAAGAGATTTTTATTAGAAACTTGGAAGGCTTAAGGCAATCATTATTACTTTATAAAATAAACGGTATTGATGGTATTGAGCAGCAGTTACAAATGAATATTGGAACATTGGTATACAATAAAGAGAGGATTAAGTCTTCAGGTTTTGAAGATAATCAAAGCTTTATTGAGGGCTACTATGGTTTGCTAGAATTTGTGAATAAGACCTTAGACACAGCTAAGAAAATTGATAGGCTCGCTGGAAATTCTATTTCTAATTTGTTGGGTGTTGATTTAAGTGGCTAAGTTCACATGTTTATCTTAGAGAATTGCTAGTATAAAAAAGCCGCTCAATGAGCGGCTTTTATCATCAACACATCATTTGCTTAGATATGAGAAAGGATCTTCTGAACCGTTTCTTTCGCATCACCAAACAACATGTCTGTATTCTCTTTAAAGAACAATGGGTTTTGAACACCAGCATAACCAGTGGCCATTGAACGTTTAAATACAATCACGTTTTTTGCATCCCATACTTCTAGTACTGGCATACCCGCAATTGGGCTGCCTGGCTCTTTAGCTGCAGGGTTAACCGTGTCGTTAGCACCAATTACTAGTACTACGTCGGTAGAGGCGAAGTCTTCGTTAATTTCGTCCATTTCCATTACGATGTCGTAAGGTACTTTGGCTTCGGCTAACAATACGTTCATGTGACCAGGCAAGCGACCAGCTACTGGGTGAATAGCAAAACGTACGTTTACGCCTTTATCACGCAGTTTTTTGGTAATTTCGGCCACTGGGTATTGGGCTTGCGCAACCGCCATGCCGTAACCAGGTGCGATAATTACTTCGTTAGCATCTTTTAGCATCTCGGCGACTTCTTCAGCCTGTACTTCGGTGTGTTCACCTTGGTCTACGTCTGTAGCTACAGTGCCACCTTCGCTACCAAAACCACCTAAAATTACGCTGATGAACGAGCGGTTCATTGCTTTACACATGATGTAAGACAGAATTGCACCCGAGCTACCTACTAGTGCACCGGTTACAATTAGCAAGTCGTTGCCTAGCATGAAACCTGCCGCTGCTGCTGCCCAACCAGAGTATGAGTTAAGCATAGATACAACCACTGGCATATCGGCGCCGCCGATTGCAGATACTAGGTTGTAACCAAATACAAAGGCGATAAAGGTCATGATAACTAGTGGCCACATAGAGCCGCTGTCCATGAATACACTGCCTAGGTAGATTGATACTACAATCATGCCTAAGTTTAGCCAGTGAGCGCCTGGTAGGGCTTTAGGGGCACTGCTAATAAGGCCGCGAAGTTTACCAAAAGCGACTACCGAACCGGTGAAGGTTACTGCACCAATAAAGATACCTAGGAATACTTCTACGTCGTGAATAGATTTCGCTACTGGGTCAATTAAGCCAGTAACTGAATCAATTAACGAGCCGTGGTCGATAGCGCTTGAGAAACCAACCAATACTGCTGCCATACCTACAAAACTGTGCAAAATAGCAACCAGCTCTGGCATTTCGGTCATTTCAACTTTGAGTGCTAAACGGATACCAATAGCGGCACCAATACCCATGGCTAGGGTAATAATCCAGCTACCGCCGGTTACTTGGGTGCTAGCTAATGTGGCGAGTACGGCGATAACCATACCGATGATGCCAAAGATGTTACCGCGCTGGGCGGTTTCTTGTTTACTTAGGCCGGCTAGGCTGAAGATAAACAATAGGGCAGCGATTAAATACGCTGCAGAAACTATACCTTGAGACATGTGACTATTTCTCCTTAGTCGTCTTTACGGAACATTTTCAGCATCCGCTGAGTCACAGTAAAACCACCGGCGATATTAATGGTGGCGATAAGCACGGCGATACCCGAGAGCAGTAGTACTACCCAGGAGGTGTCGGCTTTCATCTGCACTAAGGCGCCCACAATAATAATGCCGCTAATGGCGTTGGTTACACTCATTAATGGTGTGTGCAAGGCATGTGTTACGTTCCAAACTACGTAGTAACCCACTACACAAGCCAGCAAGAACACAGTGAAGTGTTGTACAAAGTCTGCTGGTGCTGCGTCGGCTACCCAAGCAAAAGCGGCTGCACCGGCTGCTGCTAGCACAGGTTTTAGCCAAGGCTTGCTTGGTTTTTCTTCTTCCACTGGAGCCGGCTCTGCAGCAGGTGCTTCGGCTTGAGGCTGAGCACTTACTTGAATCGCCGGTGGTGGGAAAGTGATTTCGCCATCTTTAACCGAGGCTACGCCACGTAAAACTTCGTCTTCGAAGTCGATGTTGATTTCGCCATTTTTCTCTGGGCTAAGTAACTTAAGTAGGTTTACTAAGTTGGTGCCGTAAAGTTGGCTAGCTTGAGCAGGCAAACGGCGAGAAATATCGGTTAAGCCGACAATGGTTACATCGTGCTTAACGGCAATTTCGCCAGGCTCGGTTAACTCACAGTTACCGCCAGTGGCTGCTGCTAAATCAACAATTACGCTACCTGGCTTCATTAATTCAACCATGTCGGCCAAAATCAGCTTTGGAGCTGGACGGCCTGGAATTAATGCGGTGGTAATAATGATGTCTACATCTTTGGCTTGTTCGCGGAACAAGGCCATTTCGGCTTCAATGAAGGCTGCGCTCATTTCTTTTGCGTAGCCGTCACCGCTGCCAGTATCTTCTTCTTCGTAATCAAGCTCTAGGAACTCGGCGCCCATAGAGTTAATTTGCTCTTTTACTTCTGGGCGAGTATCAAAGGCGCGAACAATAGCGCCCAAGCTACCAGCGGTACCAATGGCAGCCAAACCGGCTACACCTGCACCAATTACCAATACTTTAGCAGGTGGTACTTTACCCGCAGCAGTAATTTGACCGGTAAAGAAACGGCCAAAGTGGTTAGCTGCTTCTACCACTGCGCGGTAGCCGTCTACGTTGGCTAGCGAGCTACGTGCATCCAAAGATTGAGCACGAGAAATCCGCGGCACCATGTCCATGGCTAATAAGTTAACCTTGGCTGCTTTAAATTTTTCAAGCAATTCTGGATTTTGTGCAGGCCATGCAAAACTGGCTACCGTTGCGCCTTCCTTTATAAGAGAAAGTTCGTCGGTGGTGTTGTCGCTTCCGTCTAGTGGAGCGTTAACCTTAAAGATGAGGTCAGCTTGAAATGCTTGCTCTTTGCTTACAATTTCTGCGCCTGCTTCGCTATAAGCATCATCATTAAAGCTGGCTGCTGTTCCTGCACCGCTTTCCACTGCCACAGAGAAGCCTAGTTTAAGCAACTGCTCTACGGTTTTTGGGGTGGCGGCTACCCGGCTCTCCTGGTCGAAGATCTCCTTAGGTATTCCGATTTGCATAGTGTGTTCCTGCTAATGGTTGTTATGTTGAGTTGCTGTGTTGGCAACACGTCGCTGCATATTAAATGTTTGTTAGCTACTGCATGTTAGCTAATTTTTCGCATTTGGTGTGTATGAAAGAAAACTACGGCCTAACAGTCAAGTAACTTCGCACAAAAGTATCGCTTATTTCCATTGGTCAAACCAATTTGTAAAGTTTATCGGTGTGATAGGTTATGCCTAGGTTGAATAAAGTTAGCAGAATGTAACGCGCACCTGTGTAAAAGCTTAGTAGTGGCATGGAAATAGCAAGAACCCATTGCGTCTACTACTCTTTAATAAAAGCACCTTACCAAGCTTGGCAAGGTGCGAGATGTAAACCAAACCATAAGAGGAAGTAGTTAACTAAATTAACGGTGCGTTGGAGGTTGTTATGGGTATTGCATTATCGTTAATGATTGCAGTATTGGTGTGGGCAAACATGGTTCAGGCAAAGCCTAAACTGGCGCTCGACTTTAGTGTTGAGAACGAGCTCGAACAACCTCAAGCTGCTAGTGATTTATTCAATGATATTAATTGGTTACAAGAACAGAATTTTAGTGCTCGCAGCGCTAGCAGTAATCAGCTTCCTACTAATACTACTGAGCAATCTGAGTTTTTACGTTACCAGCAAGTGCCGCAATGGCGTGCTAATTGGCGTGGTGGCGTGCGCTGGCAAGCGCAAAATAATTTGTTGTTTCGTGCCAAAGGTAACCGTTTGTCGGGCCACTTAACCTTGTCGAACAAAACGCTGTGTGCAATTTGCAAAACGCAAATCGACACCACAGTATGGAAAGATGGCCACGTACAGCTGCAACTTAAATCTTACTTTGAATAACCCAGCGCTGAGCAGAGGATGCCAATAAGCTCTTGTATATTTGGTGATTGATACTCTGGTTTGTTCCACCGTTAGCCGTGTTATAGCGCAGCTTTCACAGTGACTACCATCAGCGCCAAAAGAATTTCCAATATGCTTATCTACTTTATTCGGTAAAGGTTTTTGCATTATCGAATTACGTTTTTATTTTGCTATTTCTTGGCTTAGTTAACATCTCAGTGAAATCACTCTAAATTACCTATTTTGCAGTAGCTTGGCGGGAATTTCTCAGGATATAATCTAATAAAAAAGAGGAGATTATCTTGGGCTATTTGTTGTTGGCCTTAATGCTTGTATTAGTTTTACCCGCAGTAAGCTTTTTTCTCGGTTATATCCACCTTTATCTAGAATATGGCGTGGTGGTGTCGGCAACCATTATTGCATTATGGCTTTTTTTCGATTTCGTAAAAATCAAAAAGCGCTAAGCCTAGCCTGTGAGCGGCCTGCGCTCTAGTTTTGCAACTGTCTTTTATGTCATTAGTTACTATTTTGAATAATTATTCACTAGACTTTATTTGAATGATAGCTCGGTGTAAGTAACTGATTCATCTATTGTTATTTTCTCGGCTTAACCCGAATATAGCCAAACAGATATAAAACACATTTTCTACATGCCAAAAAGCTATAAGTAATATTTTCTTATATTTTGCCTTGTTTTTAAGCTATTGTTTTTTATGGATATTATTTTTTGTGGATTTGGCTTGCATCCCCAAAGTGGTAAATTAGTACTTCACATTTCTAGCAAAAGCCTATAGATTACCTCCCGCAAGACTGAGCTAGATCAAGAAATGTTTGGCTAAATGGAATTTTTACTGATTATTTCTTGTGCAATTTTTATTCACTAGCTAGCCTTACTTACGCAAGTGGCAATAAGCAAAATATAACGAGAAATTAAACATAACATTTAACTTTTTCACCCTTGCAACAACTTAGGAGATTTATCTAAATGGAACAAGACCAACAACAAACGATGCGTTGTTTTGCAACTGGTAAAGGTTTTTTTGTGCGCCTTCCAATCAGTGAAGATATTGAAGCAAAAGAATGCGAATCAGATGTTGAAGCGGCCGAGTAAACTACCCCGTAGTTGCCTTTTTAACTCGTGACTCGAACTAACGCTTGTTACATCCTAAACCGCTAGCTTTGGCTAGCGGTTTTTTTATGCCCGCCTCCTACCGCATAATTTGTACCTTTTCTTAGCCTCAAAATAATAGTTATCGATGAGTTTGCTTTAGGTCAAACTCGCTGGTTATTTTGGCCTCAACTTCCTGTTGGGCCAGTTTGTCTCTACTAAAATTAAATTGAGTAAGCTGTTGTTTAGTGTTGGTTCTAACTAAGGAGCTTATTATGAACATGTTACCTAGAGATCATTGGTTTGGAGAAGACCATTTGTGGGAGCAGCTTTTTAGCCCACAATTTACCATGCGTGATGACGGTTTTTTCCAACCGCGTGTCGATATCATCGACAAAGAAGATAGCTACTTATTTGTTGCCGAGTTGCCTGGTGTGGCTAAGGAAGATATTGATGTGCAGTTGCACGATGGTGTGTTGAGCATTCAAGCCAAAATTGAGCAGCAACATCAACAGCAGGGCGACAGTGTACTGCGTAAAGAACGGCGTAGGGGTTTTTTCCGCAGAAACATTAATGTTGGTAAAGCCATTCAAGCTGAGGATATTAGCGCTGAATTAGTCAACGGTCTGTTAATGCTTAAAGCGCCCAAAGCTGTTGCTAAGGTGAGTGAAAAGCAGCAAATAGAAATTAGTTAAGCTGAGTACCGCCTTGGCTAAGTAACACAAGCTGCCAGTTATTGATGGTTATTGCTGGCGGCTTGGCTTTGTTCACGTAAGTGCTGTAAAAAGGCGCTTATATTGGGGTTTTCAAAACGCTGAGCCGGATAATAGGCGCATACGCTGCGTTGCTCAGACAATAAGCCAGGCAGCACTTCAACTAACTTCCCGTCTAATAGATGTTGTTGTACCAGATCTTCCGATACCAAGACTACACCCATATGGTGAACAGCTGCTTGAATGGCAGCCATAGGGTCGTGAGTAACAAAGCGACAAGCTTGGTTAAGCACAGTGCCTTCATTTAGTTTTACGCCGCCTGCTTTGATTTGCCCTTGCACCAACAATAGCGGTAGAGCTTGCAGTTGCTTTGCGCTTTGTATTGGGCCGCAATCCGCTAAAAATGTAGGGCTGGCAAAACACTTCACTGCGTAATTAAATAGATGCAACATGCGATAGCTAGTGCTATCAAAATTGTCTAGCTGGCGCGTTACTACAATGTCGAGTGATAAATCTGGAATTTCCCCAGGCTCTACCTCTAATAACTCAATATTAAGGTGCGGATGCTTTGGTAAAAACGAAGCTATTAAAGGCGTTACAAATAAACTTCCCGATACCGCAGGAGCGCCAATCGTGAGGCTGCCAGTTAAGCCAAGACTAGAGGGGCCAAGTTGTTGGCGCATATTATTGAACTGGCTTAACCAATCGCAACTTTGCAAATAAAACTGCTGGCCTTGCTCGGTAGTGCGCACCCTGCGAGTCGTACGTAATAGCAATTGGCAATGCAATTGAGACTCTAACCAAGAGATGCGTTTACTGCAGGCTGAGGTAGTAATGTTGAGTTGCTGCGCTGCTTGCACAAAGCTGCTGCTCTCTACAACTGCTACGTAGGTTTGCACCGCGTTCAACCAATCCATACTCGGCCTCTTTTGATTAATTGTTTCCTGCTGGGAAATAAATCATGTCTTTGATGAATGATTATCCGCTTTTGGCTTTGATTTACAATGAAGAACGCTGATGTATTGGAGTTTATTAGTGAGCTATTCGCGAGTCCCGCTGTTTTTTTCTATTGCCTTTATTGCTTGTTCCCAATTAACCAATGGGTTGCTGGCACCTGCCTTACCAGAAATGGCCACGCATTTTGCGGTAGAAGAGCACTTAGTGCAGCGCCTCATTGTGGTGTTTATTTTAGGCTTAGGCATATCCCAACTATTTTATGGCCCGTTAGCCGATAGTTATGGCAGACGACGGGTATTTTGGATGGGGCAGGCAGTTTTCCTGCTGGGTAACTTACTCACGTTTTTGGGCTTTAATCATCTTGATTTGTTATTAGCTGGTGTACTTATTCAAGGTTTAGGCGCAGGCAGTAACCAAATACTGGCCCGCTGCTTAATTAGTGACAGTTATCGCGGTAAAGAGTTAAAACATGGTTTTGCTTGGTTGGGCATGGCTGCGTCGGTTATTCCCGTTTTAGGTCCGGTTATTGGTGGCATAGTGACGGCTTACTGGGGCTGGCACTATCTATTTGTGATCATTGGTATTGCTGGCGCAAGTTTACTGATTATTGCTGCCAAGCTATTACCAGAAACCCAAACAGAAGTTGGCCCGCCGCTAAACTTGAACCGTGTGGCAAACGACTACTTAAGCTTGGCCTTCGATCGCCACTTTATTCATTATTCTAGCTTTGCTTGGATCGCCAGCATTGGTTTGATGTACATGATTAGTAGCGCGCCTTTTGTATTGCAGCATGGCTTTGGTTTGTCGGCTGATGATTTTGGTTTAGTGATGATAATCCCGGCTGCAGGCTTGGCTTTGGGCAGCGCTTTTACTCGCCGCTTTAATGGTCGCTGGCCAGAGCAACACATTTTGCTGTTAGCGTCGCTGCTGCCTTTTATTGCAGCCTTTATATTGCTCACTCATGCAAGCACTTTAGTTTGGGTAATTGCAGCAATGAGTTTGATCAGTATTAGCGTAGGGGCTATTTATCCTATTTCTCAATCTGGTTTGTTTGGCCACTTTTCGGGGCAAGCTGGCACGGTGTCTGCCCTAAGTGGCACAACGCAGATGACCCTTACCGCCTTAGCCGTTGGTGGCTTAACAACCGCCTTTATGCCGAGCCCAAGTGCGATGGCGATCATATTTAGCGTGATGGCTTTAGCCTTAATACTCAACATGGTGATCCAGATAGTGAAAGTGAAAGCGCCAACTATGCAATGATTGCTGCTTATTGAGTTATCTGCAGTTTACTTGCTTTAGGGGGTTATGATGACGATTCGCCAATTGGGAAAAACTGAGTCTTTGTTTGCCGAATTAACCAGCACGGGTGCCATGTTGGTGGTGAATGCGGTGACAGTGAAAGGTAAGATAAACACTCACTTTATTCCGCGAATCCATCAGTTATTGCAACTTCGCCACCCGTTTTTGTCACTGTGTTTAAAACAAGTGGCGCAGCAATGGCAGTGGCAAGAGTGTTCTAGCCAGCCAGAACTTGAAGTGGCAGAAATTGATGAAAGCAAGCTGCCATTTTCCCAAGCACTGCGTGACACCATGCAGCAGCAAACTAATACCCCGCTTAACGTTGGCGGCCCGCTTTGGCGGGTATCGGTTTTGTTAGGTCAGCAGCAATCGGCTTTGGTGATTAGCATGCATCACAGTATTTGTGATGGCTTGTCGGCGGCTTCTTTGTTAGCTGAGTGGTTAGAGCGGCACCAGCAAGTGGCTCAACAAATGGTGCCAGATATTCAGCGCTTAAGTATTCGCGCTGGCGTTCACCAAGCCTTGGCCATGGATGAGTACTCGCCTGACGATAACCCTTTTGCCACTCCTATTAGTCCGGCTCAAGCAGGAGTATGGCTAAACCAAGCTGGTTTAACGCAAAACCAACAGAATAAACTGGAGCTGTTGAATTTTAGCCAGCAACAATCTCAGCGTTTATTAGCGATAAGCCGCAAGCATCAAGTGAGCCTAACTATTACTCTTTATTGCGCAGCGATTGAAGTAGCCGCAAAGATTGCTCGCTCACCAGTGAGTAAAGTAAGTGCAGGCGGTAATGCCAATGTTCGACCAATAGTTGAACCACCGGTAAATCAGCAAGAACTAGCTTGTTATGTTTCTATGTTCTCGTTTGAAGTGGCTAGCGATTCATCGCAAGGCTTTTGGCAACGCGCTCAGAAAATTAAACAGGCCTATAAAGAGAAAGTAGACTCTGGTCTGCACTTGGTATCGTGTAACGATAATTGGTGGGAGGCGCAGGCACCACGCCGTGCCGATGATGAAATGCAACAAGTAGCAGGCAGATTCAATTGCTTACACCTATCTAATCTTGGGCCTTTAGAGCCAGTGTTTGACTCTTTGGAAGATTCTGGTTTAGTTCCCCAGCAATACTATTTCACTGCCGCTCAGCATTTGGTAGGGGCCATATTTTGGCTTGGCGCGCAAAGTGTCGCTGGCGCATTAAGCCTTACGATTAATTGTGTAGAACCGATGGTTGATCAAGCAATGCGTAACGACTTTAGCAGATTGCTTAAACAAGGTTTGTTAGGCTTAATTGAAGAGCGTTGAGCGATGAAAGATAACGCTAACAGACGAGGTCTATAAGATTTGATAGCTAGTACCTATCGCTAACAGTGAAATATTCGATTTTTTTATTTAGTAGCTAGCCGCTATAGTAGGGCTAATTCACATTGGTTTTGGAGTTTAAGATGTTTGCAGTAATTTTTGGTCGCCCTGGTTGCCCTTATTGTGTTCGTGCCAAGCAGATCGCCGAGCAATTAAGCGAAGCACACGAAGACTATAACTACCGTTATGTTGATATTCATGCTGAAGGCATCTCAAAAGCCGATCTTGAAAAAACTGTAGGTAAGCCGGTTGAAACTGTACCGCAGATTTTTGTTGACGAGAAACACGTTGGCGGATGTACCGAGTATGAAGCATTAATGCGCGAACAGTTTGATATCTAATACAAGATTACCTCATTAAAGCCCGGCACTCGCCGGGCTTTTTGTTGCCCACTACTTAAGTAAACAAAAAAATACAGCATTGTTGCTAGCGCTTAGCTACAAAAGTGAGGATTGTTTAACTAAGCTCAAATTAACTCGATGTAGCCAATAGATGAGGAGTTAATTATGGATGCGAGCTATATGTTGAACCTCGAAGCCAACATCTTATTAGGTATTGTGAACGAAAAACTGCGCTTAGAGTGTAATAGCCTAGAAGACCTAGCCTTAACCTTTGGTTTTGAAGAGCGCTCTTTAGCGCGCCGGTTAGAAACCATTGGTTACCATTACGATGTGATAACCAATCAATTTAAGGCTATTTAAACTTGGCTTAAGTTACTGAATGTTAGACACTGTTGATGTGTCTAACAGGAGGTGACCGATGCTAAGGAAAATAGGATTATTATTGGCGTGCTGTGTTTCGCTGCCCGCACTCGCGGATGTAAGCATTGGTGCTGGCTATACCTTTGGCGGCGAAATGACCGACCTAGACACTGAACAGACCTATTCGGTTCGTTCGGCTCCTTCTTATATGGCCGCCTTTGATTTTGCTACTAGTCGTGGCGAAAACCGCAAACGTGAGACTTACGAAAACTACGTGGGAGTGTTGGTGTCTTGGCAAAACACCGAGATGGACGACTCGGCTACTACCGATGTTGACGTAGTATATGCTCATTTAACCGCATCACGCCGATGGCAATACGAAAACTTTGAAACCTTTGCCAGCGGTGGCGCTGGTGTTACCCATTTTGCTGCCAGCCCAGGTAGTGATACCCAACGCTTTTCTATTAGCTTAGGTGGCGGTTACTTTTATCACCTCACTGAAAACCTCGATTTAAAACTAGAAGGCCGTCTATATGGCACCTTTGTAAACGAAGGTACCAGGATAGAGTGTGGCCCTGGCTGCCAAGTTACTTTTGTGGGCAGTTATTGGTCCCAATTGGGCTTAAATTTGGGGCTAAACTACCGATTTTAACCTCACCCGCTAACGATATAATCTTCTGGTAAGTGCTGAAAAATATCAGCACTTACTAAATAAACTGCTTAAAAAATAAACTCTTACAAACTATTCAATAAAGTTCCGCTGTCATTAATCTTTAATACTTCAGTCACCTAGCTGTCATTTTTCAACCCTAAGATTTGTTCAACTTTTACTTGAT
This sequence comes from Agarivorans sp. D1326, assembly GCF_056958115.1. Lineage (NCBI taxonomy): Bacteria > Pseudomonadati > Pseudomonadota > Gammaproteobacteria > Alteromonadales > Alteromonadaceae > Agarivorans > Agarivorans sp. D1326. The sequence continues at coordinate 31,662 of NZ_JBTWEN010000008.1, read as the reverse complement.
GTACTTCACACTTTTTTAGGGATTAAAATGAAAAAGCTTACTATTATCGCTCTGGCGGTTGCCGCTGCTTCTGGTTCAGCTAACGCTGCTAAAGTTTACGAAGATGAAAAACACGCTGTTGATCTATATGGCCGTGTATACGCTGGTTACACTGCTGGTGACGATGCTGGTAAATCTGACAACTTTGGTGCTGACCAATATGTTCGTTTTGGCGCTAAAGTTAAATCTCAGTTTGGTGAGTCAAGCTACGCTCTTGGTCGCTACGAGCTACAAATGGAAAACAACGGCGAAGGTGACAACACTTCAGCTACTAAAGCACGTTTAGCTTACGCTGGCTTCGGTGGCGACTTTGGTGAAGTAACTTTCGGTCGTAACTACGGTGCTTTAGAGCTAGTAGCCGATTGGACTGATTCAAGCTACGTTAACCCTTACGGTAACTCTGCGATTGGTATCAGCTCTAGCCGTGAAGAAGGTATTGGCCGTTCAGACAGTGTTCTTAAGTACGCTGGCGAGTTCAACAACTTCGACATCCACGCTTCTTACAAGTTTAACGATAACCAAAAAGATGAGACTACTGGCGCTAGCCAAGACAACTCTGCTTACGGTATCGCTGTAGCTTACGGCTTCGACTTTGGTTTAGGCCTAGGTGCTGGTTACAACATTGCTAACAATGGCGATGCTAAAGACAGCACAATGGCACTAGTTGGTGTTAACTACGACGCTAACGGTGTTTACGCTGCACTTAACTACTCAATGGGCGAAAACAACAAAGCCTTTAAATTGCACGGTTCTGACGCTAAGAACGAGCACACAGGTTACGAGTTAGTTGCTGGTTACAAGTTCACTAAAGCTTTCCGCGCGCAAGCAATGTGGAACAAAGCTGAAGTTGAAAACGAAGGCCAAGCTAAATACGACGCTGTTGATTACTACACTATCGAAGGTCGTTACGACCTGACTAAGCAACTACGCATTGTAGCTGCTTACCAAATCAACAACATCGACGACGCTGAAAACGAATTCCACTTCGCAGCACGCTACGACTTCTAAGGAAATGTAGTCAACACGCTAAGCGCCTACTTAGCGTGTTTCCTTATTATCTTGTGTATGTTTGTCTTTTTACCAGCTCTATCTAGAGCTGGTTTTTTGTATTTGGCTACTCAGCAATAAGGCTTAGTGAGTGATATCCATCATTAAGATCTTAGAGCGTCGTTGCAGGTTGTAGATAGCCTGCTTTTCGGTAGGAAGATCTTCAAAATCGGCAGGTGCAAAGCCGCGCTCTCTAAACCAATGAATGCTTTTAGTGGTTAGCACAAACAACTTACTTAAGCCTTGTTGTCGAGCGCGTTTTACAATCGCTTGCAATAAGCGATCACCACGGCTGGCTTGACGATATTGCGGGTGGCTAACTAAACAGGCCAGTTCGCCAATGTTTTCTTGTTCAAAGGCATAGAGTGCAGCACAGCCAATGATCATGCCGTCGCGCTCTACAATGGTAAATCGTTCAATTTCCATCTCCAGCAATTCGCGTGAGCGACGCACTAGTATGCCTTCTTCTTCTAGTGGTCTTATTAACTCGATAATGCCATTAATGTCATCAAGCCTTGCTTCGCGCACCCGTTCGTAACTGTATTGAACTAGCTGGGTTCCACTGCCATCGCGGGTATAGAGCTCTTGCAGTAGCGCGCCATCTTGCTGATAGCTCACTAAGTGGCAACGATCAATGCCTCTATCACTACACTGGATAGCCGCGCGTAAGTAGCGAAGCGTGTCTTTGTCGGTTTCTCGAAGAAAGGGCTCAGAGCGCATCAGCTGATTAGCGGTGTCTGGCAATAGCTCACTCACTAGCTGGCCTTTGTCGTTATGAATGCCTTGCTCGGGGCAGAAATAAATCACTTTGTCCGCTTTTAACGACACTGCTATTTCAGTGGTAATGTCTTCTGAACAGATATTAAACAGTTCGCCAGTTACGGAAACGCCTAATGGTGACACCATGACGATTTCGCCATGGTCCAACTGGCGTTTAATGCTCTGATGGTTAATGCGTCGCACCTTACCGGTGTGCAAAAAGTCGATGCCATCTTCTACGCCAATGGGCTGGGCTACCACAAAGTTGCCACGCACCACATTAATGTGGGCTTGATGCAAAGGTGAATTCACCAAACCCATAGACAGCTGGGCTTCAATATCCATTTGGATTTGGCCAACGGCTTGCTTAATGATGTTAAGGCTACGCTCGTCGGTGATGCGTTGTTCACCGGCAAACAAACAACTATGCTGATGTGCTGCAATCAGACCATCGATTTGTGGTCGAGCGCCGCATACCAATACTATTTTAACCCCAAGGGTTTTAAGTAGCGCGATATCTTGGATGATATTGCTAAAATTGCCGCTGCTGCTGGCTTCGCCACTAAGCATTACAACAAAGGTTTTGCCTCGGTGGGCATTTATATAAGGCGCCGACTGACGAAACCAGTTGACTAAATCTTCGGCCGAGCGGTCCAAATTCTTCTCCGTGAATAACTAGCTACTAGATCTGACTAATGAGTCAAATATTTGTGTATTGTTGCATATTCCTTAGCATTGTCGAGCAATATGTTTTTCTTCATGACAAAACTTATACACAGTTATCTTATGCAAGAGTTGTTTAGTTAAGCTATGTGGAGTATAAGCTGCTGTATTATCTCAGCTAAGCTTCATTTAATCTGGATTAGCTGATGGAATTTAGATGATATTTTTATCAATGAGAGGGTGAATATGGAAAACTATGTCGTACCTGAGCATCTGGCGATGCGTAAGCAGCCAAGCCAAGAGCGAACCAGGCGACTAGTGGAGCACATCCTAGATAGCACATTGTCTCTCATCAAAGAGCAAGGTATGGCATCGGTAAATACCAACCTTATCGCTCAATATGCCGAGATCGACATTGCTTCTCTGTACCGTTTCTTTAAGAACAAAGATGCGATCTTTTTTGCCCTCGCTAAGCGTTGGTTTGAAAAGGTCCAGCTAGTTGTTGCAGAGCACAACTTTCAACAAGTTGTTGGTAACATCGTAGAGTACAAAGACAGCACCCAGTTTCTGATTAATCAGCTACCAGAAACCGATGTTATGTTGGTGAGTTTTCATGAACTGTTCACTCACGATCAAGATTTTAAAGCCTTAGAGTATTGGCACCGCGAGATTGTGATACTCCACAGTAAACGCTCGTTTATTGAAAATGGCTCAAAGTGGGATGATGAAGCCCTAACCAGTGTTTGTTTGTATTTGTATGGTTTCACTCGAAACTTTATGGCGGGAACAATCGGTTTTAGCGCCGAAGAGCATCAACATCAATTTACTTGGTTTCAAGTGATGTTAAATGAAGTACGTGAGATGGTGTTGTTAGGCGAAGTACCGGAGCAGTTTTTACGCTAAGGCGTCACTGACAATATGCGCTTGGCTGGCACTGGGGTATTCTTGCTCGTCAACCAAGCGTTCTGCACCTAAGCAATGTAACCACGAACCGTAATCTAAGGTTTTGTTTCCTAAAATTAATTCTTTTAGAACCTGTTCTGACAAACCTTGAGTAATAGGTTTACAGCTCGGCCAAGTTTTCCTGCCATTTTGTGCGATCGTCACTGTATTTTCCGCGCCTATAAGGTCAAACTATTCTGCATATAAGATTCAGTGTGGGTCAATTTGGTGATAAACAAGTCAGCTTGTTACACCAATGTGAAATGGCGCTCAATTTTTGACCAATTGGTAAGTGAAAGCATGCAGTGCTTCACATTATTTTTTTAGGGAGTAATCCATGGAACTGGAAGCCTTTTTCCAGCAGGTAAAAAAACTGCCAGTGATGCCGCAAATTATGCAGGAATTGCTGACCAGCATTAACGATGAGAATGTCGATTTACATCAGTTGGGTAAAAAGCTCGCTACTGATCAATCTTTGGGTGCCAACGTACTTAAAATGGCCAACTCGGCGGCGTTTCGCGGCATTAAACAAATTGACTCTATTGAAGCCGCAGCTATTCGCCTTGGTTTAAAGCGGGTTCGTTCATTGGTGGTTGCTGCGGGTTTAAATGGCATGATGCCAAGCAAAAACTTCGACCAACAGCAGTTCTGGAGCCAAGCCATGTATGTGGCGTTGCTAGCGCAGGCTTTAGCAAAAAGCACCGACATTGAACCGGAAATGGCGTTTACCTGCGGCATGTTACACAACTTTGGTGAATTATTAATAGCCAGTGCCACACCCGAAGAAGCGGGCTTAATTGAGTTGAGCTTAGAAACCGGGGAAACGCGGGTGTCGGCACAACGCCAAACCCTAGGTTTAGATTATGCGCAAATTGGTGGAGAGCTAGCGCGCCGTTGGAACTTTTCTCCGGTAATCACCGATGCCATTGAGCAGCAGCTTAATCCAATGGATTTTGAAGAAGTGTCTAAGCCAGCGGTACTAATCCGCTTGGCCATTTTTGCTCACCATGCGCTTAACGCCGGTTTAAGTAGTGAAACGGTGGCCAACAACTTACCTGCTCCTTTGTGTGAAGTGGTGGGGGTTGATACACAGAAGGTGACCGAATTTATTGCCGACGCAGTAGAGCAAGGCGAGCAAATGGTTGCGACCAGCGTAGCTTAAACATAAGTCTGTTTAGACTAAAAAGGGATTAGCTAAGCTAATCCCTTTTTTGTTTGAGTGGCTTGTTTGAGTTAGGCATTTGGTTTAATTGCTGGGAGATTCAAACCCTCGTAGCCACCACTGCTTGGCTTGTTTTAGTGCTCGTTGGGCGTCTTCTAACAACAGGTAGTTAACTGGCACAATCAACAAAGTGATCATGGTGGCGAAGATAATGCCAAAGCCTAATGATACCGCCATGGGGATCAAAAATTGTGCTTGGGTACTTTTCTCGAAAATTAGCGGCATTAAGCCTGCAAAAGTGGTGAGGGAGGTGAGAATTACTGCTCTAAAACGAGCCACGCCGGCATTGGCTACCGCGCTCATTAAGTCCACCCCTTTTTTACGTTGGCGATTAATATAATCCACCAATACTAGGCTGTCGTTTACCACCACCCCGGTCAGCGCCAGCATGCCCATCATGCTCATAATGGTTAATGGCATGCCCATAATCATGTGACCTAATACTGCACCCACTGCGCCATAGGGGATGATTGACATAACTACTAAAGGTTGCCAGTAGGAGCCAAATGGAATTGCCAACAAGCCGTAGATAACAAACAGTACAAACAACAAGCCAAAGCCTAAACTACTAAAGGATTCTCGTTGTTCTTTGGCTTCGCCTTCTAGGCTAGCATTTACCTGTGGGTAGGCCACCAAGGTTTGGCTGAGCCACTGCTGCAGTTCTGTTTTAATCACCTCAATATTGGCTTGCTCTTTGTTCACGTCGGCCCGGATATTTTGGGTGCGTAAGCGGTCTATGCGAGTAATGGTGGCTGGGCTTTGTGAAGGGGTAACGCTGGCCACTTCACTAAACGGTAACTCGGCCCCGTCGGGGGTGCGAATAAGCATGTTATTGAGGTTGTACTGAGAGCGACGCTCGCTGGCGGGATAGCGAACGTATACTTTTACATCTTCACGGCCACGTTGAATGCGCTGCACTTGATAACCAAAAAATGCACTTCTTACCTGTTGGGCTAAATCATTTAAGCTCAACCCTAGCGCTTGGGCTTGTGGTTTAATGTTTAGTTGTAGCTCTAGTTTGCCGTCGGCTAGGCTGTCTTCAACATCAAATACTGCTGGGTATTCTTGTAGTTTTTGCTTGGTAAGGTCGGCAACCTGCGCCATCGCTGCAAAATCGTTACTGCTGAATTGCACATCTAAGGGCGAGCCTCCGCGGCCTATTTCTGCCCTAAAGGTTAGGCTTTCTGCGCCAGGCAGGCTACCGATGAGTTGTCGCCATTCTCTGACTAAATCGCCACTGCTAATTGGGTTAGTACGAGACTCGGGTGGCTCTATTTCAAATACCACTCGGCCTTTATTGCTTTGGCCACTTCCGGAGCCACCGCTAGAACCGCTGGTGGCCAAAATATTCAAAATAACGCTATTGCCGGTTTCTTGGTCACGGTATTTTTCTTGTAATTCTAGGGCGGCACCGAGCATGCGATTAATGTAATCATCGGTGGTATTAAAGGCGGTGCCCGCCGGCATTACTAAGGTGGCACGGGCGGTTTCACTGGGCACTCTAGGGAAGAAAATAAAACGTACCCAGCCAGCTGTCGCCAAAGACAACACCACCACAAAGATACTAATGGCGATGGCCGCACTTAGTAGTCGTCGAGATAGAGCAGCTTTTAGCAGCGGCTTATAAAACTTTAAAATAGCCGCTTCAAAGCCGTTGGCAAAGCGGTTTTGCCAATAGCTAAAGCGCCCCGGGTTATTACTTGCCGGTTTGATGTGTTTTAAGTGGGCGGGCAAAATCAACTTTGATTCCACCAAAGAAAACAGCAGTACTGGAATAACAATCAGTGGAATTTGTGCAAATATTTTGCCGCGTACGCCTTCAATCATCATTAGCGGCATAAAAGCAGCAATGGTGGTGAGTACGCCAAAAGTAACCGGTACAGCCACTTCTTGCGTGCCTTTAATTGCCGCATGCAAGGGCTCCTCACCTGCTTTTAGATGAGTATATATATTCTCACCGGTGACAATGGCATCATCTACTAAGATCCCCAGCACCATGATAAAGGCAAATAACGAGATAATGTTGATGGTGACATCCATGGTTGGCATCAGCAGCAAACCTCCCATAAAGCTAATGGGAATACCTATACATACCCAAACCGCAATCGCGGGCCGTAGGAAGATTGCCAGTAACAACGCCACCAATAAACAGCCTTGAATGGCACTGTTTTTTAAGGTGTTTAAACGAGCTTTTACGATTTTGGCACTGTCTCGCCAATAGTTTAGCGAAATGCCCTGCGGCAAATAAGACTGCTTATCGTTGATGTATTGCTTCACCGCATCGGAGATGGCAATGGCACTTTGATCGCCAACTCGGTACACCTCAATCATTACTGCAGGTTGGTTATTGAAGCGGTTCTCGATGGGAGTTTCTTCAAAACCATCGACCACCGTAGCAATGTCTGATAAGCGAATGCGGGTGCCATCGGCACGACTAATAATCAGCAAATTGGCAAACTCATCACCTACATATGCTTGGCCTTTGGTGCGCAGTAATATCTCACCGCCCTGAGTTTTCACTGAACCTGCAGATAAATCTAGCGAGGCTTGGCTAATGGTTTGAGCAACTTTACTTAGCTCTAGGCCATATTCGCGTAGCTTTTGCTCGGAGACTTCGATAGAGATTTCGTAAGGGGCTACCGAATCTAACTCGACCTGAGTGAGCTCGGGTAGCTGCAATAGTTCATCACGAATCGATTCCGCTACTAAGCGCAATTCGCTATGAGCTAAGTCGCCGGAGACGGCAACGGTAATGGTTTCTCGCTTACGCTGGGTAAGACTTACCACTGGGCGCTCTGCATCGCTAGGGAAGGTATTAATCGCATCGATACGTGATTTAATATCGCTCATTACATCGCGAGTATCGTAGCGAGAGTTAATTTCGGCGCTCACCCGAGCAGCGCCTTCTTGCGAGACTGAAGATATTTGGTCGATACCTTCAATATCGCTAATCGCTTCTTCTATGCGAATGGCTAGGCTTTCTTCGCTTTCCTCTGGGCTGGAGCCCGGCAAAGCGATGCTCACATTCACCATATCTAATTCAAACTCAGGGAAAACTTCTAGCGGCAAACGAAACTTGGCCGAATATAAACCTAAGCCGACGATTAGCACCATTAGCAAGTTAGCGGCAACATGATTGCGAGTGAACCAAGCAATTAAGCCATGCATAATAGGCCTCTCCCTAAGGGGATTAATTGGGTAATTTGCTGCATGGTTTAAGCTCCTATGGGTTTAGCGGGGGTACCACTAATTACCCTGCCAAGGGGCGTAGTTACCAACATTTGGCCGGCTTCAATGCCGCCGTTCACAATATAACTTTGCTGATCTTGCCACAGAATATTGACTGATTTTCTTTGTAGTAATCCATCTTCCAATACAATCACTTGTTGCCCGGAATAGAGGGCGCTGCGAGGGATAATAAATACCTGCTCTAAGGTTTTTCCTTGAATTTGCGCGCTGACAAACTGGCCAATCTTAAGCGCCGGTTTGTTTTCATTGGCGGGGCCGTATGGGTCATCAATTTTTGCCACCACAAAGAGTTGCCTGCTGGCGCTATCTAGGGCTGCTTCACTGCGTTCTACCTTAGCTTGCCAATGGTATTCTTTAGCGCCAAAGTTAGTGCTTAAATCTACTAGAGGTTTACTGGCTGGGCTTTGACTGCGACGATAGTTTTCAGGAATATTTAATACGCTTTGTTCGTTCAAACTTAAGGGTAAACGCACTTCCAAATAATCGACAGCGTAGCTGCTCGCTAGGTTTTTCCCGCTGCTAACGTATTCACCCAACTCGACATTTTTTTCTAGAATTCTTCCGGCGTAACTGGCGCGAATCACGGTGCGTTCTAAATCCAATTTAGCGCGAGTTAACTTGGCTTTGGCCGAGGCCATCGCGGCTTCTTGGGCGGCCAATTGGGGTTTGCGTAAGACTAAGTCGTTGGCCGGTTTGCCTTTGCCTAAGCGTTTCCAGTCACGCAGGGCTTGTTCTACTTTGGCTTGTTCTTCGGCTAATTGCAGTTGGGTAGTTTGTAACTCTGCTTCGGCGATAGTGATGGCATTTTGGTAATCTCTGGCATCAATTTTAAGTAGCACTTCGCCTTTTTCAAAAAAAGCGCCCTCGCGAAAATTATCCGACACATAGGTAATACTGCCAGCTACTTGGGCGACTAGGTTGCTTTCGGTATGTGGGCGAATGGTTCCAAAGGAGCTAACACTGGCCTGATAACTCTGCAAACTGAGTGGACTCACTTCCACTGCGAGTTTAGCGAGTTCTGCTTGCGGTTTACGTTGAGCCTGTGGTTTGTTTGCCTTGATGTATTGGCTAATGAGTAGGCCAATAATAATCACCAACAGAGGCAGGCTAAGTCGTATCAGTTTGGCCATAATTGGCATCACTCCAGTTAAAATAATGGCTCGGAGGTAAAGGCCTCACGAGTGGTTTGTGCTTGTTCGAGATGCCCTCCTAGGGCGAGGTAAAGCTCGATACGATTTTGTAGCTGCAAGTTAAGCGCAGTAATAGCGCTGCTTTGGGCATCAAAGGCGCGGCGCTGCGACTCTAATACCGTGACGTATTCATTTAAGCCTGCTAAGTAATTTTCAAAGGCTAAAGACTCAGCTTGTTTTGAGTCTTCCGCTGCGGTGGCGAGTAGCTGGGCATTTTGGTACAGGCTAGGCTCGAGGGTGAGGCTTTCTTCCACTTCGCCAAAACTTGCCAATACCTGCTCTAAATATGCCGAGTTTAAACCTTGAGCAACCGCATATTGTTGAAGCTGCTGATTCTCGCGACGAGCGGCGTCAAAAATTGGCGCTGTCACTCCGGCAAACAAAGACCACACCAATGATTCGCCATTAAGTAATTGGTTAAGTTGGCTGCTTTGCGCGCCGCCACTGGCGGTGAGGGTAAGGCTCGGGAAGCGGTCACGATAAGCTGCATACACCCGTAAGTCGGCAGCGGCTAGCCTATATTGAGCTGCCTTAATGTCGTGGCGTCGAATTAATAACTCTGAGGGCAAGCCTGCTGGTATAGCATCTAATGGCACGTTAAGTTGCCCAGCTACTTTAATGTCACCGCCGGGGTAGCGACCAAGCAGCAGCTCTAGCTCGCGCTGTGCTTGAGTGAGTTGATTGTTTCGAGAGTTTAGCTGGGCCTGAGAAGCACTTAAGTCAGCACGCGCTAGGTAAACATCTAAGGCACTGTTTAAACCACTTTGATAGCTTTCTTCGATAATTTGCAGGTTGGCTTTGAGGTTGTTGTAACGCTCTTCTATGAGCTGTTGCTGCTGCTGGGCCTCAATCACGTTATACCATTGTTGCGCAGTGTTTGCGGCTAAACGAATTTGCGCTTGTTGCCATTGTTCAAAGCTTACTTTGGCATCTAACACTGCGGCTTGTTGCAAAGCATCAAGTTTTCCTAGCCAATCTATTTCCCAGCTAATATCTAGGCCTGCGCGCAGTTGAGTGGCGGTGCTACTATCGCTGCCACTGCGTTGGCCGGTTAAAAAGGCTTCAACATTTGGCCAGCTTTGTGAATCTTGGATTTTTACTTGGTAAAGCTGTTGGTCAAGGGCAAAGCCTTGTTGTTGTAACGCGGGATTATTGCTTAGCGCTTCAGTGATCAAGGTTTGGAGGTCACTAGGTAAGGCTTGCTCAAATCGCTGTTGATTGAATTGACCTTGCTGATATTCACTGGTCCAGCTGGTGGTTGTGGCCACAGTATGCGGTTCATGAGCAGGCGTATCGTTCAAACTGCAAGCGCTTAAACTTACAATAAGTAGCGTTATCCAAGCCCAACTAGCCACGTGCATTCCATGTCCTATGATTCAATCCTTACTATTAGTGTTATTTAACGTTTCTTGGATTGCATTGTCGAGTCTTCTAGCAAAGCTTTTACCTTTATTTACAGTTGCTTTGGCTAAACCTGGTGTTTAGCTTGACCCAAGCGATAAAGCTGCAAAATCCAAGAGAAGACCAGTTTTGCATCCAGCGGACGTACCAAACTTGTCTTAGCTAAAACGAATTGAGTAGGCGATAAGATCATTTGCCGTTTATCAATAAGCGCTTCTGCGTAGGCAAGCGGAAACTCGGGATGTCCTTGAATAGCAAAGGTATGTTGGCCAATTTGGAACATAAAGTTAGGGCAAAAGTCGCTACTGGCTAGCAACTGGGCTTGTGCTGGAAGAACGGTTACTTGGTCTTGGTGGCTCACCAAGATGGATAAGCTATCTTGCTCTGTCGGCTCTGCCCAAGTGGGCGCATGAATAAGAGTGTTTTTAGCCACCCCTAAACCCCAACCTGCGCTTGATTTTTCAACCTTGCCCTCTAGTGCACGAGCAATGATCTGATGACCAAAACAAATTCCTGCCAAGGGGCGCTGCAATTGTTCACACTGCTGTACCCAAGCGACTAATTGTAAAATCCATGGCTGTTGATCGTAAGCATTATGTCGGCTGCCGGTAATTAAAAAGCCATCAAATTGATTGAGCTTAGGCAGCTCACTGTTAAGTACATTGAACACTTCAAACTGTAGTTGTGAATCTTGCTCGCTCAGGTGCTTGATGAACATATCGGGATATTCACCATGAATTTCAGCAAGTTGCTTATCAACTCGGTCACAATTTAGAATCGCAATTTGCATAGTAAAAACCTAAAGAATAGCTATATATTGACCATAAGCTGTTAAATAAACTGTATCAAGTATGGAATAAAATTTAATATTTGTGTAGTTTTGTTCATTATTGGGTAACAGTTGATGGATTCATCTGGAGGGAACATGGCGCAGCAGGATCTAGCTTATTGGCAACAACAAGCGCGGGAATTGGAATTCCCCACTAAGGCATTTATTAACGGAGCGTTTGTGGATGCGCAATCAGGAAAAACCTTTAGCAGCATTAACCCCGCGACTGGACAAGTGCTAGCCGAGGTGGCTGAGTGTGATGCTGCCGATGTTGAATTGGCGGTTAGCGCAGCACGAACAGCCTATCAAAGTGGAGTGTGGTCAAACCTTCCGCCGGCCGAGCGAAAGCAAAAGCTACAAACCTTTGCTCACCTCATTGAGCAGCATCAAACGCAACTCGCTTTGCTAGAAAGCCTAGACATGGGTAAACCTATTGGTGACGCTCTGTCCTACGATGCACCTGCCGCCGCACGCTGTATTGCTTGGAATGGTGAAGCGATAGATAAGGTTTATGATGAAGTGGCACCTGTTACCACTGATGCTCTTGCTTTAGTCACACGAGAGGCGCTGGGAGTAGTGGCTGCCATTGTGCCGTGGAATTTTCCCTTAGTGATGGCCTCGTGGAAGGTTGGACCTGCCTTGGCCACCGGTAATTCGGTTATTTTAAAACCTTCGGAAAAATCCCCCTTAAGTGCACTGTATTTGGCGCAACTGGCGAAACAGGCGGGTATTCCAGACGGGGTGTTTAATGTGCTGCCGGGTTATGGACACACCGCTGGGCAAGCGTTGGCGCTGCACATGGATGTAGATTGCATTACCTTTACTGGTTCTACTGCTGTGGGTAAAAAGCTGGTGGAGTTTTCTGGGCAATCGAACTTAAAACGTGCCTTTATGGAGTGTGGTGGTAAGAGCCCGAATCTGGTGTGTGCTGATGTTGCCGATTTAGATAAAGCCGCCGCCACTGCAGTTGCTGCGATTTTTTATAATCAAGGTGAAGTGTGTACTGCCGGGTCTCGGCTTATCGTGCATCGCAGCGTGCATAAAGCCTTAGTAGATAAAATGCTAGCTCTTGTTGATAACTGGCAACCGGGCAACCCACTGGATCCCAACATCAGCATGGGGGCAATGGTTGATGAAGTACAAATGCAGCGAGTATTGGCATTTATAGAGCAAGCAAAAGCACAGGGTGCCAAGCTGTTATGTGGTGGTGAGCAAGCCTTACAGGAAAGTGGTGGCTACTTCCTTAAACCCACTATTTTTGATGATGTAGATGCCAAGCTGGATATTGTGAAACAAGAAATTTTTGGTCCAGTGTTAGTGATTCAAGTATTTGACGAGCTTGAGCAGGGCATTGCCTTAGCCAACGACACCGAATATGGCCTAGCCGCCGGAGTGTGGACCAGTGACATTAATACTGCGGTGCGCACTTCACGTGCCCTGCGCGCCGGTACGGTATTTGTGAACAATTGGGATGGCGGTGATATGACCATGCCCTTTGGTGGTTTTAAGCAGTCGGGCAATGGGCGCGACAAATCCTTGCACGCGCTAGAGAAATACACCGAGCTTAAGTCTACTTGGATTGATTTGACTTAGCGTTAATGGGATCGGGCTGCTCGATAAAGTGTTCTAAAATGAACTGTTGATCGAGTGGGTTCAAGTCAAAGCGAAACGCTACATCGTTTAAGGAGCGAGCATCATGACAATGGTGCTCGCCGATATACTTAACCGCTCTAATCAGATCGGTGCCCTTGGGCAATAAACAACAATCACTCATAGCATCCTCCTATACATCCTAATGAGGTGGCTAAGCCAAGATGTCACTGGCAGTAAAGTATTGCCAGTTATCTTAGCTTGTCACTACAAGTATAGCTGTATTGGCTAGAGTGATAGTTAGGGGCGGTTTTTATCAGCCCAAAGGTGTAATAATTCCACTGCAATGGTCGCTGCGGCCAATGCTGTCACTTCGCTATTATCATAAGCAGGTGCTACTTCTACTACGTCCATGCCGACAAGGTTTAAACCCTTTAAGCCACGCAGGATTTGCAGTATTCGATTGCTGCTTAAACCGCCAGCTACTGGCGTGCCGGTGCCTGGCGCGTAGGCGGGATCTAAACAATCGATGTCGAAGCTAAGATAAACTGGCAAATCCGCCACTTGCTTACGTATGCTTTCTACCACTTGCTCAATGCTTAAGTTATTAGCTTGGTCAGCATCGATGACAGTGAATGGGTGGCCAACTCGCTCATACTCGGTGCGAATACCTACCTGTACTGAGTGCGCTGCGTCGATTAAGCCCTCTTTGGGCGCATGGTAAAACATGGTGCCGTGGTCGTAGCGGCTACCTTCGCTGTAGGTATCGGTGTGGGCATCAAAATGCACTAAGGCTAACTTTCCATGATGGTGTGCGTGAGCGCGCAATAGTGGCAGCGTAATAAAGTGATCGCCACCAAAGCTCAGCATGGTTTTGCCTGCTTGCAGCAGCTGCTTGGCGTAGGCTTCAAGTCTTTCAACAAACTGTGCTTGCTCACCACAATCAAAGACTAAGTCACCGGCATCAACCAAACTCACTCGATCAAGCAATCTAAAATCCCAAGGCCAGCGCTTTTCTTCCCAAGCTATGTTGACTGAGGCGCGGCGAATGGCATCAGGACCCAATCGTGCACCGGATCGCCCGGTTGTGGCTAAGTCAAAAGGAAGGCCTGTTATCACTATGTCGGCATCACTTTGCTCGGGACGATGATCTAAGCGCTGTCGTAAAAAGGTATTTGCGTTGGAGTACAGCGAGTAATCAGGATGATCGGCAAGCGTGCTCATTATTTATTCCTTGCTATAAAATAGTTAACAATTCATTGTGAATTGCTTCTCTAATTACTACAAGTGTTTTGTATAAAATGACATAGCTAGCTTATTAGTAGAAAATAGCGGGCTAATTGAGCAAGCAAACACTAGACACTAAAGAGCACTCTTCCTACACTGAATGAAGCTCTCACTACTTTTAGTTACACGGACGTTTATATGCCTAGGTCATTATTTTCATTCACCTTTTTACTCATACCCCTTGCTTTGGGGGGGATGGCAGTGAATGCATTGAGTCAGCATGCATTTGCCGCAGATGATGAACTGTTTGCCGACACTGCGGTAAATGTGCAACAAGTAAAAGCTTTTGTGCCGGTATTAAGTGAGGATTATGCGGTTGAGCGGCAGTTTGTTGGGCAAGTTATTGCTAAGCAGCGTGCAGACATTGGCTTTGAACTAGCAGGTAAAATATCCAAAATATTCGTAGATGAAGGCGAACGTGTTGTGCAAGGTGATGTGTTGATGCAGCTAGACACCGAGCTGCTAGAAATTGAATACATTGACTTACAAGCGCAACTACAACAATTAGCAGCCGATGCTGCTCTAGTTCAAGCCAATTTAAAACGGGTTAAGTCCCTTAAGAACGACGGTTATGCCTCGGCGCAAAGTGTCGATGAGTTGGTTGCCCAGCAAAAATCCTTAAAAGCCAATAAAGCGCGTATCGACGCCTCAATTAAAGCTAATCGCACCCGCATTGAAAAATCCACATTACTGGCTCCCTATAACGGCATTATCGATAAACGAACGGTGTCGGAAGGCGCAGTAGTAGGTGCTTCTCAGCCAGTGCTTACGGTATTGCAGCAAGGTGCTAACGAGGTAAAAGTAGGCGTGCCAGTGCGCTTGCTCGAGCAGGTTGATATGGTCACGCCTAAATCGGTGACAGTGGCTAAGCGTCATTATTCGGTAGATTTAGTGGCCGCGGGGGGGCAGGTTGACCCGGTTACTCGCACCGTACAACTGCGGTTTGCTTTGCCAGATAACGATAGTTTGGTGAGTGGGCAACTGGCCTATCTAAATGTAGTGGAAACCGTTAAAGAGCCCGGTTATTGGGTGCCCGTGAGCGCGATTACCGATGGTGTGCGAGGCTTGTGGAATGTATATGCCATTGTGGCGCAAAGTGACGGCAGCTTTAAGTTAGAGCGCCGTGATGTAAGTGTGCGATATGCCACCGAAGAGCAGGCTTTTGTGAGAGGCGCACTGCAGGCTGGCGAAGCCATCGTTGCTACAGGAATGCACCGTTACGTGCCCGGGCAAACAGTTAACCCAAGCAAGGCGCTTAGCCAATGATTGCAGCTATTTATAATAATGGGCGTTTAATTTCCTTACTTATAGCGCTTATTTTGGTGGCTGGCATGGGGGCTGTTAGCACCTTACCGCGCAGCGAAGACCCTAAAATTACCAGTCGTTTTGCCAGTATTGTGACTCAATATCCCGGTGCGTCTGCAGAACGGGTTGAAGCCTTGGTGACCGAATTAATCGAAAACAAAATTCGCAAATTGCCAGAAATTAAACGGGTTCAATCCTCTTCTCGTCCTGGCTTTTCGGTGCTGCAAGTCGAGTTAAAAGATGAAGTCATCGATGTTGTTCCCGTATGGGCAAGGGTGCGTGATTTGGTGGGAGAACTCCCCCCCTTGTTGCCCTTGGGGAGTTCTGAGCCAGTAGTCGATGATGACCGAGGTTATGCGTTTACCACCTTGGTTGCACTGCGTTGGACAGGCCCCGGAGATACCGATTTAGCTATTCTTGGCCGTTATGCTAAAGAGCTACAAAACCGTTTGCGCAATGTGGCAGGAACCGACTTTGTTGACTTACAAGGGCAGGGTGAAGAAGAAATACTGGTAGAAATTGAGCCCTACCAAGCAGGCGCTATGCAGCTAACTACTGAGCAAGTATCGCAAATAATCGCCGGAGCAGACGCTAAGGTATCGGCGGGCGAACTGACTAACGACAATACACGGATGCAACTAGAGCTGGAGGGTGAGCTTAACTCGCTAGAGCGGATTAAGAATATCCCAGTAAGCAGCGCCGAAAATGGTTATGTATTCCGCTTAGGTGATTTGGCCAAAGTAACACGGCAGCTTAAATCTCCACCCGAGCAAATTGCTGTGGTTGAGCGCGATTATGCGGTGGTAGTGGGCATAAGAATGCTGTCTGAATATCGGGTCGATTTGTGGAGCGCCCGAGTGAACCAAGCACTGGATGACTACCGCACCATTTTGCCTAGTAATGTCAGTGCCGACATCATCTTTGAGCAAGATGGTTACACCGCCAAACGCTTAGGAGAGCTGGTGGTTAACGTGCTTATTGGTTTTGCCATTATTGTGGTGGTATTGCTGCTTACCTTAGGTTGGCGTTCGGCGCTGATTGTTGGTTTGTCACTGCCCTTGACGGTAATGTTCACCTTAGCTTGTATGAAGTTTTATGGCTTGCCCATCCATCAAATGTCGGTAACCGGCTTGGTGGTGGCCTTGGGTATTATGGTGGATAACGCCATTGTAATGGCCGATACCATTGCCCAAAAACGCCAGCAGGGTAAGAGCGGTTTACAGGCGGTAAAAGAGTCTTTAGCTCACTTATGGCTGCCATTGCTGGGCTCTACATTAACAACCATACTTGCGTTTTTACCGATTGTATTAATGCCAGGGCCAGCGGGTGAGTTTGTTGGAGGTATTGCACTTAGCGTGATTTTCTCGCTGATTGGTTCTTACTTTATTTCGCACACCTTGGTAGCGATTTTCTCTGGCCACTTTTTGCCTTCACAGCAAACTGCCGACCATTGGTACGAAAAAGGCGTGCAAGTTACTTGGCTCAGCGGAGCCTTTAAAGCCTGTTTACGTACTAGTCTACGCTACCCTAAACTAGCAATTATTGTGGTATCTAGCTTACCAATTTTGGGTTTCTACAGCGCTGGCAGTTTAACCGAGCAATTCTTTCCGCCGTCTGATCGTGACATGTTCCAAATTGAAGTGTACATGGCGCCGCAATCGAGTATTTATGCCACAGAACGCTTAACCGAAAAGCTAACTGAGCATTTATATGCCAAAGAGGGCATCAGCTCGGTAAGTTGGTTTGTAGGCAATAACGCCCCATCGTTTTACTACAACTTGATGCTGCGCCAACAGGGGGCTAAAAACTACGCCCAAGCAATGATTAAGACTGACGACTTTAGGGCTGCGAATGACTTAATTCCTAAGTTACAAGTCGAGTTTGATTTGCTCTATCCCGAGGCGCAAATTTTAGTCAGAAAGCTAGAGCAGGGTCCGCCTTTTAACGCGCCTATCGAGCTGCGGGTTTACGGGCCAAACCTAGATAAACTTAAAGAACTGGGAGATCAATACCGCCGCATTCTTTCCGAGATCCCACACGTTACTCATACGCGCGCTACATTGTTGGCGGGTACACCCAAGGTGTGGTTAAAAGTTAATGAAGAAGCATCTCGCTTAAGCGGCATTGTATTGACCGATATTGCTGGTCAGTTACAGGCAAACCTGCAAGGCCGTATTAACGGCAGTGTGCTCGAGGCGAGTGAGTCTTTGCCGGTAAGGATCCGTTTGGCCGATGAGCAACGTAAACACGTTGAGAACTTAGGTGATATAACCCTTACCAGCCAAATAGCTGGGAATATACCGTTAGCGTCTATCGCTGAACTAGACATTCGCCCCAGTCGCGGCGAAATACCGCGTCGGAACGGTAAACGAGTAAATACCGTAGAAGGTTATTTGCAAACCGATATTCTGCCAGAACAGGTTTTGGAAGTATTTCGAGAGCGTTTAGAGCAAGCCGATATTCCGCTTCCCGCTGGATACAGCTTGGAGTTTGGTGGTGAGGGCGCCGAGCGTAATGAGGCAGTGGGCAATTTATTGGCCAGTGTTGGCATTATCGCGGTGCTGCTGATTACTGTGGTGGTGCTGTCGTTTAACTCCTTCCGTTTAAGCTTCTTGATTATGATTACTGCTATTCAAGCGGCAGGATTGGGTTTATTAAGCGTATTTATATTTAATTACCCCTTCGGTTTTACCGTTATTATTGGGCTATTAGGTCTGGTGGGCTTAGCGATTAATGCGGCCATTGTGATTGTTGCGGAGCTTAAATCCGATGCTAAGGCCTGCGCTGGCGATCATGAATCGATATGTTTTGGGGTGCTTAGTTGTACTCGGCATATTACTTCTACCACCATCACCACTGTGGGTGGCTTCTTACCACTAATTTTAGAAGGTGGCGGTTTTTGGCCGCCGTTTGCGGTGGCGATTGCTGGTGGTACGGTGCTTACCACTATGCTGTCATTCTTCTTTGTGCCAGTGGTCTTTTCGATAATTGCCAAAGGCAAACGCAAAATCCCATCGGTAGGTGAGCCAACAGTGGCGCATTAGTAAAACCTCAAAGAATAAAAAAGCCGCTAAAGCGGCTTTTTTTATTTAGTATTTTAGTCTCAACAGAGCTTAGAAAGTAGGTGGCGTCGCGGCGCTGATGAGCTCACACTCTTCCTTGCTTTTATTGCGAAAGCGATGTGGCTTACGGGTTTCAAAGTAATAAGAATCACCAGCTTTTAGCACTTTAGATTTGCTGCCTACGGTAATTTCAATTTCTCCGCGGATTACAATGCCACCTTCTTCACCTTCGTGTTGAATAAACTCGGTGCCAGTATCGGCGCCTGGCGGGTAGATCTCGCGCAAAATAGCCAGTTGTCGGCCATTGTGTTTACTACCAACCAATAACATTTTGACCTTGCCGTCACCTAGGTCGGTAAGTTCTTCGGCGCTATAGAAAATCTTGTCGTCACTTTCCATTTCAAGGGTGAAAAACTCGCCCATTGAAATAGGAATGGCATCAAGTATTTTTTTTAATGAGCCTACCGAAGGGTTAACTTGGTTTTGCTCAATTTGCGAGATCATGCTGTTAGTGACCCCGCTTAACTTGGCCAGTTCGCGTTGCGAAATGCCGCGCATTAGGCGAATACTTTTAAGGCGTTTTCCAACATCCATTAAGTTTTATTCCTCAAAATTCAACGCCTATTTAGCATTGCTAATCTTTAATTCTAGCAAGCGGCGTTTTTCTGCTTTGGCCATTAGCCACCAAGCAATAAAAGTAGCGACAGATACTACACCAATAATCAGGGTAGCTAGGGCATTAATTTTGGGACTTACCCCTAACCTTACGCTAGAAAACACCACCATCGGCAAGGTTGTGGCACTTGGGCCGGATACAAAGCTGGCAATTACTAGGTCATCTAAAGATAAAGTGAAGGCCAATAACCAGCCGGCCACTAAGGCAGGAAGAATTGTCGGCAGGGTGATAACGAAAAACACTTTAAAAGGTGTCGCCCCCAAATCCATGGCGGCTTCTTCGATGCTTTTATCTAGCTCGCGCAAGCGCGAACTCACCACCACCGATACATAGGCCGTACAGAAGGTGACGTGGGCAATCCAAATAGTTAGCATGCCTCGTTGGCTGAATAGATCAAATACTTGGCCTAAAGAAATAAACAGCAATAACAGGCTTAAGCCGGTGATCACTTCTGGCATCACCAGTGGCGCGGTAATCATAAAGGCAAAGCTGGTTTCACCTCTAAATTTGCTGTAGCGGGTCATCACAAAGGCAGCAAGGGTACCTAATACTACTGCCGCAGAGGCTGATAAAAAGCCAATGAGTAAGCTTAAGCTAATGCCATTCATTAGTAGTGAGTCGTTAAACAGCGCCCCATACCACTTGGTAGAAAAGCCACTCCACACTGTAACTAAGCGGTTAGCGTTAAACGAGTATGCGATGAGGCTTAAGATTGGCAGGTATAAAAAGGCCAAGCCAAGGCTAAGTATCAGCCACTTCCACTTAGTTTTGTAAATCGGGATCGCGTCCATTAGCTGGCCTCCAACTCACGTTTTTGATAACGATAAAAGAACATAATCGGCACCATTAATAGCAATAACATTACCGAGGCTACGGCTGATGCAACCGGCCAGTCCCGGTTATTAAAGAACTCTTGCCACAGCACCTTACCAATAAGAATTGAGTCGGGCCCTCCCAGTAATTCAGGGATAACAAACTCACCTACTGCAGGAATAAATACCAACATTGAGCCTGCAATAATCCCAGCTTTAGTTAGCGGTAGTAGCACTTTGAATAATACCGTTAGTGTGGAGGCGCCTAAATCACGTGCCGCTTCTATCAGGGAATAATCAACTCGCATAAGAGCGGTGTATAAGGGCAGGATCATAAACGGCAAATAGGTATACACAATGCCAATATAAACCGCTGTGTCGGTGTGCAGTATTTGTAGCGGTTCGTCGATAACACCTACGTAGAGCAAGATGTTGTTTAAGAAACCGTTGTTTTTAAGAATGCCTATCCAGGCATAAACCCGAATTAAAAAGCTGGTCCACGAGGGTAGAATGATCAGCATCAGCAAAATATTTCTGTTAGCAGGGCTCGAATGCACGATGGCCCAGGCCATTGGAAAGCCAATCACAAAACACAAAAAAGTCGAAATTGAGGCAATGCGTACCGACTGCAAGTAGGAACTAATGTAGAGATCGTCTTCGATTAAGTAGCCATAGTTGCCTAAATTAAGCAGAATTTGCACTTGCTCATCCACCATAGTGATTAACTCACTATAGGGAGGAATGGCAATCATTGCCTCGGCAAAACTGATTTTAAAGACGATAAAGAACGGCATTAAAAAGAATAAAAATAGCCAAAAGTAAGGCACCGCCATAATGGCGCAGCGCCCACTTGGCACCCAGCGATGAAGCCTTTGTTTAAGTTTATTGCTAAGCATGGTCATATTTTGAGTACCACGCAGCTGTCGGCTTGCCAGCATAAGTACACTTGGTCTTCCCAAGTTGGCATATTGTTGCGGTGGCGGCTGCTATTGGGCATAGCGGCTGTGACCCGTTTACCACTGGCTAAACGCACATAGTAAATAGACTGATCGCCAAGATAGGCGATGTCTTCTACCTTGCCTTGGCATACATTGTTATGGCGCCCTTTAAGGGTTTTGAAAATACTCATTTTTTCGGGGCGAACAGCCACCATGAACGGTACGCCAGGAGCCGATGATACGCCGTGATTCAAGCTAATTGGATAACCAAGCTCTGGGCTGTCGATAGTTGCGCTGTCGTTATCATTGTCACGTAACACTCCCTCAAATACGTTTACTGAACCAATAAACTCGGCACTAAAACGTGAGTTAGGGTATTCGTAAATTTCTTCTGGTTCGCCTACTTGAATAAACTGGCCGCGATTCATAATGGCAATGCGGCTTGCCATGGTCATGGCTTCTTCTTGGTCGTGGGTTACCATTACGCAGGTAACGCCAACCTTTTCTAGAATATCCACTACTTCAAGCTGCATTTGACCACGCAGGTTTTTATCAAGTGCACCCATCGGTTCGTCTAACAATAATAGCTTTGGACGTTTAGCTAGGCTACGGGCCAGTGCCACGCGTTGGCGTTGTCCACCCGATAATTGATGCGGTTTGCGGCGAGCGTAGTCTTTCATGCGCACTAGCTCGAGCATCTTAGCTACGGTTGCGCCTATTTCATCTTTGGGCAGCTTGTCTTGTTTTAGGCCAAAGGCGATATTTTGTTCCACGGTCATGTGGGGAAATAACGCATAGGATTGAAACATCATATTCACTGGGCGCTGATGTGGAGGTACACCAATCAGCTCTTGGCCATCGAGAATAATTTTGCCAGCACTGGGCTTTTCGAAGCCAGCTAACAACCTTAGTAAAGTGGATTTACCACAACCCGATGCACCTAATAAGGCAAAAATTTCGCCTTTGTTTATGGTTAGGCTTACGTTGTCTACGGCAATTGCGCCGTCGTAGTCTTTACTTAAATTTTCAATGTGTAACAAAGGTTCCGGGGCTTTCTCGCCATCAACTGGAAGCTTTGAAATGTGTGACACCGCAGCCATTGCGGATCCTCCATAAAGAATCAAAAACGCACTTGCCACCCAAGGGTGGCAAGTGATTACTTAGTTTTGAAGAAACTTAGTCCAAGAGCGTGTCAGAGTTCGAGACGCTTTTGCTGGCATTACCTTGGCTCCATATAATTTAGCCAAGGTTTCGTCACTTGGATAGATACCCGGATGTTCAATAATTTCTGGATCAATAAACTCTTTAGAGGCAGGCGTTGGGTTGGCATACCATACGTAGTTAGAGATCTCCGAAATCACTTTAGGCTGCAGCAAGAAGTTAATGAATTTGTGTGCATTATCTTTATGTGGTGCATCTGCTGGAATGGCCATTAGGTCAAACCAGGCTAAGGCCCCTTCTTGCGGGATAACATACTCAACCACTACTCCGTTATCGGCTTCGGCTGCGCGATCAGAGGCTTGCAGTACATCACCAGACCAACCAATAGCCACACAAATGTCACCGTTCGCTAAGTCATTAATGTATTGCGAAGAGTGAAAATAAGTCACATAAGGGCGTACTGATTTGAGCAGTTTGTATGCCTCGCCAGTGTCTTTGTAGTCGTTTGGATCAACACTGTTTGGATCTTTACCTACGTAATGCAGCGCTGCTGCAAATAACTCGGTAGGAGCATTTAAAAATGCTACTCCACAGCTTTGCAGTTTTTCCATGTTTTCTGGCTTAAATACCAGATCCCAACTATCTACTGGGGCGTCGTCACCTAATACTTCTTTAACTTTGTCTACGTTGTAACCTAAACCTGTGGTTCCCCAAAGGTAAGGCACTGCATATTGATTATCCGGATCTGCAGTTTCATCAAGCATTGACATGATTTTATCATCTAAGTTGGCGTAATTACTCAACTTTGTTTTATCTAATTTGATAAACGCTCCAGCCTGAACTTGGCGGGCTAAAAAGTCTGAAGTTGGCACCACAATGTCAAAACCGGTTGAGCCAGAAAGAATCTTGGCTTCAAGTACTTCGTTTGAATCGAATACATCGTAAACCACTTTAATGCCGGTTTCGGCTTCAAACTGGGCGATGGTGTCTTCGGCGATATAGTCAGACCAGTTGTACACATTAAGTACTTTTTCTTCGGCTGCCTGCAGGGTAAATGCGCTGGCAGTTAACAGGGATGCTAGGGTTAGGGTAAAGCTAGCGTTTTTCATGTTGTTCTCCAAATCCTTGTGGTGATTGCTCGTACTGCTTCGCGGATTAACTCAATGCCTGCAGAGTGTCATCCAAACTTTGTTTTGCCAGTGTAATTAACTGATCGACTTGTTGTTTTGTAATAACCAATGGGGGTGAAATAATCATGGTATCGCCGCAAGCGCGCATGATAAGCCCATTGTTTATGCATATATCGCGACACACACCGCCAGCGCCTTGCTCTTTGCTAAAGCGTTGCAGGGTGTTTTTATCGGCAACCAGCTCTATGGCTGCCACCATGCCTTTACTGCGAGCCTCGCCGACTAAGGGATGACTGGCCAGTTCTTGCCAGCGTTGGGCTAGATAAGGGGCTATGTCATTACGTACATGGCTAATAATGTTCTCTTGTTGCATGATGCGAATGTTTTCAATGGCTACCGCGCAAGCTGCAGGGTGGCCGGAATAGGTAAAGCCATGGGCGAATTCGGTATCGGCCTCGGTTAGGCCTTGAGCTACTTTGTCCGACACCATCACTGCGCCCATTGGTAAATAGCCAGAGGTAATGCCTTTCGCTAAACACAGTAAATCTGGCTTAATGTTGTAGGTTTGGCAGGCGAACCATTCACCGGTGCGGCCAAATCCACAGATCACTTCGTCTACTATCAACAAAATATCGTATTTGTCGCAAATGCGTTGAATCTCAGGCCAATAAGAGTCGGGTGGAATAATTACGCCACCGGCACCTTGAATAGGCTCGGCGATAAATGCTGCTACTTTATCTTCGCCTAGCTCTAGAATTTTTTGCTCTAATTGTTGGGCACGCTCTAAACCAAACTGTTGTGGATCTTGGCCTTGGCCTTCTTCAAACCAATAAGGTTGATCGATGTGGCTAATATTAGGCAATGGCAAGCCACCTTGGGCGTGCATAAAGCCCATGCCACCAAGGCTTGCTCCAGCCATGGTGCTGCCGTGATAGGCGTTGTTGCGACTAATTATTTCTAACTTATTGGGCTGGCCTTTGCTGGCCCAATAGTGGCGTACCATGCGTACTACGGTGTCATTGCACTCTGAACCCGAGCCGGTAAAAAAAGCATGGTTTAAGCCCTCTGGTGTTAGCTCGGCTAGCAGGGTAGATAATTCAACCGCCGGGCTGTGAGTCGTTTGAAAAAACAGGTTGTAGTAGGGCAGCTGCTGCATTTGTTTGGCTGCAGCATCCACTAACTCTTGGCGACCATAACCTAGATTCACACACCACAGGCCGGCCATGGCATCGAGCAACTTATTGCCCTCACTGTCGAATACAAACACACCTTCGCCTCGTTCTATCACTCGAGCTCCCTTGGCATTTAACTCTTTAAAGTTAGTGAAAGGGTGCAAACAGTGGGCGCTGTCTTGTTGTTGTATCGTCAATGTTGCTGTGCTCATTTCGCCTCCTTGTGGCTGAGTTAACTCTGGGTTTATACGTTGAGTAACAAAAACTCACGCTCCCAAGAACTAATGACCTTGAAGTAGGTTTGGTATTCCTTACGTTTTACTGCCACGTAACAGTTCACAAAGCGTTCACCCAGAATTTCCTTGAGTTCGTCGCATTGCTCTAACTTAACTAATGCTTCTTCTAAGGTGCCGGGCAGGGTGTAACGATCTTCGCTTACATCACCTTTTTCCTCTGCAGAAGGTGTTAGTTGTTTTTTCATGCCGATGTAACCGCAGGCTAAGGTAAGTGCCATGGCTAGATAAGGGTTGGCGTCGGCGCCGGCAAAGCGGTTTTCTACGCGGCGATTTTGCTTATCTGATAGCGGTACGCGTAAACCCACGGTGCGGTTGTCGATGCCCCATTGCAAATTAATTGGCGCCGAGTCGCCAAACATTAAGCGTCGATAGCTGTTCACGTTAGGGGCATAAAAGGCAATGCTAGCAGGAGTAAATTGCTGTAAACCGGCGATAAAACTTAAAAACATTTGGCTGTTGCTGCCATCTTCATTAGCAAACAAATTGTTGCCATTATGGTCTTCTAAGCTTTGGTGAATATGCATCGCGCTGCCGGGCTCATCTTCCATTGGCTTAGCCATGAACGTGGCATAGGTATCATGCTGTAAGGCTGCTTCGCGCATGGTGCGTTTGAAAAGGAATACTTGGTCACAGGCTAACGTTGGCTCGCCGTGATCAAAGTTAATTTCCATTTGCGCTGCACCAGATTCATGTACCAAGGTATCTACATCTAGGTTCTGCGCTTCGCAGTAGTCGTACATGTCTTCAAACAGCGGATCAAACTCATTTACCGCATCAATGCTAAAAGATTGACGTGCTGTTTCTGGTCGGCCATTACGTCCAATGGGTGGTTCTAGCGGGTAATCCCAGTCGAGGTTTTTCTTCACTAAGAAAAATTCTAGTTCTGGCGCCACAATTGGTTTCCAGCCTTCTTTTTCGTAGAGCGCGAGTACTTTTTTTAGGACCGAGCGTGGCGCCATGCCAATCAGCTCGCCTTGGCTGTCGTAACAATCGTGAATAAGCTGAGCGGTTGGCTCTTTGGCCCAAGGAACAAAACGCAGGCTGTCGGTATCGGGCTCTAGGTTCATGTCTTTTTCGGTCCAATCGAATAAGTCATCATCGTCGGGCCAGTCGCCAGTGACTGTTTGGTAGAAAATTGATTCAGGCAGGCGCATACCGCCTTCTTTTAGATACTTGCTGGCGGGAATGATTTTGCCGCGAGCATTACCGGTTATATCGGGGATGAGGCACTCAACTTCGGTTATACGATTTTCCTCAAACCACTTCCTGACGTTATCCATAATCACCTGTCATAAATCTGTTAAGTAAATAGGGGCATTTTCTTGTTTAGCTTAATTTTTGCCCCGTATTAATTAGAATTGTCATGATTTTTCGCCAAAGTCAACAGAGTGTTAAATAAAAACTAAATATAGCCCCTTTTTTAGCTTATTGTGCAATTTAATTTGCATTATACTTAACACTGTGTTGTAAATTTATAGGGTTTAAGGGACGCTTTTACCAAGGGACTGTTAATTATGTTGAAACACCAGCCACAGATTCAGCCAATCAGTATGCTTCAACAAGTAGAGGATTTTTTGGCGGCTCATCCACAGTTAGAGAGCATTGATTTAATGCTATCTGACATGAATGGTGTGATCCGCGGTAAACGCATAGAAGCGGCGTCCTTAGCCAAAATTGCCCAAGAGGGGATGTGTTTACCAGCTTCGGTATTTGCGCTAGATATTTGCGGTGACACCGTAGAGCAAACCGGACTGGGCTTTGAACAAGGCGATGGCGATCGTATTTGTCACTTGTTACCGCATAGCTTGTCGATGATTCCTTGGAAAAAAAATGCCGCGCAAGCTTTATTAACCATGCATGAAGTTGATGGTTCGCCATTTTTTGCAGACCCACGACAATTACTTAGTAAAGTATTGCAAGGATTGCATCAGCAAAATTTATTTCCCTGTGTGGCCATTGAGTGGGAGTTTTACTTACTTGATGCACGTAGTGAAAACCGCCAACCACAAGCGCCATTGCTGCCAAAATCGCAGCAGCGTATGCAGCAAACCCAAGTTTATTCCTTAGATGAACTCGATGAGTTTGATGAATTTATTCGTGATATTCAGGATTACTGCCATACCCAAAATATTCCCAGTGACAACGTTATTGCAGAATACGCTCCTGGGCAGTTTGAAGTGACATTGCAGCATCAGCACGACCCGCTGCTGGCTTGCGATCAAGCCATTCTCTTGAAACGCGCAATTAAAGCAGTAGCCAAACAACATGGCTATTTAGCCACTTTCATGGCGAAACCTTATGCCGAGCATTCTGGCAATGGCTGCCACGTGCACATTAGTATGTTAGACAAGCAGGGCCAAAACCGCTTTGCCACTGAACAAAGCTTGCTGGAATTCGCCTTGGCCGGGCTCTTAGACACCATGCCCCAGGCCATTGCTTTGTTAGCACCTAATGCCAACTCTTATCGCCGATTCCAACCAGATATGTTTGTGCCATTGCAAGCCGATTGGGGTTGGGACAACCGCACCGTTGCCTTGCGCATACCTTCTGGTAGCACTGAAAATACCCGTATCGAGCACCGTGTAGCGGGTGCCGATTGTAACCCTTATATTGTTATGTCGGCCTTATTGGCCGGGATTACCCATGGCATAGAACAACAGCTTGATTGCCCTAAAGCAGTGAGTGGCGATGCCAGTAAAGTACCAGCCCCTGCTTTGCCGAGTTCCTGGCAACAGGCCTTAGCCGAATTTGAGCACTCCACCTTGTGGTCGCTCCTAGGTGCAGATTTTAGCCATGTGTACCATGCCAACAAACTTAATGAGTGGCAGCGCTTTGAGGCGCAAGTGACACCTTTAGAGCAGCAGTGGTATCAGCAAATGGTGTAGTGCGAACAGCAGATTTGTTTTTATGTTTAAGGTGAGAAAATGAAAGCGCAACATGCAAATTCATATTATGCAGCAAGTGCCAACCTACAGTTGGACTATCCGCAACTACAAGGCGAGCATCAAGCTGATGTATGTGTAGTAGGAGCAGGTATAACCGGCGCTAGCACCGCACTAGAGTTAGCTAGCCAAGGTTATAAGGTTATTTTGCTGGAAGGCAGCCGAGTAGGCTGGGGAGCCTCGGGACGAAGTGGCGGACAAGCTATTTTTGGCTGGGCCAGTGAGCAGTCCACCCTAGAGAAATTGGTGGGTAAAGATGATGCAAAAAAACTCTGGGACCTCTCGGTTGAATCGCTAGCTGTTACTAAAGACAACATTCGCAAACACCAAATTGATTGTGATTGGCAAGATGGTCAAATTCATGTTGCGATTAAAGATCGTCATGTTCGCGAGTTAAAAGAATGGCAGCAACAGCTTAGTGAAGATTACGGCTATGAGCATTTAGAATATTGGTCGCAAGATAAGCTGGAAAGCCAGTTAAAAAGCCCCCGTTATTTAGGCGGGATGTTTGATTCAAATAGCGGTCACTTACATCCGCTTAATTACACCTTAGGCTTGGTAAAGGCTGCTGAAAATGCTGGCGCTAGCATTTATGAAGACAGCAAGGTCATCAAAATTGAACACGGCGCTAAGGTTAGGCTTCATACCGAGCAGGCTAGCGTTAGTTGCCAACATGTGGTGTTGGCCTGTAATGCCTATATGGAAGGGTTAAACAGTAAGTTAGAGAGCAAGGTAATGCCGGTAGGTACTTATATTTGTGCCACGAAACCCTTAGGTGAAGAGCGTGCACGCGAACTGATTACCAACAACATGGCGGTATGCGACATCAACTTTGTACTGGATTATTACCGCTGTTCTGGCGATCACCGCATGTTGTTTGGTGGCCGAGTGAGTTATTCGGGAATTGAACCACGTAATTTAGCGCAAACCATGAAACAACGCATGGATTGGGTTTTCCCCCAATTAAGCGATGAACCGGTGGAGTTTGCCTGGGGCGGTAATGTGGGCATCACTATTAATCGTGCGCCGCACTTTGGCCGAATAGCGCCAAATGTGTATTTTGCTCAAGGCTTCTCGGGCCATGGTATTGCAGCCACGGGTTTGGCGGGTAAGTTAATGGCGGAATCGATTATGGCCACCTCAGAGCGCTTTGACATATTCGATAAAATTCCACATATGCCTTTTCCCGGTGGGCGCTTATTACGTACTCCTGCCTTAGTGCTTGCCATGACCTATTACCGAATTCGAGATTTGCTTTAGTACTATCGGCTGGCCAAGCGCCAGCCGTTCAATCCTTGTTTCTCGTACTATAGTTCGTATTTTCTGCCTATAAACCTATTAGCGCCCGCTGATTTATCGTTATACTTGCCTAATATTCGTAATCATAAAGGTAAGCACGTAATGGCTGCATCACCGATTAATCAGGTTTTTCCTAAGGCAAGTCGCCTTGTATATGGCTGTATGGGTTTAGGCGGAAACTGGGATAACTCACCTGTAACGCAAGATCATTTAAACCAAGCGCATACCGCTATTGATGCGGCCTTAGAAATAGGCATTAACTATTTTGACCACGCCGACATCTATACCATGGGTAAGGCTGAGCAAGTATTTGGTCAAGTATTGGCACAGCGCCCAGAGCTGCGTGAGCAAATTATTCTGCAAACTAAAGCGGCAATTCGTTTTGGTGATGAGCAGTGGTGTGGTCGTTATGATTGGTCGGCAGATTACATTCGTCAAAATGTTGAAGATTCGCTGCGCCGCTTACAAAGTGAAACCATTGATGTGATGATGCTGCACCGCCCAGATCCTTTGGCCGAAATGGACGAAGTGGCCGCGGTGCTTAGCGAACTTAAAGATAGCGGTAAAGTGCAGCACTTTGGTGTATCTAACATGAGTGGAGCACAAATTGCGCATTTGCAATCGCTGCTGAGTTTTCCGCTAGTGGCTAATCAGTTAGAGATGAGCTTGTCGAAACTAGACTGGCTTGACCACAATATTGCAGTAAACGACGAACAGGTAAAAGGCCACAGTTTTGCGCCTGGTACCCTTGAGTATTGCGCTATGAATAAGGTGCAAATTCAGGCTTGGGGAAGTTTATCCCGCGGCTTGTTTAGCGGTGCCGATTTATCAAATGCCAGCCAAGCTCAGCGTGATACCGCGCAGCTTGTTCGCCAATACGCTGATCAAAACTCAAGTTCGCCAGAGGCCGTTGTACTAGCGTGGCTAATGCGCCACCCAGCTGGGATTCAACCAGTTATTGGCAGTGTAAACCCAGACCGCATTCGCGCCTGTGGTGATGCCACTAAACTGCAGCTTAGTCGCGAGCAATGGTATCAGTTGTATGTCACATCGCGTGGCAAGGCTTTACCTTAAACACTGCATATTCAAGAAAAACGCCGAGCTAATGCTCGGCGTTTTTGTTAGCAAAGCTAAGCTGCTGGTGGCGTGAACTCTGCTTTAAGTTGTTTTACCAAGCTTACCAGCCACCACGCTACTACTGCGCTAAGTATTACCGTAGATAGCGGCATAACCAGCCAGATCCCCACCACGCCATAGGCGGCGGGCAATAGCAACATAAACGGCAGTTGAATAGCCATGTTGCCGACCGAAATAAAGCTAGCGCGATTAGCGCGGTTTATCGACTGAAACACCACCGCGCCGGTAAAAATTAAGCCGTCTAATGGCATGGCCCACAGGTGTAAGCGAATACCGCTTACTGTGGCGTCTAATAGTGCAGGGTCATCGTTGTTAAATATCGATACGCTAAGTTCGCTAAATAGGTTCATCAAAAACACTGCCGCTACACCGCTGCCTAGGATAATGCTAAAGCCTAGCGCCATCACTTTTAGCACATTGTCGTAGCGTTTAGCGCCAAAGTTATAGGAGATGAGAGGCTGCATGCCGTTGGCAAACCCTTCGGCAATAAAGTAATAAATAACGCTTAAGTACAACACAATGGCATAGGCGCCGGTGTCGGTCACACTGCCATAACGTAAGAATAAGTAATTGTGCACCAAGGTAATAAAGGCGGTGTATACCGTAGTAAAAAAGCTGCTTAAACCTAAATTGCTTATATTGGCGAGGTACTTTGGCTTTAAGCAAAAACCGCTAATTTGAAAACTTAAGCTGCTGTAGCGAGAGAAGAAGTATGCAATCGCTAAGAACATTACCAGAGCTTGTGCGCCTAAGGTGGCGTAAGCCGCACCCGCTAGCTGCCAATCCCACTTTACAATAAATAAATAATCGAGGCCGATGTTGGCCAATGCGCCCACTATCATCAATAGGGTGGCAAAGTTGGGAGAGTTGTCGTTTCTAATCAATATGGGCAGGGCGCAGCTAAACAATACAACCAGCGCGCCGTTCCCTAAAATGCCTAGGTAGCTCTCGGCCATATGTTGAATATTGCCGCTAGCCCCTTGCAAGGTAATGGGTTTGGCGCCTAATAGGGCCAAAATGGCACTAAACAGCACCGCCATAATTAGCATGAGCAAGAAGGCGTGGCTTAACAAACTCTGCGCCTTGCTGGTTTTACCCTCACCGGTAGCAATAGAGATTAACGCACCGCCACCTACTCCAACCATTAAACCTAAACCGGTGACTAAAAATATAATCGGCCAAGCTAGGTTAATGGCTGCTAACCCTTCTGCGCCGAGCACTTGGCCAATGAACATGCCATCAACAATCAGATAAATACCACTCACAATCATTGCTACGACCGAAGGAATGGAATAGCGCCAAAATTGTAAGGTAATGTTTTTACTAAGCATGATTGACCAAGGTTAGGGAATAGAAAGTACTCAGTGAGCACTGAATTGCAGCCCCATCATATTCACTTTAATGGAGCTGACAAGAGGGAAAGCTAACAAATAAGGGCTATGCTTATTGTTTGTGCAAATGCTGCCCGAAGGGTGCGGATAAGCGAACTTTACTCTTTGTTAAGCACTTCTTAC